>NZ_CADFEC010000020.1:0-116147 GCF_902833195.1 Burkholderia sp. BCC1638
GTGACGGCATCGGCGTCGTCCGAATAGCGTTTGAAGCGCAGCAGCCGGCAGAACGGCTTCTCGACGATCGTCTGCTCGACGATCGGGATGTTGTGGCCGTCCTTGACGATCTGATGAATGTTGAATTCGGGCTTCTCGTAATCCTTGCCGAGCCGGTACATCAGCTCGTACGCGGCGGCCATCCGCGTCGCGCCGGGCATCAGCGAGAACGGGCTCGACGGGTTGGCGAACGACTTGGATGCGGCCTGGGCCCAGGCCGTGAGCGGGCTCAGCATCGCCCGCTGGAATTCGTGCAGTTGGTAAAGCATGCAGACTACTCCCGCGTGGGGGACGGTGCGCAAGGGCGGCGTGGGGCGTCGCGGCGTGCCGTGTGGGTCAGCGACCGGCCATGGTGCAGTGCGGCCGGACAATCGAATCGATCATATCGGACAACGATGGGTGTTGCAATGCAACATTTCCCCGATTTTTCATCAAACTTTTGCGAATTGACGATCTCTGAAGAAGCCGCTCCGGCCCCGGTCAGCGCCCTGTCGCCACGGCCGGCGCCGGCTGGCCGGCCGCGCGCGCCATGGCGTCTTCGTGGTGCATCAGGTTCATTGCAGTATGCACCAGCGCCACGTGCGAGAACGCCTGCGGGAAGTTGCCGACGAGCCGGCCCTCGACCGGGTCGTATTCCTCGGCGAGCAGCCCGAGGTCGTTGGACAGCGCGAGCAGCCGGCTGAAGAGCCGGTGCGCGTCGTCGATCCGGCCGAGCAGCGCGTAGTTGTCGACCAGCCAGAAACTGCACGCGAGAAACGTGCCTTCGCCGGGCGGCAGGCCGTCGTCGTACTCCGTCGTTCGGTAGCGCATCACGAGCCCGTCGTGCAGCAATTCCCGCTCGATCGCGTCGACCGTGCCGACGATGCGCGGGTCTTCCGGCGGCAGGAAGCCGAGCAGCGGCATCAGCAGCACGCTCGCGTCGAGTTCGTCGCTGCCGTAACTCTGCGCAAACGCCCGTTTGCCTTCATGCCATGCGTTGTCGCAGACGTCCGCGTGGATCCGGTCGCGCAGCGCGCGCCAGCGGTCGAGCGACGCGGGCAGCCGGAACATTTCCGCCGACTTGATCGCGCGGTCGAATGCGACCCACGCCATCACCTTCGAGAACGTGAAATGGCGGCGGCCGCCGCGCGTTTCCCAGATCCCCTCGTCGGGTTCCTGCCAGATCTTCTCGAGATGATCGAGCAGTGAACACTGGACGGACCACACCGTGTCGTCGGCCTGCAGGCCGCCCACGCGCGCGAGGTGCAGCGCGGCCATCACTTCGCCGAACACGTCGAGCTGGAGCTGGTTCGCGGCGCCGTTGCCGACGCGCACCGGTTTCGAATCCTGGTAGCCGGGCAGCCAGTCGAGCTCCATTTCCGGCAGCCGGCGTTCGCCCGCGATCCCGTACATGATCTGGATTTGCTCGGGCGAGCCGGCCATCACGCGGCCGAGCCACGTGCGCCAGGCGCGCGCCTCGTCGTAGTAGCCGCCGCGCATCAGCGCGAGCAACGTGATCGTCGCGTCGCGCAGCCAGCAATAGCGGTAGTCCCAGTTGCGGTTGCCGCCGATCTTTTCGGGCAGCGACGTGGTGGGCGCCGCGACGATCCCGCCGGTCGGCTCGTACGCGAGCGCCTTCAGCGTGATCAGCGAGCGGCGCACGGCCGCCGCGTAGCGACCCTGCACCTGGCAGCGGCCCGACCATTCGAGCCAGTAGTTCTCGGTGCGGGCGAGCATCGACAGCGGATCGCGCGCAGGCGGCAGCCGCAGGTGCGACGCCGCGTAGCTGAGCGAAAACGGCACGCGTTCGTCGGCGCTCACCGTGAATTCCGCGAGCGTATGGAGGTTCTTGCCGGTGAGCGGCACCAGCGTGCGCAGCACGACGGTATCGGGGCCGGCGATCGCCTTCACGCCGTCCTCGCGGGTCAGTTGCGTGACCCACGGGATCGAGAAACCGTAGTCGAAGCGCAACACCAGCTCCATGCGCATCTTCATCGTGCCGTGGCGGCCGACGACGATCCGCACCAGTTCGGACCAGCCATTGCCGGGCGGCATGAAGTCGATCACGGTGACTGCGCCGTCGGCGCTTTCATAGTCGCTCTCGAGGATCAGCGTGTCGCCGCGATAGCGGCGCGTCGTGTGCGTGATCGCGGCGTCGTCGGCCGGCGCGAGCAGCCAGCGGCCGTGCTCGGGCGTGCCGACCAGCGCCGCGAAACAGGCGCCCGAATCGAAGCGGGGCCAGCACAGCCAGTCGACGGAGCCGTCTTTCGAGATCAGCGCGGCGGTGTGGCCGTCGCCGACGAGGGCGTAGTCTTCGATCAGGGCGGGCATGGGCAAGCGGTCCTTGGGTATTCGAGTTCACTATGCAGGCGGAGGCGCCCTGGCTTCACGCGCCGGCGTCGCGCCCCGTATACTCGGCCGGGCGGCGGAGCGCATGAACGGCCGGCGTTTCGTCCTATCTCAACACTTGAAGCGACTCGATGCAAGGAGGATTCAATGCCCAGCCGTTTACGCGAGCGTGACGCACGCGCTTCGACACGAGGGTTCCCGCTTAGGCTCGCTCACTGGATGAAAGGTTTCGCGATCGTGCTGTCCTTGTCCGCGACCCATGCCTTCGCTCAACAATCGCCGGCACCGGCCGATGGCGTCTACAACCTGCTCGTCGGCACCTATACGGGGCGCGGCAGCGACGGGATCTACGTTTACCGCTTCGATACGAAAACGGGCAGTGTCGCACCCGTGTCGTCGGCGAAGACCGTGAATCCGTCCTACCTGTTGCCAAGCCGCGACGGTCGCACCGTCTACGCGGTCAACGAACTGCCCGGCGACAACGGCCCTGCGACGCAGCGCGGCGGCGTCAGCGCGTTCGGCTTCGATCCGAAGACGGGAGCGCTCACGTTCATCGACCGCGTGTCGTCCGAAGGGAACGATCCTTGCTATCTCGCGCTGTCGCCGGACGGCAAGTACCTCGTCACGGCCAACTACTCGGTCGCGGCCGATCCGGGCGGCAGCTTCGCCGTGTTCCCGGTCCGCGACGGCGGTGCGGTCGGCCCGGCCGCGCTGACGGTGCATCACGAAGGCACGGGGCCCGTGAAGGGGCGCCAGGACGGCGCGCACGTGCACTCGACGGTGTTCTCGCCCGATGGCCGTTACCTGTTCGTGCAGGACCTCGGCGCGGACAAGATCTACGGCTACCGCTACACGATCGACGGCAGCCGCGGGTTGATCAGCCCGACCGACACGCGCTACACGCCGGTGAAGGCCGGCTCCGGCCCGCGTCACATGGTGTTCGGCGCCGACGGCCGGTTCGCGTACGTGACGAGCGAGCTCAACGCGGCGGTCGAGGTGTTCGGCCACCACGACGGCAAGCTGACGCCGGTCGAGACGCTGCCGATGACGGTGCCGGGCTTCAAGGGCAAGGTGGGCGGCGGCGCGATCCACCTGTCGCCGGACGGCCGCTTCCTGTACGCGAGCAACCGTGGCGACGTGAACGAAATCGTGATCTACGCGGTGAACAAGGCCGATGGCCGGCTGAAGACCGTCGGGCGCCAGTCGAGCCTCGGCAAGACGCCGCGCGAATTCCTGATCGATCCGACCGGCAAGTGGCTGATCGTCGGCAACCAGGACAGCGATACGTTCTACGTATTCAGTCGCGACGTCGAAACGGGGCAGCTCGGCCCGAATCCGCAGAAGGTGGCGCTCGGCAGCCCGGTCGATTTCAAGCTGGTGCCGGTGGCGCAGTAAATGGAGAAAGGGCGCTGCTTCTGCAGCGCCCTTTTTTTTCGTTCGGGCGGCCGCTTGCGCGGGGCGCCCGTATCGGTCGTCGTCGGCCGCGCGGCCGCCGTGCTCAGTCGGCCGCGGCCGGCACGAGCACCTCGCGGCTGCCGTTGATCCCCATCGGCGACACGAGCCCGGCTGCTTCCATCTGCTCGACGAGCCGCGCGGCGCGGTTGTAGCCGATGCGCAACTGGCGCTGCACCGACGAGATCGACGCGCGCCGTGTGCGCACGACGAACGCGACCGCTTCGTCGTACAGCGGATCGGCTTCCGCATCCGGCGCGTCGCCGAACAGGTCCTGCGTCGCGCCGTCGGCGGCCGGGCCGTCGAGAATCCCTTCCTCGTACTGCGGCTCGCCGAACTGCTTCAGGTATTCCACGATCCGGTGCACTTCCTCGTCCGCGACGAACGCGCCGTGCACGCGCTGCGGGTAGCCGGTGCCCGGCGGCAGGAACAGCATGTCGCCCTGGCCGAGCAGCGATTCGGCGCCCATCTGATCGAGGATCGTGCGCGAGTCGATCTTCGACGACACCTGGAACGCGACGCGCGTCGGGATGTTCGCCTTGATGAGGCCGGTGATCACGTCGACCGACGGGCGCTGCGTCGCGAGGATCAGGTGGATGCCGGCCGCGCGCGCCTTCTGCGCGAGACGGGCGATCAGCTCCTCGATCTTCTTGCCGGCGACCATCATCAGGTCGGCCAGCTCGTCGATCACGACGACGATCAGCGGCAGCTTCGACAGCGGCTCGGGATCGTCGGGCGTCAGCGAGAACGGGTTGCCGATCTTCTTTTCCTTCGCTTCAGCGTCGCGGATCTTCTGGTTGAAGCCCGCGAGGTTGCGCACGCCGACGGCCGACATCAGGCGGTAGCGCTTCTCCATTTCGCCGACGCACCAGTTCAGCGCATTCGCCGCGAGCTTCATGTCGGTGACGACCGGCGCCAGCAGGTGCGGGATGCCTTCGTAGACCGACAACTCGAGCATCTTCGGGTCGATCATGATGAGCCGCACGTCCTCGGGCGTCGCCTTGTACAGCAGCGACAGGATCATCGCGTTGATCGCGACCGACTTGCCCGAACCCGTCGTGCCGGCGACCAGCATGTGCGGCGCCTTCGCGAGATCGGTGACGACCGGGTGGCCGGTGATGTCCTTGCCCATCGCGATCGTCAGCTGCGACGCCGAATGCTGGTACTGGCGCGATTCGAGGATTTCCGACAGGCGGATCATCTGGCGTTTCGCGTTCGGCAGCTCGAGGCCCATGCAGGTCTTGCCGGGAATCGTCTCGACGACGCGGATCGACGTGAGGCCGAGGCCGCGCGACAGGTCCTTCATCAGGCCGACGATCTGGCTGCCGCGCACGCCGAGCGCGGGTTCGATCTCGAAGCGCGTGATCACCGGACCCGCCGATGCACCGACCACGGTCACCGGCACCTTGAATTCCTGCAGGCGCTGCTCGATGACCTGGGCGGTCTGCGCGAGGTGTTCCTCGGTGATCGTTTCGATATCGTCGGAGGCGGGCTCGAGCAGGTCGAGCGTCGGCAGTTCGACGTTGAACGACGCGGGTGCGTGGAATTCGAACGCGTTCGGGCGCGGCTGGCGCGCGGGTTCGGCCGATGCGTCCGGGGGCGGGGCGCTCGATTCCGCCGGTGCCGGCGGCACGGTGGCCTCGGACAGCGTCGTGTCCGGCGGCGGTGCGGTCGTGACGGCCGGGATGGCGATGCCGGTTGCCGCGGGCGTCGCGCCCGTGCCGGGCATGGACCAGCTCGCCGATGCAGCAGCGGGGGCCAGCGGGGCGGTGAACGACCGGGCCTGCGGCGCCGGTGCGGACGCGACGGGTTGTGCCGGGTTCGCCGTGTCGATGGATCCGCCCGGTGTGGAGAAGGTCGGCATTGCCGACACAGACGCGGTCGCGGAAGTCGCGGGCGCGGCCGATGCCGTCGCGGGGGCGGTCGTGGCGAAGGAGGCCGGCGCGCCACCCGTCGCTGCAGGCACGCCGCCGAACGCGGCGGGTGCAGCGGCAACGATCGTGCTCGTCGGGGCGAGTGCGCCGGAAGACGGCGCCGAGATGACCGCAGCGGCGGCGGCAGGCGCGATGCCGGGTGCTGCCTGCGCTACTGCGGGCGGCGTGGCCTGCGTGCCGGTCGACCAAGCGTCAGACGTGCGGTTCGTCGGTGCTGCCGGAGGCGTGGCCGATGCGGTCGACGTTGCGGTAAATGCGCTGCCGGACGGGGCGTCAGACGCGACGGCAGGCGACACCTGCGTGCTTTGCGCCGGATGCGATCCGGTTGCGCTGAAGGACGTGCCGGTCGATGCGGGTGCGGACGCGGCCGGCTGCGATGTGGCCGGACCGGAAGCATTCATTGCGGGCGTCGGAGCAGACATCGCCACGGGGGCGGACGGCTGCGCGGCGGGCAGGACGGCGGCACCGGTCGAAGGAGTATGGGCGGGTGCCGTCGGTGCGGGTGCCGGCGTGACCGCGGCCGATGCCGCACCCGGCACGTGACCGCTGGAACCGTGTGCGGCCGCCGTGGCGCCCATCGGCGCGGACGGCTCGGCCGATACAACGGGCGCCGCCGATGCGGTGGGTTGCGACGGCGACCAAGAGGCCGTGCCAGTCATGCCGGAGAACGAAGGCGTCGCGGCGGCCGGTGTGCTGTTCGACGTGTTCGCCGGTGCGGGTGCCAGGGCAGCAGAGCCCGGCGTGGTCCCGACGCGCGACGACGCGGAAGTTGCCGGAATCGTCAGCGCACCAGAGGAGGTTTCCGCGGACAACGGCTTCGACCACGACGCAGACGCAGGTTCCGCCATCGCGGAGATCGACGCCGCCGATGCGGGTGGCATGGCATCGGCAAGCGGCCGCGTCGGCGTTGCCGCGATCGACGAAGCGGGGAGGGGAGTGGTCGGCGCGACCTGCTGGACAGGCGTCACGACGTCCTGAGTCGCGTGCGTGTCCGGTGTCGTATCGACCGATACGGTGGTATCGGCCGGCAGTGTGGATTGCGACTGGACCTGACCGACCGTCCCTGCGGCCGTTGCCGCATCCTTCGCGTCGGCGGTGCGGCCCATGCAGCTTGCCATCGACGTGACGCTGGCCGCATGCGAACTGACAGCCTCGCTCGTCGCCCCCGACTCATCCGCATCGGACAGCGGCGCGGCAATCGGGCTTTCATGCGATGCGTCGAGTCCGGAAACCGGCGGGCTGACGATGTCTTCCCACGGTGCGAAGTCGATCGGTGAATCGAATGCCGGCGCGGCGGGAGCATTGGCGTCATGCCGATGCTCGCCTTCCGCATGACGCGTCGGTGCATCGGTCTCGACGCTGCGATCCGGTATGGCATGCCGTGCAGTTTCGCCGAAGGCCGGAATGCTCGTGCCAACATCGAGAAGGGGTGTGCGCACGCTCGGCTCGGCCGGCATGAATGCATCCAGCACGATCGGTGCGTCGTCGTATGCCGGCGTGGCTTCGTGCGTGTCCGGAAGGTCTGCGTGGCGGGGCGAGGCCTGAAGCGCGCTCGCAACGACCCCGGCGGGTACGGCCGTCGATGCCGATGCCGATGCCGCGACGCTCGCTGCCGTCGCAACCGCGGCGGCCGTCGCCGGCGCCGCATCGGGCGCCCGCACGTCGTCGAGCGTCGCCCATTGCGCGGTGCTGGCCTCGATCGAGCGCAGCGTGTCGTGAACGCTCGGCGCCGGCGTGATCGGCTCCGCGGGCTGCTGCACCCATGCGTAGAGCGGCGCGCGCGCGGGGACCGGTGGCGGGGGGCGGCGCCGTGCGGCGTCCGGCGACTGGCCGGCGCCCGCCGCTGGGCGCGCGGGCGTGCGCGGCGGCGTCACGCCGGCCGGGCGCGGTGTGACCGCGGCACGCGGCGCGGCCGGCTGCTTCATTGCGGCTGCGGCCGGGCGCGCGGCGGTCGGTTGCGGCCGAACGGGCTCGAACCCGGCCGGAAGCGGGGCCGGGTTCGGGCGCGGCACCTGTGCATTCGCTGCGGCTCGCGCGAGGCTGGCGGTGCTGCCGGTCGTCGGCGGCGGCATGGCGCTCGTCGTGCCCGATGCGGGCGGCGGGGGCATGCGATGGGCCGACGTCGGCTTCAGCCAGCCCGACGGTGCGACGGGCTCCGCGAGCGGACGCGGCGCTGCGTTGCTGCGCGGCTTCGGTCGGGCCTGCGGATCGGGTTTCCACAACGTTGGGCGCGAATAGCGGCCGTTCTGCCGCGGCGCCATCGAGTTGACGGTGTGCGCGGTGGTCGGCTGCACGATGTCGTCGTCGCGATGCAGCGCGCTGCGCGGCAGGTCGGCGACGCCGCGCACGTCGTCGTCGGCGACGTCGCGCGCGAGCTTGACGCCGAACGACGTGTCGACCCACGCGGCGAACTGCCGCCAGCCGACGCCGGTCAGCCACGGCAGGCCGGCGAAGAACAGCACGACCATCGCGACCGGCGTACCGATCGGGCCGAGCACATGCGCGAAGCCGTTCGAGAGCGCGTGGCCGAGCGCATTCGTGTCGGGGCCCGACAGCGGGCTCGTCAGCGCGCAGCTCGCGACGAACACGGCCGCGAAGCCGAGCCACAGGCGAATCGAGCCGCGGCCGGCGAGTCCGCCGCCGCCGGGCAGCATCGCCTGAACGAGACGCCAGATGAGAAGGAGGAACCAGACGGCGGAGATGCCGAACCAGCCGAAGACAACCGTGTGCATGCTTTGATGAAACAGGAAGAGGGCGGGGAGCGCGGTGCGCGACCCGCCGAGTTTAACCGGCCGGCGAACAGGACTCTAGGGCAGCATGAACGCGTCGACGCGCTTCCAGGCCACGGGACGCGTGCGTCCGGGATTCGCGCGTGGCGAAGGCGGCCGGTCGGCCTTCGCCCGCGCGCTGCATCAGGGGCTCCGGCGCGTGAAGGTCAGCGTCGCGCCGGCTTCGGTCACGATCTGCAATTGCTGCGGCTCGCGCATCTGCACGCCGGTCTTCTCGATGTGCGCGAGCGCATCGAGGTACGCGTGTTCGAGCTGGCCGCCGAGTGCGTTCGGGCATGCCATGCGCGTGCCGGCCAGCGGCCCGAAGCTCAGCAGACCGTTCTTGAGCGCGTAGGTGCCCATGTAGCGGTTGCAGCCGGAAAAGCCACTGGCGCGTCGGACGCCCGATTCGATGGACAGCGCGAGCTTGATCGGCTCGCCGTTGTCGCCGTGCGGAATCATGCGCGGCGTGCCGTCGGCGTTCACCCAGCTCGTGAGCTCCCAGCTCGTGTCGTCGAGCAGCTGGACGGCGGCGGGGTTGTACGGGTCGGGTGCGGGGGCGGCGGAATCGGGGTGGGTCGGCATCGCGCAGGCGGCGAGAAGCGTGGCAAGCGTCAACGCGCAGAGCGGCGCGCGCAGCGGGCGAAGCAGGCCGGTGCGTGCGCGTGCGGCGGCGGACAGGTGGGACATGAGCCTCGTTCCTCATCGGATTCTAATCAAGGCGTAAGAGTAACGCACCCGCCCCGCGCGAGGCGAGCCGACACTTCGCGCGTGAAAACGTTCGCAAGGCGCCGGCGGGCTTCACGCGGCGACGCGCGACGCGACGAAACCGCCCGGACCGGCACGGGTGCGCGTGTTAACATCGGAGCCGTTTTCGTCCTCCAACAGAACCAGCGGGAAATCACATGCAGATCGGTCAGCGGCTCGGTACGCCGCTTTCACCCTCGGCCACGCGCGTCATGCTGCTCGGCGCGGGCGAACTCGGCAAGGAAGTCATCATCGCGTTGCAGCGTCTCGGCGTCGAAGTCGTCGCGGTCGATCGTTATCCGGACGCGCCGGGGCACCAGGTCGCGCATCGCGCGCACGTGATCGACATGACCGACGCCGCCGCGCTGCGCGCGGTCGTCGAGGCAGAGCGCCCGCACCTGATCGTGCCGGAGATCGAGGCGATCGCGACCGATGCCCTCGCGGCGATCGAGGCGGCCGGCCTCGCCGAGGTGATCCCGACCGCGCGCGCGACGCAGCTCACGATGAACCGCGAAGGCATCCGCCGCCTCGCGGCCGAGGAGCTCGGGCTGGCGACTTCGCCGTATGCGTTCGCCGAGTCGTTCGACGCGTTCAGCGCGGCCGTCGCGAAGATCGGCATGCCGTGCGTCGTGAAGCCGGTGATGTCGTCGTCGGGCAAGGGGCAGTCGGTCGTGCGGACCGAGGCCGACGTGAAGCCTGCCTGGGATTACGCGATGGCGGGCGGCCGCGTGAACCACGGCCGTGTGATCGTCGAGGGCTTCATCGATTTCGACTACGAGATCACGCAGCTGACCGTGCGCGCGATCGATCCGGCGACGCTTGAGACGCGCACCTACTTCTGCGAGCCGGTCGGGCACGTGCAGGTGGCGGGCGATTACGTCGAATCGTGGCAGCCGCAGCCGATGAGCGCCGTCGCGTTGGAGAAGTCGCGCGAGATCGCGCACAAGGTGACCGAGGCGCTCGGCGGGCGCGGGCTGTTCGGCGTCGAGCTGTTTGTGCGCGGGGACGAAGTCTGGTTCTCCGAGGTGAGCCCGCGGCCGCACGACACCGGCCTCGTGACGCTCGCGTCGCAGCGTCAGTCGGAGTTCGAACTGCACGCGCGCGCGATTCTCGGGCTGCCGGTCGATCCGACGCTCGGCTCGCCGGCCGCGTCGGCGGTGATTTACGGCGGGCTCGACGAGCGCGGCATCGCGTTCGAGGGTGTGCGCGACGCGCTGGCCGTGCCGGGCGCCGACCTGCGCCTGTTCGGCAAACCGGAAAGCTTCGTGAAGCGGCGCATGGGCGTCGCCCTCGCGACCGGCGCGACCGTCGACGAAGCCCGCGAACGCGCAAAGCGCGCCGCGGCGGCCGTGCGGCCCGTGTCGGCGCGCTGACCGGATCGGGAGCACGCGATGGTGTCGACATGGCGGCGGATCGGCCGTATCGGCAAGGTGGGCGCCGCGCTGGCGCTGGTCGCGAGCCTCGCGGGGTGCGGCCTCGCGGCCGCGCCGTGCCGGGTCGCATCGGCCGGGCTGAAGATCGTGCCGGTCGTCGGCCATGTCGCGGCCGCGCCGACCGACGCGTGCGCCGACGTCATCGATCCCTGAGCGACGAACGCTCAATACATAACCAACGATAACCGCGCGTCCCGCGAGGGCGTGCTTCCACCCGTCTCGTGAGAGGACCTGCATGATTCGCCAAACCTTCGCCGCGCTCGCGCTGGCCGGCACCGCCGTTTCCGTCGCGCATGCCGCGCAACTGACCGTCGAGGAGATCGACGCCGATTCGCGCCAGCAGGCCCTCTATCAGTGCGCGAACCAGAAGCAGCCGGTGCGCGTGTCGTACTGGCGCGCGGGCAACGGCCAGAGCTTCGCGCTGGTGCCGGTCAACGGACAGCAACTGCTGTTCGTCGATACCGTTTCGGCGTCGGGCGTGCGCTACCAGGCCGGACGCTATACCTGGTGGACGAAGGGCAAGGAAGGGACGCTGCGCGACGAGATCGCCGACCAGAATGCGGCACCGCTGCTGGGCGACTGCGTGCAGGTCGAGAAGAAGAAAAAGAAGAAGGGCTGAGCGCCGCGCGCGATCGGATACGCCGTGCCGGCGTGCCGATTGCCGCGTTCGATGCGGGCAGCCGGGTTCGACCTCCAGCCGGATCGCTGGGCAGGCGGCGCCCGGGCTCGTCGACCGCTTGCCGATTTTCCGAAGTGCACACCCGGAATTCGACCCCTATTTTTACCCATCGGCCGATCGGGATAGCCTGGTCGCTCGACGCATCCGCCCGCGCCAGGCCTGCCGGCGCTCGCCGCGAACCGCCACCGAGGGCGTTCGCGGCGTTGTCACGGACAGATTGCTGCGCAGTGCTACAATACGCCCCTTTCCGCCGGCATTCGCGCCGAACGGAGTCCGCACGGCCTGTGGCGCCCGATGTTCGAAATGAACCGGTCCCAAGCGCCAGAGCGGCGCCGCGCGGCGCGCCGCGGCTCCGTCTACTTCCGAAATGTGATGAGCGCAGGCCCGGCCGGCCTGACGCACGATGTCCCCGCCGCGCCTTTTGAGCGAAACGCCACCATGTCCGATTCAGTCGCCAAGCCAGCCGACGCAACCTTCGATCAATTCGGCCTTGCCGCCGATATCCTGAAAGCCATCGCGGAGCAGGGCTATACGACGCCGACGCCGATCCAGGCGCAGGCCATTCCGGTCGTGCTCGCCGGCCGCGACGTCATGGGCGCCGCGCAAACGGGTACCGGCAAGACCGCGAGCTTCTCGCTGCCGATCCTCCAGCGGCTGCTGCCGCAGGCCAACACGAGCGCATCGCCCGCGCGCCACCCGGTGCGCGCGCTGATCCTCACGCCGACCCGCGAGCTCGCCGACCAGGTTGCCGCGAACGTGCACGCGTACGGGAAGCACACGCCGCTGCGCAGCGCGGTGGTGTTCGGCGGCGTCGACATGAACCCGCAGATGGCCGAGCTGCGCCGCGGCGTCGAGATCCTGATCGCGACGCCCGGCCGCCTGCTCGACCACGTGCAGCAGAAAACGGCAAACCTCGGGCAGGTGCAGATGCTCGTGCTCGACGAGGCCGACCGGATGCTCGACATGGGCTTCCTGCCGGACCTGCAGCGCATCCTGAACCTGCTGCCGAAGGAGCGTCAGACGCTGCTGTTCTCGGCCACCTTCTCGCTGGAAATCAAGAAGCTCGCATCGACCTACCTGCGCAACCCGCAGACGATCGAGGTCGCGCGCAGCAACTCGACCAACGCGAACGTCACGCAGATCGTCTACGACGTCGCCGAAGGCGACAAGCAGGCCGCCGTCGTGCAGCTGCTGCGCGATCGCGGGCTCAAGCAGGTGATCGTGTTCTGCAACAGCAAGATCGGCGCAAGCCGGCTGGCCCGCAATCTCGAGCGCGACGGCGTGGTCGCGTCGGCGATCCACGGCGACAAGACGCAGATCGAGCGGATGCAGGCCCTCGACGCGTTCAAGCGCGGCGAAATCGAGGCGCTGGTCGCGACCGACGTGGCCGCGCGCGGCCTCGACATCGCCGAACTGCCGGCCGTGATCAACTTCGACCTGCCGTTCAACGCGGAAGACTACGTGCACCGGATCGGCCGCACGGGCCGCGCGGGCGCGACGGGCGATGCGCTGTCGCTGTGCAGCCCGAACGAGCGCAAGCAGCTCGCCGATATCGAGAAGCTGATCAAGCGTCCGCTCGATGTGCAGACGCTCGCGCTCGACAAGCCGGCGCGCCATCGTCACGACGAGCGCGGCGGTGAGCGCGGCGGCGAACGCGGCGGCCGCCGCGAGCGCGACGAGCATCGCGGTGCGTCGGGGCGTCGTTCGGGCGGTTCCGAGCGCGGCGGCCATCACCGTCGTCACGAGGCGCCGGTCGATGATTTCTTCCTGAAGCCGTACGAACCGTCGGCGCCGGCGAACCAGCCGGAAGAGACGAAGTCCGCGCAGCAGCCCGAGAAGAAGGGGCCGAAGCGTCAGGTCGCCGCGCTGCTCGGCGGCTTCGGAATGCCGCGCAAGCCGTCGGCGTAAGCGGGCGGTTCAGGCGGTCGGTGCAGCGCGCGAGCGCTGCCGCGGAAACGGGTGCATGCGATGAGCATGTGCCCGTTTTTCATTGGGCGAGACGATTCGTGACGAGGCAGCCGGGAGGAGGGATGACTGATCGCGCGGGCGGGGGGCTTCGGTGCAGTGTCGTCAGCGCGCGTGCAGTTTCCGGTCGATTCAGCGCTGACGGATGCCGGAACGCGGTCGCTGCGAACAGGGATTCCGCGAACGGCTCAGCCGGCGTGTGGCCCGAAGCGACGCGCCCACGCATCGGTCGCGGCCGCGTAGAACGCATCCATCGTGTCGCCCGATGGATCGCCATCGGCGGCAAGGCCGAGATGCATGGCGGCAGCCCGCAGCGCCGGCAGCGGATCGTCCCGCTGGAGCGCGATCGCGCCGGTCTGCTTGCTGAGCTTTTCGCCGTTCGCGTCGACGACGACGGGCACGTGCAGGTATTCGGGCGTCGGCACGCCGAGACAACGCTGCAGGTGGATCTGGCGCGCGGTCGAATCGAGCAGGTCGGCGCCGCGCACGACGTGCGTGATGCCCGCGTCGGCATCGTCGACCACCACCGCGAGCTGATACGCCCATTGGCCGTCCGCGCGCTTCAGCACGAAATCGCCGACGTCGGTCGCGAGATTCTGCGCTTGCGTGTGCTGCCAGCGGTCGTCGAACGTGACGATCGCATCGTCGCCGTCCGGCACGCGCAGCCGCCACGCGCGCGCGGGCTTGCCGTGCAGGCCGGTGCGGCAGGTGCCCGGGTACGCGAGCGTCGTGTGGCGCTCGTGTGCGGCACGTAGCGAATCAGCGATTTCCTTGCGCGTGCAGCCGCACGGGTAGACGAGCCCTGCGTCGACGAGCCGGTCGAGCGCGGCCGCATAGTTGGCCTCGCGCGTGCTTTGCCACACGGGTGGCTCGTCGGGCGTCATGCCGAAATGCGCGAGCGTCGCGAGGATGTCGTCGGCGGCGCCGGGCACCGTGCGCGGGCCGTCGATGTCCTCGATGCGCACGAGCCATGCGCCGCCGTGTGCGCGCGCGTCGAGCCAGCTCGCGAGCGCACCGACCAGCGAGCCGAAATGCAGCGGGCCGGTGGGCGACGGCGCGAAGCGGCCGCGGTAACCGTTCATCGGGGCGCGGAGCGACGCGCGCTTACGCGGCGCTGGCTGTCTGCGCGCAGGCCGGGCACGACTGGCCGGCCACGTAGCTCGGCGATTGCTGGGCTTCCGGCGTGACGACCGCGCGGCACGCGAAGCACGTGACGTTTTCGGTCGGCTGCAGTTGCGGGTTCAGCGCGGTGCGGTAGTCGAACACGAAGCAGTCGCCGTGATAGTGCGCGCCGCCGACTTCCTCGAAATACTTCAGGATCCCGCCCTCGAGCTGGTACACGTTCTCGATGCCGATTTCCTTCATGTGGATCGCCGCCTTCTCGCAGCGGATGCCGCCCGTGCAGAACGACACGACGGTCTTGCCCTCGAGATCGGCGCGGCTCGCGTCGATCACTTCCGGGAACTCGCTGAACTTGTCGATTCGGTAGTCGAGCGCGTCGTCGAACGTGCCGACGTCCACTTCGAACGCGTTGCGCGTGTCGAGCATCACGACCGGGCGGCCGGCATCGTCGTGGCCGCGGTCGAGCCACGCCTTCAGCGTGCGCGCGTCGACCGACGGCGCGCGGCCGAGCTCCGGCTTGATCGCGGGCTTCTTCATCGTGATGATCTCGCGCTTCAGGCGCACGAGCATCCGGCGGAACGGCTGCGAGTCGGACAGGCTCTCCTTGAACTGCAGCGTCGCGAACTTGCCTTCGAACAGCGGATCGTGGCGGATGTAGTCGATGAACGCGTCGGTCGCTTCGCGCGAGCCGGCGATGAACAGGTTGATGCCTTCCGGCGCGAGCAGGATCGTGCCGCGCAGGCCGAGTTCGTTGCAGCGGGCGGTGACGAGCGGGCGCCATTGCTCGGTCGCGTCGAGCGACACGAAGTGGTAGGCGGCAAGGTTGACGATGGTCATGATGGTCCGACGGGAAAACGGCCGCGGCCGTGCGGCGGGCGCACGGCGGCCCCGCAAAAAAGGGTGCGAAGCCGGGGCGATGATTCGAAAACCCATATTATCCCGCAAACTGCGCATGCGCCGGCACCTGACCGTTCGGCCAACGTCGCGCGCATCGGCCGAACGGCCGCGCGCGGGGATTTTTTGGGCAGCCTTCGCGACGACGCGGCTACAATATCGCCCATGTCAGATCCCCGCTTCGTCCATCTTCGCGTTCACTCCGAATTCTCGATTGCCGACGGCATCGTGCGTCTCGACGACATCGTCAAGGCGGCGGCCGCGGACGGTCAGGGCGCGCTCGCCCTCACTGATCTCGGCAACGCATTCGGCCTCGTCCGTTTCTACCAGGAAGCCCGCGGCAAGGGCATCAAGCCGATCGCCGGCTGCGACGTCTGGATCACCAATCCGGACGATCGCGACAAACCGTCGCGCCTGCTGCTGCTGGTGAAGGACAAGGTCGGCTACCTGAACCTGTGCGAACTGCTGTCGAAGGCATGGCTCACGAACCAGTATCGCGGCCGCGCGGAACTCGACGCGAGCTGGCTCGACGGCGAGCTCTCGCAAGGGCTGCTCGCGCTGTCGGGTGCGCAGCAGGGCGATATCGGGCTCGCGTTCGCGGCCGGTAACGAGGAAGCCGCGCGCCGGCATGCCGAGCGCTGGGCGAAGATCTTCCCGGGCGGTTTCTACATCGAACTGCAGCGTTACGGCCAGCCGGGCGCCGAGGCGTACATCCAGCAGGCCGCGACGCTCGCCGCGGCGCTGCAGCTGCCGGTCGTCGCGACGCATCCGACGCAGTTCATGACCGACGACGACTTCACCGCGCACGAGGCGCGCGTGTGCATCTCGGAAGGCGACATGCTCGCGAATCCGCGGCGCCAGAAGCGCTTCACGACCGATCAGTATTTCCGCACGCAGGACGAGATGGCCGCGCTGTTCGCCGACTTGCCGTCGGCGGTCGCCAACACGGTCGAGATCGCGAAGCGCTGCAACCTGAAGCTCGAGCTCGGCAAGCCGAAGCTGCCGCTGTTTCCGACGCCGGACGGCATGTCGCTCGACGACTACTTGGTCCAGCTGTCGAAGGAAGGGCTCGAGAAGCGCCTCGAGCAGCTGTATCCGGATGCGGCGGAGCGCGAAGCGCAGCGCGACACGTACTACAAGCGGCTCGAGTTCGAGTGCGGGACCATCACGAAGATGGGCTTCCCGGGCTACTTCCTGATCGTTGCGGACTTCATCAACTGGGCGAAGAACAACGGCGTGCCGGTCGGCCCGGGCCGCGGCTCGGGCGCCGGTTCGCTGGTCGCGTACGCGCTCGGCATTACCGATCTGGACCCGCTGCGTTACAACCTGCTGTTCGAGCGATTCCTGAATCCGGAACGCGTGTCGATGCCCGACTTCGACATCGACTTCTGCCAGCACGGCCGCGATCGCGTGATCCAGTACGTGAAGGAAAAATACGGCGCGGACGCCGTGTCGCAGATCGCCACCTTCGGCACGATGGCCGCGAAGGCGGCCGTGCGCGACATCGGCCGCGTGCTCGACCTCGGCTACATGTTCACCGACGGCGTCGCGAAGCTGATCCCGTTCAAGCCCGGCAAGCACGTGACCATCGCCGACGCGATGAAGGAAGAGCCGCAACTGCAGGAGCGCTACGACCACGAGGACGAAGTGCACCAGCTGCTCGACCTCGCGCAGCGCGTCGAGGGCCTCACGCGTAACGTCGGGATGCACGCGGGCGGCGTGCTGATCGCGCCCGGCAAGCTGACCGACTTCTGTCCGCTGTACACGCAGGGCGACGACGGTGGTGTCGTCAGCCAGTACGACAAGGACGACGTCGAAGCCGTCGGCCTCGTGAAGTTCGACTTTCTGGGTCTCACGACGCTGACGATCCTCGACTGGGCCGAGCGCTACATCCGCCGTCTCGATGCGTCGAAGGCCGACTGGTCGCTCGCGCAGGTGCCGCTCGACGATCCGGCATCGTTCCAGATCCTGAAGAAGGCCAACACGGTCGCCGTGTTCCAGCTGGAAAGCCGCGGGATGCAGGGCATGCTGAAGGACGCGCAGCCCGACCGCTTCGAGGACATCATCGCGCTCGTGTCGTTGTACCGTCCGGGCCCGATGGACCTGATCCCGAGCTTCTGCGCACGGAAGCACGGCCGCGAGAAGGTCGACTATCCGGATCCGCGCGTCGAACCCGTCCTGAAAGAGACCTACGGCATCATGGTCTATCAGGAGCAGGTGATGCAGATGGCGCAGATCATCGGCGGTTACTCGCTCGGCGGCGCCGACCTGTTGCGTCGCGCGATGGGCAAGAAGAAGCCCGAGGAGATGGTCAAGCACCGCGAGATCTTCGCCGAGGGTGCGGCGAAGAACGGCCTCACGCGCGAGAAGTCCGACGAGATCTTCGACCTGATGGAGAAGTTCGCGGGCTACGGCTTCAACAAGTCGCACGCGGCGGCCTACGCGCTGCTCGCGTATTACACCGCGTGGCTGAAGGCGCACCATCCGGCCGAATTCATGGCGGCCAACATGACGCTCGCGATGGACGACACCGACAAGGTGAAGATCCTGTTCGACGACTGCGTTGTGAACAACCTCGTCGTGCTGCCGCCGGACATCAACCAGTCGCATTACCGGTTCGAGCCCGTCGCTGAAGCCGACGGCAAGCGCTCGCGCACGATCCGCTACGGTCTCGGCGCGGTGAAGGGCAGCGGCCAGAACGCGATCGAGGAAATCCTGCGCGCGCGCGAGGAAAAGCCGTTCACCGACCTGTTCGATTTCTGCGAGCGGATCGACCGGCGTGTCGTCAACCGCCGCACGGTCGAGGCGCTGATCCGTGCCGGCGCGTTCGATTCGCTGAACGCGAATCGCGCGCAGATGCTCGCGTCGGTGCCGCTCGCGATGGAAGCGGCCGAGCAGGCCGCGGCGAACGCGATGCAGGCCGGCCTGTTCGACATGGGGGCCGAGTCGCCGCACGCGCATGCGCTCGTTGACGAACCCGCGTGGGACGACAAGCGTCGCCTGCAGGAAGAGAAGGGCGCGCTCGGCTTCTACCTGTCCGGCCACCTGTTCGATGCGTATCGCGACGAAGTGCGCCGGTTCGTGCGGCAGAAGGTCGGCGACCTGAAGGAAGGGCGCGACAAGCTCGTCGCGGGCATCATCGCATCGCTGCGCACGCAGATGACCCAGCGCGGCAAGATGCTGATCGCGTTGCTCGACGACGGTTCGGGCCAGTGCGAGATCACGATCTTCAACGAGCAGTTCGAGGCGAACAAGGCGCTGTTCAAGGAAGACGAACTGCTGATCGTGCAGGGACAGGCACGCAACGATGCGTTCACCGGCGGTATCCGTTTCACGGCCGACACGGTGATGGATCTCGAGCGGGCGCGCAGCCGCTACGCGCAGGCGGTGCGGCTCACGATGAACGGCAATGCGGATGCGGCGGCGCTGCGCCGCGTGCTCGAGCCGCACGTGTCGAAGGACGATCCGGCGGCCGCGCAGGCGGTCGAGGCGCCCGCGCCGCGCGGCGGCGGGCGCGACGGCGGCCGTCGCCCGCAGGCGCCGCTGCCGAACGGGCTCGCGGTCCAGGTTCACTACAGCAACGCGCGCGCGCAGGGTGAAATGCGTCTCGGCGACGCGTGGCGCGTCAAACCGAGCGACACGCTGCTCGCGGAGTTGCGCGCGACGTTCGACGGCAGCATCGTCGAAATCACGTACTGAGCGGTCACGCCCGACGGTCGTCGTCTGCACGGCTCGTCGCATCGCCATCGTGCGGTGCGGCGGGCCGTTTTCATTTCGGCGGGTGCTTGGGGCCGTCATCCGGACGCTATACAATCCGTCGCGCGCGACGCAAATGCGGCGCCGGCCGCGGCACGTCCGCCGGCCCGGGCGATATTGCGCGCGTGAAAACGGGGGCGGTTCAGCGCGGCACGCGATGCGGCGCGGTGCCGCGAGCGAACACGCGACGAGGCCGGCACGGGGAAGGGCGCCAGGATGCCGGTCGGTACGCGACGATAAAAAAACCGACAGCACGACCACAACAATGGCCAACGGGAAACCGACGAGGCGGATCCTCGTGATCCGGATTGATTTTCTGGGCGACATGCTGTGCACGACCGCTTTCCTCGGCGCGCTGAATCAGCGCTGGCCCGGTGCGGAACTGCACGTCGTCGCGAACCGCTACAACGCGGCCGCGCTGGCCGGCAACCCGGACGTGCACGCGGTCCATACTTACGTGTACAGCCGTCAATGCGAGCGCAACGACCGCCCGGGACGGATGCGCGCGCTCTTCGACAGGCTGCGGCTCGTGCGCCGGCTGCGCCGCTTGCGGTTCGACCTCGTGGTCGTGCCGAACGGCGGCATGCATCGCAGCAGCATCCAGTTCGCGCGACAGCTCGGCGTGAAGGATTGCCGCTGGCACGATGCCGATTCAGAATTCGACGATCGCAAGCCCGAACACGTCGCGTCGCGGCCGATGTGCCATGAGGCGCTGTCGGGATTCCGGCTCGTGCCCGAGCTCGGCCGCACCGGGCTCGACGGTCTCGAGCTGTCCGTCCACCCGGACCGCGCGCTGCAGGAAACGTGGTATCGGCTGCTCGGGCCGCGCACGAAGCCGCGCGTCGGGCTCTTCGTGTCGAACAAGGCGGCGGAGCGACGCTGGCCGGCCGATCGATGGCGCGACCTCGCTCGGCGGCTCGCACCGCTCGCCGACGTGATCGTGTTCCGCGATCCCGCCGTGTCGGCCGCGGCCGACCACGACACGTGGCGGGATGTGGACGCCCGGCATGTCGCGCCGTCGTCGGTCGCCGAGCTGGTGGCCGCCGCGAGCCTGCTCGACGCGATCGTGTCGGCCGACAGCGCGCCCGTGCATCTCGCGTCGGCGCTCGGCGTGCCGGTCGCCGCGCTGTTCGAGGACCGTCCCGAGAAATACCGGCGCTGGCATCCGCTCGGCGTGCCGCACATCATCCTGCGGGCCGGCGCGACGGTCGACGCGATCGGCGTCGACGCGCTCGAGCGCGCGGTGCTTCATCTGTTGATGCCGGCCGGGCAGCCCGAAGAAGCGATGGGCGGCGCGGTGCCGCTTCCGGCTACCGCCTTCGCGGCACCTGGAGCCGACGCAATCGTGTTGTAGCCCCCGGGACGGCAGGCGGCGACGGCATTGCCGGCGACGCCGTCGGACGGACAAACGGACGCCAGGCGGCACGATGGCCGCGGCCCCGCCGTGCGCGGCGCGTCGTTGTCTGCCGCGATACCAGACGGGCGCCCCCAATTTCCAACCGCGACGCGTTGCCGAGGCCTGCGCCCGACGCCACGCCACCGGCCGCAAAATCCTGTACATTGCGAGCCTTGTCCAGCCAGCTAGACGGAACGATCGCCGTGGCCCTGTTTTCTTCCGCCCGCCCGCCCAGAACCATCCTCGTCGCAGCCCCGCGCCGTATCGGCGACGTGCTGCTGACGACGCCGCTCGTGCGTTCGCTGAAGGTGCGCTGGCCCGATGCGCAGATCGACATGCTGGTGTTTCGCGGCACCGAGGGCGTGCTAGAGCACAACCCCGACGTGCGACGCGTGATCGTCGTCGCGCAGCGTGCGGGGTTCCGGGAGCGTCTGCGCGACGCGCTGTCGATGTGGCGCCGCTACGATCTCGCGTGCGCGGCGCTGAGTTCCGACCGGCCGCGTTTCTACAGCTGGTTCGCCGGCCGCAAGCGCGTCGGCCTCGTCGATCCGAACCGCGTCACGTGGCTGACTCGAATGATGCTGAACGGCATCGCGATCAATCATCACGAATCCGCGCATACGGTTGTCAGCACGCTCGCGCTCGCACCGGTGATCGGCATCGAGCCGGTATCCGAGGTCGTCGCGCCGGGCATCGGCGACGATCCCGCGCGGCGCGCGCGATTCGACGCGTGGCTGGCTGAATCGCCTGCGATTCGTGACGGCAAGCCGCTCGTCGTGCTGCATCCGTATCCGATGTTCCGCTACAAGCAATGGCGGCTCGAGGGCTGGGTCGAGATGATCGAATGGCTGCGCGCGCAGGGGTTTGCGATCGCGCTGTCGGGCGGCCCGGCCGATCGCGAGCGCGAGTACGCGGAGCAGGTCGCGGCCGAGGCGGGCGGCGACGTGCTGAATCTGGTCGGCCGCCTGACGTTCGGCGAAAGCGCGGAACTGGTGCGGCGTGCACGGCTCTTCATCGGGCCCGATACGGGCGCGACGCACGTTGCGGCCGCAACGGGCACCGACACGATCGCGCTGTTCGGTCCGTCCGATCCGGTGCGCTGGGGGCCGTGGCCGCAGCACTGGCCGGCGACGGAGAACCCGTGGGCGCTGCGCGGCTCCGCGCGGCACGGCAACGTGTGGCTGCTGCAGGGCGAGGGCGATTGCGTGCCGTGCCGGCACGAAGGCTGTGAGCGCCATGTCGACAGCCGCAGCGACTGCCTCGTCAATCTCGGCACGCAGCGTGTGAAGGCGGCGGCAGCCGAGATGCTCGGGCTGAATCCGCCAGGTGCCGCCGACTCGGTCATCGACACATCGCGCTTGCATCGCGCGCGTTCCGACTGACGACGCCTGAAGGCCTGACGTTTCCTGATTCGAAAAGCAGGGGAGCGGCGCCGCGTCGACGGCGCGCGGCCGTGCTTCCGGCAGCGGCGCGCGTGCGCCGCCATTGCAGCCTGAGAGGCTCAAGCTGCGGCGGGCGGCAACGCGGATCGCGCGCCGCCCGCCGCATGATGCGTTACGCGCTGCGCCGGATCGCCGACGTCTCGCGGGGCAGTGCTTCGGTGCGCGCGCCGCAGCCGAGCAGGATGCCGGCGAGCAGCACCAGCAGGTGACCTTCGGCGAAATCGAGCAGCAGCGAATTCGCGAGGCTGCCGATCGCGAAGATCGCGAGCCACGCGAGCAGCAGCTGCCGCGAACGCGAATCGAGCGCACGGCTGCCGCGCGCGATCTGCACGATCAGGTTCAGGAACAGCAAAACGCCGAGCGTGCCGAGCTGCACGGCCATCAGCAGGTATTCGTTATGCGGATTCGACGTGAGTTGCCCTTCGGCCGCCGTCTTGCCGGCCGTGAGCTTCTCGAACTCGAATTCGAGGCCGCCCGCACCGTAGCCGATCACGGGACGCATGCGATACAGCTCGAGCCCCTTCTTGTACCACTCGAGACGCAGCCCGGTCGACGTGACCGCATCGGTCTGCCGATACTGCTGCACTTCCGACACGACCTTCAGAAGCCGGCCGTTGTGCACCGTGCACGCGGCGACGACGAGCGCGACGCCCGCCAGGACCAGCGCCCCGGCGGCGAGCCCCGCGCGCAGCGCCGACTGGCGGCGCATCAACAGCACGAAACGCACCGCGACGACGAGGATCAGCAGCAGCGCGATGACCTGCCCGGTGCGTCCCTGCAGCATCACGAACACGTTGATCAGCGACCACGCGGCGACGCCCGCATATGCGGCTCGCGACAGCGCGGTGCGGGCCGACAGCGCGAGGTCGGCCGCCTGGTAAAACAGCAACGCGCCGAACATGCCGGCCGCGATGTGGTTCTTGAACACCCAGGCACGCGACAGCGGCAGTTCGGTCGCATGCGCGGGCCCGATCGCGGTCAGCCCGAGATAGTTGGTGGTCGACAGCAGCAGGATCACGCACAGCGTGCCGAACCACGCTCGTCGCACGATCGGTGCCCAGTTCGAGTGGCGGAAGGCGAGCACGGCAAACGGCAGCAGCAGCAGCTTGTCGTACTTGGCGACCCAGTTCCACGCCTTCGGGTGCGGCGCGACCGTATAGGTGACGCTCGCGGTCAGCGCCGCGAGGATCAGGAGCGCCGCGAGCGACGCCGGTTCGGTGACGAACGTGCGCAGGTCGCGCCAGAATTCGGGGGAGATCACGAGCGCGGCCGCGAACAGTCCGCAGAACACATTGGTCAGCGCGGTCGAGACGGGCACCATGCACAGCGCGATGACGGCGAAGGCGCGGGCGGCGGTCAGGCGCCGCGTGGCGGGAGCGGAAAACGAAAGCATCGGAACCTGTCGAATGGACGAATGCGGCATGCGGGCACCGTGCCGCGCGCCGCGCGTCCCGGCGGCACCGCGCGGGACGAAGCGCGCAGTATACGCGAAGCGGCGGGCGTTTCTTTACCGTTTCCGGGGTCCGATCAGCTGAATGCGCGCTTGATCCGCGAGCGCAGCAGCGCGCGCTTCAGGCGTCCCTCGACGACCGGCGTGTCGAGCGCGAGTCGCGAGCCCGCCGGCTCGCCGCGATGCAGGTAATAGCGGTCGAACGTGGCCTGCGTCATGCCCCATTTGTTGAGGAACTGGCGGCGACCATCGTTCTTGACGATCTTGCCCGTGCTTTTCTGCTGGAAGTGATAGACGAGGCTGTCGCCGACGCCGAGGAAGATCCGGCAGCCGGCGTCCCAGAATTTCATCGAGAAGTCGTTGTCGCTGCTCATCCCCGGCGACAGCTCGCTGCTGTAGCCGCCGATGCGGTTCCACCAGTCGCGGTGCACGAGCGTCGGCGGCCAGGTCGAGCCGAGCCAGTCCGCGCGCGCGAGCCGCGGTGTGGCCTCGACGAGGCCGGCCGCGTCGAACTGTTCGGCGTCGCGGCCGAAATTGCTGACGACGACGCACGGGTTGCGCGTGTCGACCGGCTCGACCATCGTGCCGGACAGCATGAACAGGTCGGTCGGCATCTGCTCGATGCGCCGCACGAGCGCCGCGTCCCAGCCGGGGCAACAGTACATGTCGTCGTTCATGTAGACGACGTAGTCGCGCGTCGCGCGCGCGGCGGCCAGGTTCACCGCGTGGCAGATGCCGATGTTGGCCGGCGACGCGGTGTGCTCGATGCCTTCGCTGCGCACCCAGTCGAGCGTGCCGTCCGAGCCGTCGTTCACGTGCACGATGATCTGGTGGTCGTACGCCGAATGACGGCGCAGGCTGTCGACGACGAGCTTGAGGTACGGCAGGTTGTTCCAGGTCGGGATGATGATGGAGAACATGGCGGTCGGATTCGGTGGTCGTCGTGTCGGCGGCGCGTGGCGCGGCGCCGCGCTCGGGCGCGCATGGCGCGCGGGCAGCCCGGCATTGTAACGCCGGGCCGGCCGCATGCCGGCGGCGTCAGGGGTGGGGCAGGGGGCGCGCGCTCAGCGGGCCGGCTCGTGGCCGAGCTTCAGGAACCGGTAGTACACCGTTTCCGCGTTGAACACAGCGATCATGAAGCCCGCGCGGCCGTCGAGAAACCCGCGCCGCAGCACATAGGTCCGCACGAACGCCCATGCGCCGCGCGCGAGCGCCTTGCCGAAGCCGCCGCGCTGGCCGGCCGCGCGGCGCTGGCGTGCGCCGGCCGTCGAATACGCATCGAGCTTGCGCACGACGGTTTCGAAATCCTCGTACGAATAGTGCATCAGCTTGCCCGGCAGCCGCTGCGCGGGCGTGTCGAATACGAGCCGTTCGTGCACCAGGTCGTCGGAGAAGCGGGCGGTGCCGCGCCGGAACAGGCGCGGCACCCAGTCGGGATACCAGCCGCTGTGGCGGATCCATTGGCCGCAGAAGCTCGACAGCCGGTCGAGCGCATAGACCTGCGCGGCCGGCGCGCGGATGGCCGCGCGGATCGACTGCGCGAGTTCCGGGCTGACCACCTCGTCGGTGTCGAGCGACAGGATCCAGTCGGTGTCGAGGGCGTCGAGCGCGCGGTTCTTCTGCGGGCCGAAGCCCGGCCAGTCGCGCTCGACGATCACGCGGGCGCCGTGCGCGCGGGCGATCGCGACGGTATCGTCGGTGCTGCCGCCGTCGATCACGACGACGTCGTCGGCGAAGGTCAGCGCGTCGAGGCACTGCGCGAGCCGCGCGGCCGCGTTGAGGGCGATGAGGGCGACGCCGAGGGTGGGTTCTGCCATGAAATCGTCGAAAAGGCGGAGAAAACGGTGAGCGGCAGTATACCCGCGCGCCGGCCGACGGCCGCTTCGGCGACGGCCATGCCGGCGCAGGCGGTACAGCTATAATGTTGGGCCTTTTTCGGCACCCGCCGGACGGGGTGAATTCCGGGCAGTCACGCCCCGGGCGCCGCGTCGCGGCTCAAGAAGGATTGCCTTGGAAACCCAGAACACTCTTCGCAAACCGATGGACGGCACCGGTACGTCGCCGGTCACGGTCCTCAAGCGCCTGTGGCCGTACATCCGGCCGCTCATCGGCATCGTGCTGCTCGCCGTGATGACGATGGGCGTCGTCGCGGCCACGGAAGCCGGGATCCCGGCACTGCTCAAGCCGCTGCTCGACCACGGCTTCGGCTCGCACGGCAGCGACCGCGCGAAATGGTACGTGCCGATCGCGGTGATCGGCCTCGCGCTCGTGCGCGGCGTGTCGCAGTACACGTCCAACTACCTGCTCAACTACGTGTCGAACCGCATCCTGCTGCAGCTGCGGCTCGAGATGTTCCAGCGGATGATCCACACGGGCGCCTCGTTCTTCCAGCGCGAGACCGCGAGCACCGTGATCAACGCGATCGTGTTCGAGGTCAACCAGATCCTGTCGGTGCTGACCGGCGTGATGGTCACGCTCGTGCGCGACTCGCTGACCGTGGTGTTCCTGCTCGGCTACCTGTTCTACCTGAACTGGCGGCTCACGCTGATCGTCGCGGTGATCCTGCCGGGCATCGGCTGGCTCGTCAGCAAGATCAACCGTCGTCTGCGCCGCCTGAACCGCGAGCATCAGACGCTGACCAACGAGCTGTCGTACATCGTCGAGGAGACGGTCGGCGGCTACAAGGTCGTGAAGGTGCACAACGGCGAAGCGTACGAGATGGACCGCTTCACGACGATGAGCAAGCGCCTGCGCGGCTACGCGATGCGCATGACGATCTCGGGCGGGCTCGCGCAGCCGCTGACGCAGTTCCTCGCGTCGATCGCGCTCGCGGTCGTGATCACGATCGCGGTCGTGCAGTCGACCAACGACCAGACGACGGTCGGCGGCTTCGTCGCGTTCGTCACGTCGATGCTGCTGGTGATCTCGCCGCTCAAGCACCTGATCGACGTCAACCAGCCGCTGCAGCGCGGGATGACGGCCGCCGAGCTGATTTTCGGGCTGATCGACGAGCCGGCCGAGCCCCAGGGCGGCGGCCGTGCGCTGCCGCACGCACGCGGCGAGATCGAATTCCGGGACGTGTCGTTCGACTACGGCGCCTCCGAGCGGCCGACGCTCGACCGCATTTCGTTCAAGGTCGCGCCGGGCGAGATGATCGCGCTCGCGGGGCCGTCGGGCAGCGGCAAGACGACCCTCGTCAACCTTCTGCCACGTTTCTTCGATCCGACGGGCGGCGCGATCCTGGTCGACGGCGTGCCGGTGGCCGACTACGACCTCCACGCGCTGCGCGGCCAGATGGCGATGGTCAGCCAGGACGTCGTGCTGTTCAACGACACGATCGCCGCGAACGTCGCGTACGGGCAGACGCCCGACCGCGCCCGCGTGCAGGCGGCACTCGAGGCCGCGAACCTCGCCGACGCGGTCGCCGCGATGCCCGACGGGCTCGACACGCTGGTCGGCGGCAACGGGATGCGTCTGTCGGGTGGCCAACGGCAGCGGCTCGCGATCGCGCGCGCGATCTACAAGGATGCGCCGATCCTGATCCTCGACGAGGCGACCTCGGCGCTCGATTCGGAATCCGAGCGTCACGTGCAGGCCGCGCTCGAGCGGCTGATGGAAGGGCGCACGACGCTTGTGATCGCGCACCGGCTGTCGACGATCGAGCGTGCGGACCGGATCCTCGTGCTCGAAGCCGGCAAGATCGTCGAAACGGGCAGCCACGACGAACTGCTGCGCCATGGCGGGCTGTACGCGCACCTCCACCGGATCCAGTATCAGCAGCAGGCGGCGTGACGTCGGATCGCACCCGTGTGCTAGTCTTCATCGGGCAGGTCCGGTTTCGTTGTTTCCGGTTCGACGTGACAACACGGAGGGAAGGGCAATGAAGAAGATGCACGGGATGATGCTGGCCGCGCTGGTCGCGGCGGGTTTCGCAGCGCCGGCCGCGATGGCGCAGGATCACGGCAACTACGACAATCACGGAGACCGCGGCGGCCCGGGCATGCGGCACGGCCATGGTCCGAAGCACATGCCGCCGGGGCAGGCGATGCATCGCGAGGACGATGTGCCGCCGCGCTGGGCCGACCAGCCGCGCCGCGACTGGCACAAGGGCGACCGTCTCCCGGACGAATTCCGCGATCGCCAGTACGTGGTCGACGACTGGCGCGGCTATCGCCTGAGCCCGCCGCCGCGTGGCTATCACTGGGTGGGCGTCGGCGGCGACTACCTGCTCGTGCAGATCGGCTCGGGCATCGTGCTGCGGGTCGGTCCGTAACACCCGCCACCGATCATCGATTCATCCGGCTGCCGGGGCGTGTGTTCCGGCAGCCGCGTCACTTGTCCTTATCCTTGTCCTTGTCCGCCGCCCGGCGGAACCAGCGCCGCTCGACCCGCGACATCGCCCAGCACACGGCCAGCGCGCAGACGGTGCCGAGCGCCACTTCCCCGAGCCGCATCAGCGGAATGTCCCATAGTGGGCCGTTGCCTGGAAACAGCAGCACGATCGTCGCGGTCACGCCGCCGAGCCGCGCCGCGCTGCCGACGTTCAGACACCAGCAGCTGACGATCGTGACCGCGACCGCGATCGCATAGGCGAGGAGGCGATCGCCGCCGAGCGCGGCGCCCGCGAATCCGACCAGGCCGCCGATCATCGCGCCGATGAACTGGTCGCGCGACAGCGACATCGTGTCCGAATAGTTGTGCTGCGTGACGGCGATCGCGGTGACCGCCGCCCACACGGCCTGCTCGGTGTGCAGCGCGCGGCCGATCGTGTACGCGAGGCACGCGCCGCAGACGGCTTGCAACGCCATCAACGCGCCTTGCGTGAGCCGCTCGCCGAAAGTCAGCCCCTTGAACAGATCGAAGATCGACTGCTGGATCTGCTGGCGGGCTTCGTTGAGCGTCCTGATCGTATCCATCGTGTCGGGCCGGGAAGCGGGGGCGAGCGCGTCAGTGCGCCTGTTCCGGCGATGCGGCGGCCGGCTCGCCGGTGGTCGCGTCGCCGTTCTCGACGCGCGTTTCCGGCATCGCGAGCCAGACCAGCAGCACCGCGAGCGTGCCGGCGGCGGCGAGCCCGAAGAAGCTGACCGCATTGCCGAAGTGATCGGCGACAAAGCCGGCCACGGCGGTGCTGAGCGTCGCGCCGATACCGGCCGCGAGCCCGAACAGCCCGATGCACAGGTTGTAGCGGCCCTTGCCGCCCGCGACGTCGGCCGCGATCAGCGGCAGCATCACGCCGAACACGGCCGCGCTGATGCCGTCGAGCATCTGCACCGGCACCAGCAGGTAGGGGCTGCTCACGCCGGCGAACAGCAGCGCGCGCACCGGCAGCGCCGAGAAGCCGAGCAGCAGGATCGGCCGGCGTCCCCAGCGTTGCGCGGACCGGCCGACCCACGGCGACAGCATCGCGACGATCGCCTGCGGCACGATGATGCACGCGGCGATCACGAGCTGCACGTTCTCGCCCATCCCGGCCGTCACTTCGCCGGCCGCGAGGTTGAGCATCGCCGCGTTCGACAAGTGGAACAGCACGACGCACGCCGCGAAGATCAGCATCCGGCGATCGCGCAGCAGCTCGAGCAGCGTCTCGCGCTCCTCGCCTTCGTCGCGCTCATCGGGTTTCGACGTATGCGGAATCACTTCGTGTGTCGGCTGGATCATCGCGAGCGCGAACAGCGCGGGCAACGCCAGCACGGCGGTCAGCCAGAACACCGCGCGCGCGGAGAAATACTCGCCGGTGAGCCCCATCAGGCCCGCCGCGACCGCGCTGCCGATCGATGCCCAGCGCGCGTTGCGGCCGAGCCGGTCGCCGAGGTCGGAGCGGCCGACCAGCGAGAACGAGATCGCGGCCATCGCGGGCACGAGCATGCAGCTCGCGAAGCCGTGGAACACTTCGGCCGCGATCACCGGCACGATCGTCGGGCTCGACGCGAGCAGCACCGCGGACAGGATGATGGCTGCGATTGCCCACGCGGCCGCGCCTTTCTTGTTCTTCAGCGCGTCGACGGCGGCGCCGCCAGGCACCTGGCTGACCATCGCGCTGATCGTGCCGATCGACAGCACCATGCCGATCTCGCCCTGCGTCCACTTGTGCGATGCGAGGTAGGACGCGATGAACGGACCGAACCCGGTTTGAACGTTTGCAACGAAAAAGTTGAGCCAGTCGAGGGCCCGGAGACTGCGAACGCTGACGGAATGCTTGATCGTCATCGGGCGGCACTCGCAGGCGAAGCCGGCGCGGCGGCGGTAACCGGCGGCGAGACCACGACGATCGGCTTGTCGGCCGCGTAGGGCGGCGACGCCTTGATCTGCGCGTCGTTCAGGTCGAGTTGCGGACGCAGCGCCTTGTCGCGCGTGACGAAGCGCAGCGCGCCCCAGCTCGCGGCGATCGAGCGGCGTTCGGTATTGACGAGCCCGCCGAGGTCGAGCACGACGGCCTGCGGTTGCGCGCCGCGGTCGATCAGCACGTCGACGACCCGGCCG
This sequence comes from Burkholderia sp. BCC1638, assembly GCF_902833195.1. NCBI lineage: Bacteria > Pseudomonadati > Pseudomonadota > Betaproteobacteria > Burkholderiales > Burkholderiaceae > Burkholderia > Burkholderia sp. BCC1638. Next base: position 29,886 of record NZ_CADFEC010000020.1, read on the forward strand.
ATCTTCGTGCCGTTCGGGCGTTCGACGTCGCTGTCGAGCAACGGCAGACGCGTCGTGGGCGACGCCGCGGCCGAGCCCGACAGCGGCACGGCCTTGGGCCGGGCGGCCGGCGGCAGGTCGCCCGACGGCACGTCGAGCACGATCGGTTCCTGTTTGCCGCCCGGCGTGAAGCGGAACACGCTCCACGGGAAGACGACCTTGCGGTCGCCGATACCCATGAACCCCTGCAGGTTGACGATCATTTCGCGCGGTTTGCCGCTTGCGTCGGTCACCATGTCGACCGCGCGGCCGATCACCTTGCCGTTGCGGCGCGCGACCTCGCTGTCGAGCAGCGCATGGATCTGGGTGCGGTCGAGCGGGCGTGTCGCGACGAGCGGCGGCGGGGGCGGCGGAGGCGGCGTCGGTGATTCGGGGCGCTGCACCGGCTTCGGCTTCGTCACTTCACGGTGCGGCTTCTTCGGCGCTTCCGGTTCCTCCGGCTGGACGAGCGGCGGCACGGGCGGCATCGTCAGCGGTTCGCCGGCGGTTTCCTCGACGGGCTCGACGAGCGCCTCGCTGATCGGCGCGGGCGGATTCTGGGTCGGCAGCAGCCCGCAGCCGGACAGCAGCGCGGCGGCTGCGAGAACGAGGAAAACCGTCGAGGACGGGAACGACATGCGGGATGCGGGAAACGGGAGTCCGCCGCTCATTGACACTCACTCCATGGGTCGGGGGCGGGCCCGGGGGCTCGCGGCTGGCGATGGATGGCGGGTGCGGGCGGCGCACCACGCGAGGTGAGAGTTTAACGTGTCTTCCTTTCAGGACCGATTTATGCGAAGAATCGGGCGCGGGAGGACCGGGAAATGGCGGGGGGGCGGCGTCGGGGGGCACAACGAGCACGGCGCCCGACCGTCGACGACGGGACGGGCGCCGCACGGGCTTCCGACGTGGCGTTATTTGACCAGCGAGCCGAGCGTCGTCGTCACCGGGGCGAGCAGGCCACCGCCTGTCTTCGACAGCGCGCCGGTGCCGCTGCCGCCCGTCAGGCCGCCGACCGGCGAGCTGCCGCCCGCCGCCGTCACGGAGCCGACCGCCGATGTGAGCGCGCCTGCCGGGTTGCTGCCGCCCGTCGCGCCGCCGAGTGCCCCGGTCGACAGGAGCCCCGTCACCGGGGCGAGCGGATTCGTCGCGGCGCTGCCGCCGCCGAGCAGCGCCGTGCCGGCGGTGGCGACCGTGTTGCCGGTCGCGATCACGACGTTGCCGACGCCGGTCGTGACCGGATTGTTGCCCGTATTCGCGAGCGTCGTGCCGGCGTTCGCGACGCCGGTGCCGACGGTCGTCACGAGGTTCGTCAGCGGCGCGCCGAGCGGCGTGCTCGCCGCGACCGTCTGCGTGACCGAGCCGACCGTCGTCGTGATCGGCGTGATCGCCGAGCTGGCCGCGCCCGTCACCTGCGCGACCGGGCCGGTCGACAGTTGCGTGCCGAGCGTCCCGCCGGCGCCTGCGATCGTATTGCCGAGCGTCGTCACGGCCCCGCCGACGGGCGACGTGACGGGCGCGAGCGGCGCCAGGGCCGAACCGCTGGCGCCGAGGCTCGACACGACACCGCCCGTCGCGGCGACTGCCTGGCCGAGATTCGTGACCACGCCACCCGTGCTCGCGACCGTCGTGCCGATCGGATCCGACGACGCGCCGAGCTGACCGAGGCCCGAACCGAGGCCGGTGCCGAGCGTCGTGACCGCCGCGCCGACGTCCTGCACCACGGTGCCGAGCCCCTGTGTCGTTGCCGGGCTCGTGCCGGGCACCGACTGCGCGGCGATTGCCGTGCCGACGCTCGATATGGCTCCGCCACCGGCCGTCACGATGTTGCTCGACGCAGCGGCCGTCTGGCCGACGCCGTTGGCCGACGTGCCGCTCGAGCCGTTGCCCGTGCCGCCGGTCGTTGCCGTCGTGTCGCCGGATCCCGAGCCGGAGCCGCCGGTGCCCTGACTCAGCGAGCCGGAGCCGCCGCACGCGGCCAGCGACATCAGCGCCGCGGCGCCAGCCGCGATCATGATCATTCGGAATCCTGCTTGATGGATGATGGGCGTGTTCATGTCGTCCTCGTCTCGATTATGGAAATGAGTCAGGCGGCCTTCGTGTGCGCCGACATGTCGTCGCTGCGGAAGGGAAGCGGCGGGCGCATCGTTGTTGTCTCCCTGATCGACCTGTCGCCGTGTCGCGTATTCGCCTGAACCGGAACCCGGAGCGGTTGCAGGACGAATCGTTTGCATTCTTTCGTCTTGCTTGCCGATCGTGCCGAAAATCACCGGATTCGTTCGACCAGAGTAGGTCCATCGAGGTGAGACTTCTTTTAATGATCGTTAAATTGAAGTAAGCGTCCGATTCAATGCCGAAGTCGGGGTAATCACGATCGACGCGATGCGACTCGTGTGATGGGGGCGGGAGGGAGGGCGGAAGGAGGGGGCGGGCGGCGCCTGCCTGGGCCGCCGTCGCGGCGGGCAGGCGCGAGCGCCGTGCGAGGCGCGGAGCAACCGGAACGTCAGGCGTCCGGATACCACGCGTCGGTAAATTCGCTGACCTTGACGTCGGTCAGCTCCGGACGTGCGGCCAGCCATGCACGGACGTTCTCGCGGTCGGCATCGGTCGTCGTGCCGCGCGGCGCGCCGGAGATCACGTAGGCGCCGATCCCTTCGTCGGCGGATGCGACGGTCAGCAGCCCGTTCGCTTCGACGAAATCGATGAACGCGTCGATGAGCTGGCCGCGCTCGAGGTCGGACAGCTCGTTGCGGTAATGCGCGGTCGCGTTGAACGCGAGTTCCTGGAACTCGGCGATGTGGAGTTTCTTGCGCTGGCGGCGGTTGTGGCGTTGGCTCATGGTGTGTGATGAACGGGAAGAGGAAAAATGCAGCGACGGCGGGCGCGGGTGTGACATGCGCGAGCGGCCGGCGCCGCGTTGGATCGCCGCGCGGCATAGCCGGCGGCGGGCAGAGGGAACGTCACATCAGCACGATATCGTACTGCTCCTGGCTCAGGTTCGACTCGACCTGCAGCGATACCGGCTTGCCGATGAAGTCGATCAGCATCGCGAGATGCTGCGACTCCTCGTCGAGGAACAGGTCGATCACTTGCTGCGCGGCGATCACGCGGAATTCGCGCGGGTTGAACTGGCGCGACTCGCGCAGGATCTCGCGCAGGATGTCGTAGCAGACGGTGCGCGACGTCTTCACCTGGCCCTTGCCCTGGCAGGTCGGGCACGGCTCGCACAGCACGTGCGCGAGCGATTCGCGCGTGCGCTTGCGCGTCATCTCGACGAGCCCGAGCTGCGAGAAGCCATTGACCGTCACGCGCGTGCGATCGCGCGACAGCGCCTTCTTCAGCTCGGACAGCACCGCGTCGCGATGCTCGGCGTTCTCCATGTCGATGAAATCGATGATGATGATCCCGCCGAGGTTGCGCAGACGCAGCTGCCGCGCGATCGTATGCGCGGCCTCGAGGTTGGTCTTGAAGATCGTGTCGTCGAAGTTGCGCGCACCGACGTAGCCGCCGGTGTTCACGTCGATCGTCGTCATCGCCTCGGTCTGGTCGATCATCAGGTAGCCGCCCGACTTCAGGTCGACGCGGCGCGACAGCGCGCGCTGGATCTCCGTCTCGATGTTGTACAGGTCGAACAGCGGCCGCTCGCCGGTGTAGTGATGCAGCTTCGGGCTCACCGCCGGCGTGAACTCGCCCGCGAATTCCGCGAGGCGCTGGTAGGTCTCGCGCGAATCGACCTGAATGCGCGTCGTGTCGTCGTTCGCGAAATCGCGCAACACGCGCTGCGCGAGATCGAGATCCTGGTACAGCAGGCTCGTCGCCGGCAGCCGCTGCGCTTGCGCGACGATCGTCGCCCAGGTCTTGCGCAGATACGTGACGTCGCCCGCCAGTTCGTCGGAGGTCGCGTCCTCGGCGATCGTGCGCACGATGTAGCCGCCTTTCTCGTCCGGCGGGATCACGGCGGTCAGCCGTGCGCGCACGGCCTCGCGCTCGGCCTCGCTCTCGATCTTCTGCGAGATGCCGATGTGCGGCTCCTGCGGCAGATACACGAGCGTGCGGCCCGCGATGCTGACCTGCGTCGACAGTCGCGCGCCCTTCGTGCCGATCGGATCCTTGATCACCTGGACCATCAGCGTCTGGCCTTCGAAGACGGTCTTCTCGATCGGCTGGTGCGGCGTGCCCGACTGCGGCTCGCCCGCGAGGCGCGGATGCCAGATGTCCGCGACGTGCAGAAACGCCGCGCGCTCGAGGCCGATGTCGATGAATGCCGACTGCATGCCGGGCAGTACGCGCACGACCTTGCCGAGGTAGATGTTGCCGACCCGCCCGCGCGACAGCGTGCGCTCGACGTGAAGCTCCTGCACCGCGCCTTGCTGGACGAGTGCGACCCGCGTTTCCTGCGGCGTGAGGTTGATCAGGATTTCTTCGTTCATGGTGGGATTCAGAAGTCGACGCGCGCGGCGCGCAGCAGTGCCGCGGTCTCAAAGAGGGGCAGACCCATGATACCCGAATGGGAGCCTTCGATTCGCTCGATGAATTCGGCCGCGCGCCCCTGGATCGCGTAGGCGCCGGCCTTGCCGAACGGTTCACGGGTGTCGACGTAACGTTCGAACGCCTCGCGCGGCGCGGCCGCGAAGCGCACCGACGAGCGCGACAGCGCGGGCGGCAGCAGTTCGCCGTCGGCGCCGATCACCGCGACCGCGGTCAGCACCTCGTGTTCGCGGCCCGCGAGGCGGGTCAGCATCGTGAGCGCGTCGGCGGCATCGGCCGGCTTGCCGAGGATCGCGCCGTCGATCGTCACGGTGGTGTCCGCAACCAGCACCGGCGCGGCCGGCTTGCCGCTCGCGACGAGGCGCGCCCGCGCGGCCTCGGCCTTCGCGACGGTCACGCGCCGGACGTACGCATCGGCGGCTTCGCCGGGCAGTTCGGCTTCGAGCGCCTCGGCGTCCTCGTCGGGGCGCGGCAGCAGCAATTCGAAGCGCACGCCGATCTGCTGCAGCAGCTCCTGGCGGCGCGGGCTTTGCGAAGCAAGGTAAAGGGTCGGAAAAAGGGCGGGGGGCGTGCTGGACGGCATGGTGTCGTTATCTCGTTGAGCGCGCGCGCCGCGCGTCCCGAGGACGACGCGTCATGCGCGGTGGTAGGGGTGATTCTGCGTGATGCTCCACGCCCGGTAAAGCTGTTCGGCGAGCAGCACGCGCACCATCCCGTGCGGCAGCGTCATGCTCGAAATGCGCAGCAGCAGGTCGGCGCGCGCCTTGAGTTCCGGATCGAGCCCGTCGGCGCCGCCGATCACGAACGCGACGTCACGGCCGTCCTGCTGCCAGCCGGGCAGCGCCTGCGCGAGCTGCATGGTGGTCCAGTCGCGGCCGCGCTCGTCGAGCGCGACGATGCGCGCGCCCTTCGGCAACGCGGCCTCGATCTTCTGCCGCTCGGCCGCCATCACGCTTTCCGCGCTGCGGCCGCCCGAACGCAGTTCGGGCTTGATCTCGCGCAGCTCGATGCGCAGCTCGGGCGGCATGCGCTTCGTGTATTCGTCGAAGCCGGACGCGATCCAGCCGGGCATCTTGTGGCCGACCGCGAGGATGAAAAGCTTCATCGGGACGACTCGCTGCGGGTCAGCGGCGGCGGGCCGCCGTCTTGCGCGCCGGGCGTGCGGGCGCTTCTTCCTCGTCGTCCTCGTCTTCGTCGGCCGTCGCGACGCCGTTCGGGCCCTTGCCGCCGCCGAGCTTCATCCGCACGGGCTTGTCGCCCCAGATTTCCTCGAGGTTGTAGTACTGGCGCAGCGCCGGTTGGAGGATGTGCACGACGGCGTCGCCGCAGTCGACCAGCACCCATTCGCCCGTGTCTTCGCCCTCGGAGCTGACGATGTCGCCGCCGGCTTCCTTGACCTTGTCGCGCACGCTCGACGCGAGCGCCTTGGTCTGGCGGTTCGACGTGCCCGACGCGACGATCACGCGGTCGAACAGTTCGGTCAGGTGGCTGGTGTTGAACACCTTGATGTCTTGCGCCTTGATGTCTTCGAGAGCGTCGACGATCACGCGCTGCAGTTTGCGGATATCCATGGAATCAGGAATGGTAGAGACGATGTTGAAGAATATAGGCCCAGACGGCGGCCGGCACATGCTCGGCCGACGCATCGGGCATTTGCGCGTGACGCGCGATGCATTCGCGCAGGTGCGCACGGATGTCGGTTGCGGCGATATCGAACGCCAGCGTCGTATCGATCAGCAGATGGCCGGCCGGTGTCGCTTTCAGCACGTCGGCGCCGGCCTGCCGCCGCGCGATTTCCTGCGCGACGGCCGGCGGCGCCGTGCCGAGGTCGAAGCCCGGGCGCGTCGACGCGCACACGTGCGCATAGTCGAACAGCTTGCGCCAGTCGCGCCACGTGTCGAGCCGCACCAGCTGGTCGGCGCCGATCAGCAGCGACAGCGAAGCGTCGGGGCCGATCCGCTCGCGCCAGCGCGCGAGCGTCTCGACCGTATAGGTCGGCCCCGCGTGCTCGATCTCGTCGGTCGCGACGGTGATCGTCACGCCGGGCAGGGACAGCGAGCCGGCAGCGGCGCGCGTCATCGCGAGCCGATGCTCGGCGGCCGACACGTCGCGCTTCTGGTAAGGCTGCCCGGCGGGCAGCAGCACGAGGTCGGTCAGCCCGAGCACGTCGGCGAACCGGCGCGCGAGCGCGAGGTGGCCGTCGTGGATCGGATCGAACGTGCCGCCCAGCAGGCCGATGCGACGTGACGGCGTTCGCGGCTGCGGGGCGGGGCGGGCGGTGGTGTTCAGAAAAACGTGTCCTGTTCTTGGGGCGGCGGGGCGCGGCGGGCTCAGACCCAGTCGCGCGGCACGAGGAACTCGCTCAGGCGCGCTTCGGGCGAGCCCGGCTCGGGTTGCCAGTTGTAGCGCCAGTTCGCGACCGGCGGCATCGACATCAGGATCGATTCGGTCCGGCCGCCGCTTTGCAGGCCGAACAGCGTGCCGCGGTCGAATACGAGGTTGAATTCCACGTAGCGGCCGCGCCGGTAAGCCTGGAAGTCGCGTTCACGCTCGCCGTACGGCAGCGCGACGCGGCGTTCGACGATCGGCAGATACGCATTCAGGAACGCGTCGCCGACGCTCTGCATCATCTCGAACGAGCGTTCGAACCCGGGTTCGGCGAAGTCGTCGAAGAAGATCCCGCCGATGCCGCGCGTCTCGTTGCGGTGCTTCAGGAAGAAATATTCGTCGCACCACGTCTTGAAGCGCGGATAGAGCTCGGCGCCGAATGGGTCGAGCGCGTCCTTGCAGGTCTGGTGGAAATGGCGCGCGTCGTCCTCGAACGGATAAACCGGTGTCAGATCCATCCCGCCGCCGAACCAGAAGATCGGCGCCTCGCCGGGCTTCGTCGCGATCAGCATCCGCACGTTCATGTGCACCGTCGGGCAGTACGGGTTGCGCGGGTGCAGCACGAGCGACACGCCGAGCGCCTCGAAGCCGCGGCCGGCCAGCTGCGGGCGCGCGGCGCTCGCCGACGGCGGCAGCGCGTCGCCCGCGACGTCGGAGAAACCAATTCCCGCGCGCTCGAACACACGGCCGCCTTCGAGAATCCGCGTGCAGCCGCCGCCGCGCAGGCGCTCTTCCGGCCCGCGCTGCCACGCATCGGTCGCGAGCGGCGTGCCGTCGAGCGCGCCGAGCGCGTCGGCGATGCGTGTCTGCAGGCCCTGGAGGTACGTGCGCACGCGCGCCACGTCGTAGGTCGAATCGGTCATGTCTGAACTGGGTGCCCCCGCGCGAAGCGGGGGCCGTAAAAAAGGCATCTGCCGGGCATTCTATCGAACCCCGGCAGAGGAGGCCGCCGCTTGCGACGGCAAGGTGGCGGTCAGGGCGTCACGCGCTCTTGCGGTTCAGCGCGCGAAAGCCGATGTCGCGGCGGTACTGCATGCCTTCGAAATTGATCTGGTTGATCGTGTCGTACGCATGCTGCTGCGCTTCGCGCACCGAATCGGCGAGACCGACCACGCACAGCACGCGGCCGCCCGACGTGACGAGCTTGTCGCCTTCGGCGAGCGTCGTGCCCGCATGGAACGTCACGGCCTGTTCGGTCTCGGCCGGGATTCCGTTGATGCGGTCGCCCTTGCGCGGCGCGTCCGGATAGCCGTGCGCGGCCAGCACGACGCCGAGCGCGGTGCGGCGGTCCCAGTCGAGCTCGACCGTGTCGAGCGTGCCCGCGATCGCCTGTTCGACGACCTTCGAGAAATCGCTCTTCAGGCGCGCCATGATCGGCTGCGTCTCCGGGTCGCCCATCCGGCAGTTGAACTCGAGCGTGCGCGGATTGCCTTCCTTGTCGATCATCAGACCCGCATACAGGAAGCCCGTGAAGCGGATGCCGTCCTTCTCCATCCCGCGCACCGTCGGCATGATGATTTCGCGCATCACGCGTGCGTGCATCTGAGGCGTGACGATCGGTGCGGGCGAGTAGGCGCCCATGCCGCCCGTGTTCGGGCCGCGGTCCTCGTCGAGCAGACGCTTGTGGTCCTGGCTGGAAGCCAGCGCCAGCGCGTGCTTGCCGTCGACCATCACGATGAAGCTCGCTTCCTCGCCGTCGAGGAATTCCTCGATCACGACGCGCGCGCCGGCGTCGCCGAGCTTGTTGCCCGACAGCATCATGTCGACTGCGGCATGCGCTTCTTCCAGCGACATCGCGACGACGACACCCTTGCCGGCCGCAAGGCCATCGGCCTTCACGACGATCGGCGCACCCTTCGCGTCGATGTACGCGTGCGCGGCGGCGGCGTCGGAGAAGGTTTCGTAGTCGGCGGTCGGAATGCCGTGGCGTTTCATGAACGCCTTCGCGAAATCCTTCGAGCTTTCGAGCTGCGCGGCTTCGCGGGTCGGGCCGAACACCTTCAGGCCGCGTGCGCGGAACAGGTTGACGATGCCGGCCGCGAGCGGCGCTTCCGGGCCGACGAGCGTGAACGCGACGCCTTCGCTTTCCGCGAAATCGGCGAGTGCGTCGAGCGACGTGATGTCGACGTTCTTCAGACGCTCGTCCTGCGCCGTGCCGCCATTGCCGGGCGCGACATAGACCATCTGGACACGCGGCGACTGCGCGAGCTTCCACGCCAGCGCATGTTCGCGGCCGCCGGAACCGACGACGAGTAGTTTCATGGGATTCCCCGCAGACTAGAAAACAGGGCGGCCGGCACGCTCAGGCGCGCCGGCCGCGAAATCGGTCGGGCCGCCGTCGCGACGATGCGCACGGCGGCCGGCATCTCATTCCTCGACGATGACGGCGTTCGTATACACCTCCTGCACGTCGTCGAGGTTCTCGAGCGCGTCCAGGAGCTTCTGCATCTTCGCCGCATCGTCGCCGGTGAATTCGACTTCGTTCTGCGGCTTCATCGTCACTTCGGCGAGTTCGGCCTTGAAGCCCGCGGCTTCGAGCGCGTCCTTCACCGCCGAGAAGGCCTGCCAGTCGCACAGCACTTCGATCGAGCCGTCGTCGTTCGTGCTGACGTCGTCCGCGCCGGCTTCGAGCGCCGCTTCCATCAGCGCGTCTTCCGACGTGCCGGGCGCGAACAGGAACTGGCCGACGTGATCGAACATGAACGCGACCGAACCGTCGGTGCCCATGTTGCCGCCGAATTTCGAGAATGCATGACGGACTTCCGCGACCGTGCGGGTGCGGTTGTCGGTCAGCGTGTCGACGATGATCGCCGCGCCGCTGATGCCGTAGCCTTCGTAACGGATTTCTTCGTAGTTCGCGCCGTCCGCGCCGCCGACGCCGCGGTCGATCGCGCGCTTGACGTTGTCCTTCGGCATGTTCGCGTCGGCTGCCTTGTCGACCGCGAGACGCAGACGCGGGTTCGAGCTGGCGTCGCCGCCGCCGAGGCGGGCCGCGACCTGGATTTCCTTGATCAGGCGGGTCCAGATCTTGCCGCGCTTCGCGTCGGCAGCTGCCTTCTTATGCTTGATGTTGGCCCATTTCGAATGACCAGCCATACCTTTCTCCGTGCCCGGGCGCGCTGCGCGGGCGATTGTGCCAATGTGTCGTTGAATCGGCGGCCGTCTGGGCGGGCGTGATGCCGCGGGGCCGCGCGTGTCGAGTGGAACGTGATTTTATCACGCGGCGACCGTCGCTTCGGGGCCGCCGTGCATGGCCGAACGGCCGGGCGGGCCGCTCGGTTTGCCGGGCCGCGCGGCCCGGCGGCGGCGTGCGTCAGTTCTTGGTGCCGAACAGGCGGTCGCCCGCGTCGCCCAGGCCCGGCACGATGTACGCGTGCTCGTTCAGGTGCGAGTCGAGCGACGCGACGAACAGCTTCACGTCCGGGTGCGCGTCCTGGAACACCTGCACGCCCTCGGGCGCGGCGACCAGCGCGACGAACATGATGTTCGCGGCCGGCACGTTGCGGCGCTTGAGCACGTCGACCGCGTGCACGGCCGAATAGCCGGTCGCGACCATCGGGTCGCACAGGATGAAGATGCGATCCTCGAGATCGGGCAGGCGCACCAGGTATTCGACCGGGCGGTGATCCTCGGCGCGGTAGACGCCGATGTGGCCGACGCGCGCGGACGGCACCAGGTCGAGCAGGCCGTCCGACATCCCGATGCCGGCGCGCAGCACGGGGACGATCGCGAGCTTCTTGCCCGCGATCACCGGCGCGTCGACCGCCACGAGCGGGGTTTCGACCCGCTTGGTCGTGATCGGGAGGTTGCGGGTGATCTCGTAGCCCATCAGCAGCGTGATCTCGCGCAGCAGTTCGCGGAACGTGCGCGTCGACGTGTCCTTGTCGCGCATGTGGGTCAGCTTGTGCTGGATCAGCGGGTGATCGGTGATGAAGAGATTCGGGAAACGGCTGTCCTGTTTCATGACGGGGTGCCTTGGCGGCAAAAGGGGATCGGGGGCGGCGATGGCGCCATGCCGGCCGCCGCTTATGGTCGCAATTTTACCAAGGCGCGCCACGTGATCCGGATATTATCGACGTCTCACGACAATCCGCGCGCCGTGTCCGGCCGTTCGCGCCCGTTCGCCCGTCCGGCGATGCGGCCGGCCCGCGCCGGCGCGCGTCGCCATAAGGGAATCGACGATGGATCTCGGCATCGCAGGAAAGACCGCGCTCGTGTGCGCGGCGAGCAAGGGGCTCGGACGCGGCTGCGCGGAAGCGCTGGCCGCCGAGGGCGTGAATCTCGTGATCGTCGCGCGCACGCGCGACACGCTGGAGGAAACCGCGGAGGAGATCCGCGCCGGGTCGAACGTGTCGATCACCGCCGTCGCCTGCGACATCACGACGCCCGACGGCCGCGCGGCCGCGCTCGCCGCCTGCCCGCAGCCGGACATTCTCGTGACAAATGCCGGCGGGCCGCCGCCCGGCGACTTCCGCGATTTCTCGCACGACGACTGGATCCGCGCGCTGGAGTCGAACATGCTGACGCCGATCGAGCTGATTCGCGCGACCGTCGACGGGATGATCGGGCGCGGTTTCGGCCGGATCGTCAACATCACGAGTTCGGCCGTGAAGGCGCCGATCGACGTGCTCGCGCTGTCGAACGGCGCGCGCTCGGGGCTGACCGGCTTCGTCGCGGGGCTGTCGCGCAAGGTCGCGGGGCAGGGCGTGACGATCAATAACCTGCTGCCCGGGCTGTTCGACACCGACCGGATCGCGACGACGCTCGCGGCGTCGGCGAAGGCGCAGGGCGTGACGGTCGACGAGATGCGCGCGCGGCGCGCGAAGGAAATCCCGGCCGGGCGCCTCGGCACGCGTGCCGAATTCGGCGCGGCGTGCGCGTTCCTCTGCAGCGTCCACGCCGGCTACATCACGGGGCAGAACTGGCTGCTCGACGGCGGCGCGTATCCGGGCACGTTCTGACGCGCGCACCGCCATTCACGCATACGACAACAATCGACCCACGAAGGAAATGGAGATGAGCAAACCCCGCATCGCATTGATCGCGCACGACGCGAAGAAGGACGAGATCGTCGCGCTCGCGGGCCAGTACCGCGAGACGCTCGCGCAATGCAGGCTGGTCGGAACGGGCACGACGGGCGGCCGCATCGCCGCCGCGCACGGGCTCGAGGTCGAGCGCAAGCTGTCGGGGCCGCTCGGCGGCGACCTGCAGATCGGGGCGGAATTGGCCGAAGGCCGCGTCGACATCGTCGTGTTCCTGCGCGACCCGATGACCGCGCAGCCGCACGATCCGGACATCACCGCGCTGGTGCGCGCGTGCGACGTGCACGACGTGCCGGTCGCGACGAACGTGGCGACCGCGCGGATGCTGCTCGACGATCTGGCGCGCAACATGCAGGACGTTTGCTAGTCGGCCGCCGGTCCGGCCTGATTGCCCTTGCTGACGGCAGGGCCATGCACGCCCGGCCGTGACGCGCGAGAATCGGGCGTCGCGACGCGCACCGCCGCCGGTCCCGTACCGATCGGCACCGGAGCGCGTCGGCGACCCGAATATCCCCTGACCGATTCAGAAACGAGGAGCGAAACGATGCCGAAAGCAATCCGATACGACCAGCCGGGCGGCCCGGACGTGATGAAGTGGGTCGATGTCGAGGTCGGCGAGCCGAAGGCGGGCGAAGTCCGTATCCGGCAGCATGCGGTCGGGCTCAACTATATCGACGTGTATTTCCGCACCGGCCTCTATCCGCAGCCGCTGCCCGGCGGCCTCGGGATGGAGGCGGCGGGCGAGGTGACGGCCGTCGGCGAGGGCGTGACCGCGCTCAAGGCGGGCGATCGCGTCGCCTACGTCGGGCAGCCGCCCGGCGCGTATGCGCAGGAGCGCGTGATGCCGGCCGAGCGGCTCGTGAAACTGCCCGACGGGATCAGCTACGACGACGCGGCGTCGGTGATGCTGCAGGGGCTGACCGCGCACTATCTGCTGCGCCGCACGTACCCGGTGAAGGCCGGCGACACGATCCTGATCCACGCGGCGGCCGGCGGTGTCGGCCTGCTCGTGTGCCAGTGGGCGAAGGCGCTCGGCGCGACCGTGATCGGGACGGTCGGCTCCGACGAGAAGGCCGCGCTCGCGAAGGCGCACGGCTGCGATCATCCGATCGTCTATACGCGCGAGAACTTCACGCAGCGCGTGAAGGAGATCACGAACGGCGCGGGTGTGCCGGTCGTCTACGACTCGATCGGCAAGGACACCTACATCGGTTCGCTCGACTGCCTCGCGCCGCTCGGGTTTTTCGTCAGCTTCGGCAATGCATCGGGCCCGCTGCCGGCGATCGACTCGAAGGAGTTCTCGTCGCGCGGCTCGCTGTTCTTCACGCGGCCGACGCTGTTCTCGTACATCGCGAAGCGTGCGGATCTCGAATCCGCGGCCGCCGAGCTGTTCGACGTGATCCTGTCGGGCAAGGTGAAGACGAGCATCAACCAGCGCTATCCGCTCGCGGAAGTCGGCCGCGCGCATGCCGATCTCGAGTCGCGCAAGACGACCGGCTCGACGATCCTCGTTCCCTGACGCATCCCTTCGTGCCGGCACCACGCCGGCACGCACCCAGACGGGCGGCGCTGGCCGCCGCCCGCTTCGTCCTCGTCCCGCCCGCCGTTTCCCGCCGCACGCGTTTACGCGTTTTTTATACCGGCCCGATTACCTTTGACCCGACCTTTACGCGCGTTCCCATAAGGTTCTAGTCGTCCGATTTCGACGACGGAGAACACAAAAATGGATGGGGTTTTCATCGGCGCACTGGTGTTGTTCACCGCGCTGATCCTCGGTTTGCTTGCCGGTTGCGAGAAGCTCGTGCAATACGGTCGCGGGGGGCGCGCATGACCTGGATGCTTTGGCTCGCGGGTGCCTCGACGGCCCTGCTGTTCGCGTATCTCGTCTTTGCGCTGCTGCGCGCGGAGGACATCGAATGAACGCGAACAACCTGTTGCAGATACTGCTGTTCATCGTCGTGCTGCTCGCGGCGGCCGTGCCGGTCGCGCGCTACCTCACGGGCGTGATGGACGGCAGTTCGCGTGTCGTGCGCGTGTTCGGGCCGCTCGAGCGCGCGCTGTACCGCATCGCCGGCGTCGACGCCGGCACCGAAATGAACTGGAAGCAGTATGCGATCGCCACGATCGCGTTCAACGCGCTCGGCGCGCTGTTCCTGTATGGCCTGCTGCGCCTGCAGGGGTTCCTGCCCGGCAATCCGCAGCAATTCGGCGCGATGACGGCCGACGGTGCGTTCAACACCGCCGTCAGCTTCGTCACCAACACCAACTGGCAGGACTACACGCCCGAGCAGACCGTCAGCTACCTGACGCAGATGCTCGGCCTGACCGTGCAGAACTTCCTGTCGGCGGCAACGGGCATCGTCGTCGTGATCGCGCTGATCCGCGGCTTCGCGCGTCATACCGCGCAGACGATCGGCAACTTCTGGGTCGACCTCACGCGCGTGACGCTGTACGTGCTCGTGCCGATGGCCGCGCTCGTCGCCGCGCTGCTGATGAGCCAGGGCGTGATCCAGAACATGAAGGCGTACCAGGACGTGCCGGTGCTGCAGGCGAGCACCTACGCGGCGCCGAAGCTCGACGCGCAGGGCAACCCGGTCAAGGACGACAAGGGCAACCCGGTGACGGTGCCCGCGCCGCTCGTGAAGCAGACGCTCGCGATGGGTCCGGTCGCGTCGCAAGAAGCGATCAAGATGCTCGGCACCAACGGCGGCGGCTTCTTCAACGCGAACTCCGCGCACCCGTACGAGAACCCGACGCCGTTCGCGAACTTCCTGCAGATCTTCTCGATCCTGATCATCCCGGCCGCGCTGGCCCTCGTGTTCGGCCGGATGATCGGCGACCGCCGGCAGGGCATCGCGGTGCTCGCGGCGATGACGGTCGCGTTCGTGATCGCGATCGGCGTCGAGGTGAGCGCCGAGCAGGCCGGCAACCCGACGCTCGCCGCGCTGCACGTCGACCAGTCGACGAGCGCGCTGCAGCCGGGCGGCAACATGGAAGGCAAGGAAACGCGCTTCGGCATCGCGCAGACCGGCATCTTCACGGTCGCGACGACGGCCGCGTCGTGCGGCGCGGTCGACACGATGCACGATTCGCTGACGCCGCTCGGCGGTCTCGTGCCGATGCTGCTGATGCAGCTCGGCGAGGTGATCTACGGCGGCGTCGGTTCCGGCCTCTACGGGATGCTCGTGTTCGCGCTGCTCGCGGTGTTCGTCGCGGGCCTGATGATCGGCCGCACGCCGGAATACGTCGGCAAGAAGATCGAGTCGTACGAGATGAAGATGGTGTCGATCGTCGTGCTGCTCACGCCGCTGCTCGTGCTGCTCGGCACGTCGATCGCGGTGCTCGCCGATGCGGGCAAGGCCGGCATCGCGAATCCGGGCCCGCACGGCTTCTCGGAAATCCTGTACGCGTTCAGCTCGGCCGCGAACAACAACGGCAGCGCGTTCGCGGGCCTGACGGTCGGCACGCCGTTCTACAACTGGATGACCGCGATCGCGATGTGGTTCGGCCGCTTCGGCACGATCGTGCCGGTGCTGGCGATCGCCGGCTCGCTCGCCGCGAAGAAGCGCATTGCGGCGACGAGCGGCACGCTGCCGACGCACGGCCCGCTGTTCGTCGTGCTGCTGCTGGGCACCGTGATGCTGGTGGGCGCGCTGACCTACGTGCCGGCGCTCGCGCTCGGCCCGGGCGTCGAGCATCTGATGATGTGGCTGGGCGCGTGATGCGCGCCCGCATGGCGACACCTTGCAAAGACTGAAGAGATTGAAGAGATCGCAATGACTCAACATTCCGCAACACGGTCCATGTTCGATCCGGCGCTGCTGCGTCCGGCGATCGTGGATTCGTTCAAGAAACTCACGCCGCGCACGCAGTTCCGCAACCCGGTGATGTTTTGCGTGTACGTCGGCAGCATCCTGACCACGATCCTGTGGATCGCGGCGCTCGTCGGCCAGGCCGAGGCGCCGGCGGGCTTCATCCTCGCGATCGCGCTGTGGCTGTGGTTCACGGTGCTGTTCGCGAACTTCGCCGAAGCGCTCGCCGAAGGGCGCTCGAAGGCGCAGGCCGCATCGCTGCGCAGCGCGAAGAAGGACGTGATGGCGAAGAAGCTCAACGAGCCGCATCCGAAGTCGCCGATCCGGATCATGACCGCGTCCGACCTGCGCAAGGGCGACGTCGTGCTGGTCGAGGCCGGCGACGTGATCCCGGCCGACGGTGAAGTCGTCGAGGGCGTCGCATCGGTCGACGAATCGGCGATCACCGGCGAATCCGCGCCGGTGATCCGCGAGTCGGGCGGCGACTTCTCGTCGGTGACGGGCGGCACGCGCGTGCTGTCCGACTGGATCGTCGTGAAGGTCACGGCGAACCCGGGCGAGGCGTTCCTCGACCGGATGATCGCGATGGTCGAAGGCGCGAAGCGCAAGAAGACGCCGAACGAGGTCGCGCTGACGATCCTGCTTGTCGCGCTGACGATCGTGATGCTGCTCGCGACCGCGACGCTGCTGCCGTTCTCGATGTTCGCGGTCGACGCGATGAAGGCCGGTCACGTGGTGACGATCACCGTGCTCGTCGCGCTGCTCGTGTGCCTGATCCCAACGACGATCGGCGGGCTGCTGTCCGCGATCGGCGTGGCCGGGATGAGCCGGATGATGCAGGCGAACGTGATCGCGACGTCGGGCCGGGCGGTCGAAGCGGCCGGTGACGTCGACGTGCTGCTGCTCGACAAGACCGGCACGATCACGCTCGGCAACCGCCAGGCGTCGATGTTCGTGCCCGCGCCGGGCGTGACCGAGGAAGCGCTGGCCGACGCCGCGCAGCTGTCGTCACTCGCCGACGAAACGCCGGAGGGCCGCAGCATCGTCGTGCTCGCGAAGGAACGCTTCAACATCCGCCAGCGCGACATGGCGCAACTGCATGCGACGTTCCTCGGCTTCTCCGCGCAGACGCGGATGAGCGGCGTCGATCTGCCCGGTCGTGAAATCCGCAAGGGCGCGGCCGATGCGATCCGCCGCTACGTCGAGACGCACGGCAGCCGCTTTCCGGACGAAGTGCGCCGCGCGGTCGACGAAGTCGCGCGCCGCGGCAGCACGCCGCTCGTCGTGGCCGACCTGCATGACGGCGCGGCGCGCGTGCTCGGCGTGATCGAGCTGAAGGACATCGTGAAGGGCGGCATCAAGGAGCGCTTCGCGGAACTGCGCAAGATGGGCATCAAGACCGTGATGGTGACGGGCGACAACCGGCTCACCGCCGCGGCGATCGCGGCGGAAGCGGGTGTCGACGATTTCCTCGCGGAAGCAACGCCGGAAACCAAGCTCGCGACGATCCGCGAGCACCAGGCGGCGGGGCGCCTCGTCGCGATGACGGGCGACGGCACCAACGACGCGCCGGCGCTCGCGCAGGCCGACGTGGCGGTGGCGATGAACACCGGCACGCAGGCGGCGAAGGAAGCCGGCAACATGGTCGACCTCGACTCGAACCCGACGAAGCTGATCGAGATCGTCGAGATCGGCAAGCAGATGCTGATGACGCGCGGCTCGCTGACGACCTTCTCGATCGCGAACGACATCGCGAAATACTTCGCGATCATCCCGGCCGCGTTCGTGACGACGTACCCGCAGCTGCGCGTGCTCGACATCATGCATCTGACGTCGCCGGCGTCGGCGATCCTGTCGGCGGTGATCTTCAACGCGCTGATCATCGTCGCGCTGATCCCGCTCGCGCTGAAGGGCGTCACCTACCGGCCGCTCGGCGCCGCGTCGCTGCTGCGCCGCAACCTGCTGGTGTACGGCCTCGGCGGCGTGCTGCTGCCGTTCCCGTTCATCAAGCTGATCGACATGACGCTCGCCGCGCTCGGCTGGGCCTGATGCGCCGTACCTGAAGGAAGAACCATCATGAAATCGTTGATTCGCCCGCTCGTCGTGATCTTCGTCGTACTGACCGTCGTGACGGGGCTTGCCTACCCGGCCGTGATGACCGTGTTCGGCCAGGCCGTGTTCCCGTCGCAGGCGAACGGCAGCCTGATCGAGAAGGACGGCAAGGCGGTCGGCTCCGCGCTGATCGGCCAGCCGTTCGATGCGCCGAAGTATTTCTGGGGCCGGCTGTCGGCCACGTCGCCGATGCCGTACAACGCGACGGGCTCCGGCGGCTCGAACCTCGGCCCGCTGAACCCGTCGCTCGCCGACCAGGTGAAGGCGCGCATCGCCGCGCTGCGCGACGCGGGCACCGACATGTCGAAGCCCGTGCCTGTCGACCTCGTGACGGCGTCGGCGAGCGGCCTCGATCCGGAGATCACGCCGGCCGCCGCCGCGTACCAGGTCGAGCGCGTCGCGAAGGCGCGCAACCTGACGGCGGATGCGGTCGCGCAGCTCGTCGCCGCGAACACGGCCGGCCGCCAGTTCGGCGTGCTCGGCGAGCCGCGCGTGAACGTGCTGAAGCTGAACCTCGCGCTCGACGCGGCGCAGGCCGCGCACTGACCGTGTGCGACAACCGGCGTCCGGCGCGGCCCGATCTGCGCCGGACGCGCTTTTCCGACGGCGCATGCGCCGTCTTTGCCTTTTGCGGCGATTTGGAACAACAATGACGGTACTCGTTCGCAATCCCGCGCTTCGCCTTCCCGACGCATGAACCGCCCCGATCCCGACCAACTCCTCGACAAGCTGCAGCGCGACGAAGAAAAGCAGCGGCGCGGCCAGCTCAAGATCTTCTTTGGCGCGTCCGCCGGCGTCGGCAAGACCTACGCGATGCTGCAGGCCGCGCGCCAGCGCAAGCAGGATGGTGTCGACGTCGTCGTCGGGATCGTCGAGACCCACGGCCGCAGCGAAACCGCCGCGCTGCTCGACGGCCTCGACGTGCTGCCGCTCGCGCGCATCGACTATCGCGGCCGCACGCTCGCCGAATTCGATCTCGACGGCGCGCTCGCGCGTGCGCCGCAACTGATCCTCGTCGACGAGCTCGCGCATTCGAACGTGCAGGGCGCGCGTCACCTGAAGCGCTGGCAGGACGTCTACGAACTGCTCGACGCGGGCATCGACGTGTACACCACGGTCAACGTCCAGCATCTCGAAAGCCTGAACGACGTGGTCGGCGCGATCACCGGCATCCGCGTGTGGGAGACCGTGCCCGACCGCGTGTTCGACGCGGCCGACGAGGTCACGCTGGTCGACCTGCCGGCCGAGGAACTGCTCGCGCGGATGCGCGACGGCAAGGTCTATCTCGCGCAGCAGGCCGAGCGCGCGGTGCGCAACTTCTTCCGCAAGGGCAACCTGATCGCGCTGCGCGAACTGGCGTTGCGGCGCACGGCGGACCGCGTCGACGCGCAGATGCGCGAATACCGCGCCGACCGTTCGATCCAGCGCATCTGGCAGGCGCGCGAGCGGCTGCTCGTGTGCGTCGGGCCGGGGCCCGAGGCGCCGACGCTCGTGCGCGCCGCCGCGCGGCTCGCCGCGAGCCTGAAGGCCGACTGGATCGCCGTCTATGTGGAGACGCCGCGCCTGCAGCGGCTGCCCGACGCGCGGCGGCAGCGCACGCTCGACGCGCTGAAACTCGCGGCCGAGCTCGGCGCGGAGACGGCCACGCTCGCCGGCGACGACGCGGTCGCCGCGCTGATCGGCTACGCGAAGGTGCGCAACGTGTCGAAGCTCGTCGCGGGCGGCTCGCCGAAGGTCGGGCTCGCGCGCCGCTTCGCGCGGCCGTTCGGCGAAAAGCTCGCCGAGCGCGCGGGCGATGTCGACCTGATGCTGATCCGTGCGTCGGCGAGCGACGAAGTGCGCGCGACGCCGCTCGACGCGCGCGCACGCGACTGGCGCGACACGTTCGCGCAATTCGGCATGCGGCGTTCGCCGCCGCGCCACTACCTGTACGCGGCCGCGATCTGCGCGGCGATCACCGGCGTCGCGAGCATCGTGTCCGAGCGGCTCGACCTGACGAACCTCGTGATGCTGTATCTGCTCGGCGTCGTGTTTTCGGCCGTGCGGCTCGGGCGCGGCCCGGGCGTGCTGCAGTCGTTCCTGTCGGTCGCCGCGTTCGATTTCTTCTTCGTGCCGCCACGCATGTCGTTCTCGGTCAGCGACACGCAGTACCTGCTGACCTTCTTCGGGATGCTGCTGACGTCGCTCGTGATCAGCCATCTGACGTCGACGCTGACGCGCCAGGCGAGCATCGCGCAGCGTCGCGAGCGCCGCACCGGCGCGATCTACGCGATGGCGCGCGAACTCGGCGCGGCGTTGACGACCGAGCAGATCGTCGAGATCGGCAGCCGCCACGTGGGCGAGGTGTTCCGCGCGCGCGTGGCGTTCCTGCTGCCCGACAGCGCGGACCAGGTGCGGCAGAAGATCGAGGAGCCCGATGCGGTCGTCACGCTGACGGGCGCGGATCTCGACAGCGACGTCGGCCAGTGGGTGTACGACCAGCAGAAGCCGGCCGGCCGCGGCACCGACACGCTGCCCGCGACCGCCGCGCTGTACCTGCCGCTGAAGGCGCCGATGCGCACGCGCGGCGTGCTCGCGGTCGCGTCGCGCGACCCGCGGGAGCTCGAGGTGCCCGAGCAGCTGCGGATGCTCGATGCGTTCGCCGCGCAGATCGCGCTCGCGCTCGAGCGCGTGCACTACGTCGAGATCGCGCGCGACGCGCTCGTCAACATGGAGTCCGAGCGGCTGCGCAACTCGCTGCTGTCGGCGATCTCGCACGACCTGCGCACGCCGCTCACGACGATCGTCGGTTTTTCGTCGATGCTCGCGAACGGACGCGCGGCCGCGCAGGACGGCGATGCCGCGGCGGCCGAGCGCTTCGCGCAGCGCGAGGGCGAGCTGGTCGACGCGATCCACGACGAGGCGCTGCGGATGACGGGCATCGTCACGAACCTGCTCGACATGGCGCGGCTGCAGGCCGGCAGCCTGCAGCTCAAGCGCCAGTGGTCGCTGCTCGAGGAAGCCGTCGGCGCCGCGCTCGCCGCGTGCAAGCGCGTGCTCGCG
Source organism: Burkholderia sp. BCC1638 (assembly GCF_902833195.1). NCBI lineage: Bacteria > Pseudomonadati > Pseudomonadota > Betaproteobacteria > Burkholderiales > Burkholderiaceae > Burkholderia > Burkholderia sp. BCC1638. The sequence goes on from NZ_CADFEC010000020.1 coordinate 50,788, forward strand.
CGGCATCCCGCGCGCGTTTCGCTGCCGGCCGACCTGCCGCTCCTGCAGATGGACGCGGTGCTGATGGAGCGGCTGTTCACCAACCTGTTCGAGAACGCGGCGAAGTACACGCCGCCCGATACGTCGATCGAGATCGGCGCCGAGCGCGTGACCGACGACGGCCAGCCGTTCGTGCGCGTGCACGTCGACGATCACGGCCCGGGCCTGCCGGCCGGCATGGAAACGCGGATCTTCGACAAGTTCACGCGCGGCGAGAAGGAATCGGCGACGCCGGGCATCGGGCTCGGCCTCGCGATCTGCCGCGCGATCGTCGAGGCGCACGGCGGTAAAATCGGCGCGCTCAACCGTACCGCGCCCGACGGCCGCGTGACGGGCGCGCGCTTCTGGTTCACGCTGCCGGTCGACACGCCGCCGGCCGTGCCTGCCGTACCCGACGACGAAATCGACTTGCCCGGCGCATCGTCCCCCTCCGAGCCATTGCCAGACCATGAGTGAACCGAGCCTGACCGTCGTCCTGATCGAGGACGAGAAACAGATCCGCCGCTTCGTGCGCGCCGCGCTCGAAGAGGAGGACATCGCCGTGTTCGAGGCGGAGACGGGCAAGCAGGGGCTGATCGACGCGGCGACCCGCAAGCCCGATCTCGTGATCGTCGATCTCGGCCTGCCCGACACCGACGGCCTCGACGTGATCCGCGAGCTGCGCGGCTGGTCCGAGGTGCCGGTGATCGTGCTGTCCGCGCGCACGCAGGAAGAGGAGAAGGTCGCCGCGCTCGACGCGGGCGCCGACGACTACCTGACCAAGCCGTTCGGCGTGTCCGAACTGCGCGCGCGGATCCGTGCGCAACTGCGCCGGCGCAACCAGGGCGGCGCGAACGAATCGCCGAAGGTGGGCTTCGGCGGCGTGACCGTCGATCTCGCGCTGCGCCAGGTGTGGCGCGACGGCGAGATCGTGCACCTGACGCCGCTCGAATACCGGCTGCTCGCGACGCTCGTGCGGCATGCGGGGCGCGTGCTCACGCACCGTCAACTGTTGCGGGACGTCTGGGGGCCGTCGCACGTCGAGAGCCATCACTATCTGCGGATCTACATGGCGCACCTGCGCCAGAAGCTCGAGCGCGATCCCGCGCAGCCCGAGCACATCGTCACCGAAACGGGCGTCGGCTACCGGCTCGTCGGCGCCGCGTGACGGCCGCGGCATGCCGCGTGACGTGATCTGAATGCAAGGCCGTCGCGCCGGTGAAGTTGCATCGGCGCGACATTGCCGCCGCATGCTCCGGCCGTGCACACCGGCCACGGATTCCCCGCTATGCTGACCGTTCCGCGAACGAAACCGAGGAGCGTGCCATGTCCGTCCGTCTCGTCGTCATCAGTGCGCTGGCGCTTGCCGCGCCCGGCGCGTTCGCGCAGCCGCTGCCGCCCGGGCAGCAGCCTTCGGCGCCGCAGCAGGCGCTCGCCAATCCCGCGTCGGTCAATTGCGAAAAGCTCGGCGGCCGCCACGTGATCCGCAACCTGCCGAGCGGGCAGGTCGGCATGTGCGTGTTCAAGGACGGCCGCGTGTGCGACGAATGGGCGTTGTACCGCGACGACCGCTGCATCGGCGGTGGCGGCGCCAAGCGCGTGTCGAACTGAGGCTGGACGCGGCAGCGCGGGCGTGGCCGCGCCAGGCGTCGGCCCGATGTCGGCCCGATCTCCGTTCGCGCCCGGCGCCGGTGCACCCGGCGTGTCCGTAAGCGTCTTGTTATACTCGGCGCCGCCCGGGGACGACCCCGGGTCATTCGCTTCAACGGGGACGGCCCCATCCGATCCGGAGTACGTCGAGATGGCGTGGGTATTGTTGTTGATTGCCGGTTTGCTGGAAGTGGCCTGGGCGGCTGGCATGAAATCGTCCGAGGGTTTCACGAAGCTCGGACCGTCGGTGTTTACGATCGTGACGGCGCTTGCCAGCTTCGGGCTGCTCGCGGTCGCGATGCGCCAGTTGCCGCTCGGCACCGCGTATGCGGTGTGGACGGGCATCGGCGCGGTCGGCGCGTTCGTGTTCGGGATCGTGATGATGGGCGAGGCGCTCACCGCCGCCCGCGTCGCGAGCGCGTCGCTGATCGTGCTCGGGCTGGTCGGCCTGAAGCTGTCGTCGGCCGCCTGACGCCGCCGCGCCGGGCGCCGGCCGGCGCCGGTGCCCGGCCGTGACGCACTGCGGAATTGCGCCGGCCCTTGTGCCAGCCTGTCTATAATGGAACGCATTCGGGCCTGAATGTCGCCGCGCCGCGCTCGGCAGCGGCGCCGGTCGCCACGCGCCGCGCGGCCGGTCGTACCGGCTCGATCCGATCAATCGGCAAATCGCACGGAAAAGTGCAAGGAGAGGGCCATGATCGAAGCCATTTCGCTCGGCGCGGGGCTCGCGTGGGCGAGCGGGCTGCGCCTTTACCTGACGGTGCTGATCGCCGGCGTGCTCGCGCGGGTCGGCTGGCTTCATCTGCCGGACACGCTCGCGGTCCTGACGTCGCCGTGGGTCATCGGCGCCGCCGCCGTGCTCGCCGTCACCGAATTCCTTGCCGACAAGATTCCCGCGTTCGATTCGCTGTGGGACGCGGTGCACACCTTCATCCGCATTCCGGCCGGCGCGGTGCTGGCCGCCGGTGCGCTCGGCCATGCCGACCCGACCGTGCTCGCGGTCGCCGGGCTGGCCGGCGGGTCGCTCGCCGGTGCCGCCCACGTCGCGAAGGCCGGCACGCGCGCGCTGATCAACCTGTCTCCCGAGCCGATCTCGAACTGGGTCGCGTCGTCCACCGAGGACGGCCTCGTGTTCGGCGGCCTCGCACTCGCATTCTTCGTTCCCCTCGCGTTCCTCGTCCTGCTCGCCGCGTTCATCGCGGCGTCGGCCTGGGCGCTGCCGCGCCTGTGGCGCGGCGTGTCGGGCGGCTTTCGCGGGATGGCGAACCACATGGTGTCGCGGCTCAACTCGATCGGGGGCAAGCGCGATTGAAGGCGCCGTCCCCTGTCGAGCGGCAGCACGCTGACCCGTCGTCGGCCGGGCGGCCCGGCCATGCCGGCCGCTTCGGCTGGCACGACCTGATCCGCCAGGCCGCGCGGATGACCGCGCGCGACTGGCGCGCCGGCGAACTGACGCTGCTCGTGCTGGCGCTGGTGCTCGCGGTCGCCGCGCTGACGAGCGTCGGCTTCCTCGCCGACCGGCTGCGCCAGGGGCTCGAACGCGACGCGCGCCAGATGCTCGGCGCCGATTTCGTCGTGCGCGCCGACCATCCCGTCGATCCGTCGTTCGACCGCGAGGCGCGCGCGCTCGGGCTGCGTACCGCGACGACCGCGATCTTCCCGAGCATGATCGCATCGGCCGCCGGCGGGCAGGCGAGCGACGCGGCGCCCGCGCGCCTCGCGGCCGTGAAGGCCGTATCGCCCGGGTATCCGCTGCGCGGCGCGGTCGAGATCGTGCCGGCCGGCGCGACCGCCGCGCACAAGGCGACCGCGATCCCCGCGCCCGGCACCGTGTGGGCCGATCCCGCGCTGCTCGACGCATTGCACCTGAAGGCGGGGGACACCGTGCGCGTCGGGCTGCGCACGTTCACGGTCGCCGCGTCGATCTCCCGCGAGCTCGATCGCGGCTTCTCGTTCGTCAACTTCTCGCCACGGTTGATGATGCGCGCGGACGAACTCGCCGCGACGGGGCTCACCGGTTACGGCAGCCGCGTCACGTACCGGCTGCTCGTGGCCGGCGACACACCGGCCGTCGCGCGCTTCGAGGCCTACGCGCACGGGCGCGTCGACGGCGGCAAGCTGCGCGGCGTCGGTCTCGAATCGTTGCAGGAAGGCCAGCCGCAGGTGCGCCAGACGCTCGATCGCGCGCGCCATTTCCTGACGCTCGTCGCGCTCCTGACCGCGCTGCTCGCGGCGGTCGCGATCGCGATGGCCGCGCAGCGCTACATGCGGCGCCATCTGGACGGCTGCGCGACGATGCGCTGCCTCGGCGTGAGCCGCCGCACGCTCGGCGCGCTGTTCACGCTCGAATTCGCCGGCATCGGCATCGTCTCGGGCGTCGCCGGCGCGGTGCTCGGCTATGGCGGCCACTGGGCGCTTCTCGCGGCGCTCGGCAGCCTGATCGACGTCGTGCTGCCGCCGCCCACGCCTTGGCCCGCGCTCGTCGGGATCGGCGCCGCGCTCGTGCTGCTGCTCGGCTTCGCGCTGCCGCCGCTCGCGCCGCTCACCCGCGTGCCGCCGGTGCGCGTGCTGCGGCGCGACTGGGGCGACGCGTCGCGCACGGCCTGGGCCTTGTACGCGCTCGGCATCGTGCTGTTCGCGGGGCTGTTGATCGTCGCTGCGGGCAATCTGAAGCTCGGGCTGATCGTCGCGGGCGGGTTCGCGGGCGCCCTGGTCGGTTTCTCGCTGATCGCACGGCTCGCGCTGTATGCGGCGGCGCGAGCCGTGCGCGATGCGCGCGTGGCCGCAGGCGTCGGCTGGCGCTACGCGCTCGCGTCGCTGCACCGGCGCGGCACGGCCAGCGCGCTGCAGATCACCGCGCTCGCGCTGGGCCTGATGTGCCTGCTGCTGATCGCGATCACGCGCAACGACCTCGTCGCCGGCTGGCGGCAGTCGACGCCGCCCGATGCGCCTAACCAGTTCCTGATCGACATCCAGCCCGACCAGCGCGACGACGTCGCCGCATGGCTCGCCGCGCACGGCGTACGCGACGCGGTGCCCGCGCCGATGGTGCGCGGCCGGCTCGTCGCGATCAACGGCAAGCCGGTGAACCCGGACGCGTATCCGTCGGACGAGGCGCGCCGGCTCGTCGACCGCGAGTTCAACCTGTCGTATACGACCGAGCTGCCGTCCGACAACCGGATCGTCGAAGGCGACTGGTTCGGCCGTTCGGCCAGCCCGCAGATCTCGATCGAGGCCGGGCTCGCGAAGACGCTGAACGTGAAGCCGGGTGACACGCTGCGCTTCGACGTGACGGGGCTGACGGTCGATGCGCCGATCACCAGCGTGCGCAAGCTCGACTGGGGCTCGTTCCGCGTCAACTTTTTCGTGCTGATGCCGCCGCCGGTGCTGAAGGATTTCCCTGCCGTCTACCTGACGAGTTTCCACCTGCCGGCCGAGCAGGCGGCGCTGCTCGATCCGCTGATCGCGCGCTACCCGAACCTGACCGCGATCGACGTTGCACCGATCCTCGCCCAGTTGCAGCGGATGATGCTGCAGGTGGTCGGCGCGGTGCAGTTCCTGTTTGCGTTCACGCTCGCGGCGGGCGTGCTCGTGCTGTACACGGCGCTCGCCGGCTCGCGCGACGAGCGCGTGCGCGAGGCTGCGCTGCTGCGCGCGCTCGGCGCGTCGCGCGCGCAAATCAATGCGGTGCAGCGCGCGGAATTCATCGTCGTCGGCGCGCTGGCCGGCGCGCTGGCGTCAGCCGGTGCGATCGCGGTCGGCTGGGTGCTTGCGTCGCGCGTGTTCGACTTCCAGCTCGCCGTCGATCCGTGGCTCGTGCCGGCCGGCATCGCGGCCGGCGTCGCGTGCGCCGGTGCGGCCGGCTGGCTGAGCCTGCATAATGTGTTGCGGCGCCCGGCGCTGCAGTCGCTGCGCGACGCCTGAGCGTCGCCGGCGGCCCCGACTATCCCGTTTCCGATTATCCGTATGACCGATGTGAATGATGAGGCGCCGTCGCAACCGACGGCGTTCGAGCTCGTGGGCGGCGAAACCCGCGTGCGCGAAATGGTGGATCGCTTTTACGACCTGATGGACCTCGAGCCCGAGTTCGCGGAGATTCGCGCGCTGCATCCGGCGTCGCTCGACGGCTCGCGCGACAAGCTGTTCTGGTTCCTGTGCGGCTGGCTCGGCGGTCCGGATCACTACATCAGCCGGTTCGGCCACCCGCGGCTGCGCGCGCGGCACCTGCCGTTCCCGATCGCGTCGGTCGAGCGCGATCAGTGGCTGCGCTGCATGGCGTGGGCAATGGAGGACATCGGGTTGGTCGAGCCGCTGCGTGAACGGCTCATGCATTCGTTCTATGACACGGCCGACTGGATGCGCAACCGGCCCGGTTGATCGACCGGTACGCCGCTGTCCGTGCGCCGGACGATCTGCGTCTGGGCGTGTGGCCGGCGCGGCGCGACACTGTCCGCTTCCCCAACGATACGAGGCTCGCCCGATGACGACCCACGCACTGTTTCGTGAAGATGCCTATCTGACGCAATGCGAGGCCGTCGTCGCGGCCATTGGCGATGACGGCATCCGGCTCGACCGCACCGTGTTCTATCCGCTTGGCGGCGGGCAGGCCGGCGACAGCGGCACGCTGACGCTGCCTGACGGCAGCGCGATCACGATCGCCGACACGCGCAAGGCGAAGTTCGACGGCGCAACGCCCGACGACGCCGTGCACGTGCCCGCGACGGGCCAGGAAGCGCGCGTCGCGGCGCTCGCACCCGGCGCGCGCGTGATCGCGGACATCGACTGGCTGCGCCGCTACCGGCACATGCGGCTGCATACGGCCGCGCATCTGATGTGCGCGGTGCTGCCGTATCCGGTCGACGGCTGCAGCGTGACAGCCGACTACGTGCGGCTCGATTTCGCGACGTCGGACGCGATCGATCGCATCGACGTCGAGCGCCGTCTCGCGGCGCTGGTCCACGGCGCGCATGCGGTCACGACCGAATGGATCACCGACGCCGAGATGGCCGAGCGGCCCGACCTCGTGCGCACGATGAGCGTGAAGCCGCCAATGGGGCTGGGCCGCGTGCGGCTGCTGCGCATCGAAGGCGTCGATCTGCAGCCGTGCGGCGGCACGCATGTGCGCAATACGTCGGAAATCGGCGACCTGCGGGTCGCCAAACTTGAAAAGAAGAGCGCGCGGACACGGCGCCTCGTACTGGAGTTTGCATGACGATCGATAACCTGACGGACAGTGCCGCGGCGCTCGATCCGCAAGCGCGCGAGATTCTCGATTTCTGGTTCGGCGAGCCGGGTTCGGTCGAGTTCGGCCACGCGCGCAAGATGTGGTTCAACGGCGGTGCGGCGTTCGACGACGTGCTGCGGACGCGCTATGGCGTGTTGCTCGACGCCGCGTGCGACGGCGCCTACGATCGCTGGGCCGACACGCCGCTCGGTGCGCTCGCGCTGATCGTGGTGCTCGACCAGTTTTCGCGCAACATTCATCGCGGCACGCCGCGTGCGTTCGCCGCCGATCCGAAGGCGCTGGCGCTCGCGCGGCGCGTCGTCGCGACCGGGTGGGACGCGCAATTGCCGAGCGGCCATCACCGTGCGTTCGCGTACCTGCCGTTCGAACATGACGAGTCGGACGAGAGCCAGCGCGAGGCCGTGCGCCTGTGCGCGGGCATTCGCGGCGAGGCCGGGTGCGAGAGCTATCACGACTTCGCGTTGCGTCATGCGGCCGTGGTCGAGCGCTTCGGCCGTTTTCCGCACCGGAACGCGATTCTCGGCCGTACGTCGACCGATGCGGAGACGGCATTCCTGCGCGAGCCGGGCTCGTCGTTCTGACGTGCGGGGTGGTGGGGCGGCGCGCGTGAAAGCGTGCTCGAGCGCCGCTTGGCCGGCCTTCCGGAAATGATGACGGCGCCGTTTCGCGGCGCCGCCTTGCATCACTGCGTTTCGTGCTCTTCGGGGGTGCGCACGTAGACGCGCAGCAGTTCCTCGTCGTCGCCCGGGCGAGCGCCGGTCCAGAACAGCTTCCACTCGCTGCCCGGCGCCGGATCGACTGCCCGCACGCCCTGGACGATCATCCACGTGCAGCGGGTCGTCTTCGCGTCGTCGATCGGCGTGTGCTGGATACCGGAGAAGTAGTACAGCATCGGCGCTTCCGATTCGCCGAGCCCGTGCAGGCTCGCCATGCAGTCGCCGTCGCTCCATTCGAGCGCGAGATGCGCATTCAGGTCGTCGAACACCGACCGGTAACTCTTCGCGACGTCGAGCCACGGCAGCAACAGCGTATACACGAGACCCCACGCGACCAGCGCGCCCGCGCCCCACGACAGCGCGCCGCGCCACAGGCCGGTCGTGCGCAGCTTCGGCAGCAGCCACAGCCAGCCGACCGTCAGCACGAGCGCGCCGATCACGAGCCCGGGCACGATCGGCATCGTCCAGTCGAGCGGCAGCCATCGGCCGAGCGGCGCGAGGTCCGCACGCGATGCGCCCGGATCGGCCATCACCGCCCAGATTCCCCACGCGAGCGCGACGACGGTGCCGAACAGCAGGCGGCTCAGGTAATCCCACGCGAGATGCAGCCCGCGCGGCAGGCGCTCGATCGCCTGCGCGGCAACCAGCGCGAGCGGCGCGAAGAACGGCAGGATGTACAGCTGGCGCGAGGTTGCGGACACTTGCAGCACCGCGAGGCCAACCCCGGCGAACAGGACGGGCAGCGCGATGCGCGGCGTGCGCCAGTCGCGCCATGCGCCGCGCGCCAGCGCGACGATCGCGAGCGGCGCGACCGGGAAGCCGAGCAGCAGGAACGCACGCAGGATGAAGAACGGCTTGTCGTTTTCCGCGCCGAGTTCCGGCACCGAGAAACCGAAGAAGCGGCCGACGTTGTTGTCCCAGAACCAGGTCATGAACAGCGTCTCGGAACGCAGGAACAGCGCGGTCGGCCAGACGAGCGCGAACGGTGCGAACACCAGCGCGGCGACGCCGAGCGAGCGCGCGAACGCACGCGTACGGCACACGGGGTAGAGCACCAGCGCGCCCGTGAGCGTGGCAGCGAACACGAGCGGCACGAACAGGCCCTTCGCCATCAGCGCGATGCCGACGCCCGCGCCGAAGATCGGCGCGGCCCAGCGGCCGGACGGCCGCACCGGCAGCCCGTGCCGCATCTGGCGCGCCCGCGCGACGTGCTGCATCACGAGCTCGAGCAGGCCGCAGAAGCCCATCGCGGTGCCCGCGAACAGCGCGACGTCCGTCATCATGTCGTGCACGTGCTTGACGACGACGAGCGTGCTCGCGCTCAGCACGACGGGGCCGATCACGCGCAGGTCGAGCCAGCTGTCGGCGCGGCTGGCACTGCGCGCCGCGCGTGCGATGAAGCCGAACGCGAGCGCCGCGAACAGCGCGCTCGCGAGCCGTGCCGCGTCGTGCAGCGGCATCACCCGCTGCAACAGCCACGCGAGACTCGTCGCGACCCACGCGTAGAGCGGGGGCTTTTCCATGAACGGCTGGCCCGCGTTGGTCGGCACGACGAAGTCGCCCGTCTCGAGCATGTGCTGGATGATGCCGAACGTATAGGTTTCGTCCTGCTTCCACGGATCGTGGCCGAGCACGCCCGGCAGCGTGTATGCGCAGACCAGCGCGGCGACCAGCAACCAGACGCGCCAGCCGAGCTGGAGGACGCGATCGCGGGCGGTGTCCGTCGCGGCGGTGCCGCCCACGGCGGGCGTACCGGCGGCATGGAGTGTCGCGCTGAGGTCGGGATCGGTGGCTGATCGGGCGTGCGTGGCCGGAGCGGGCACGGACGTGCGTCGCCGGCCGGGCGCTGCGGTTCCTGGCATGGAAAAGATCTCGGTCGGGTCAAGCCGGTCCGGCGACATGGGCCGAACCCAATAAGGGTCGCATCAAAGCGAGATGACAGCCGGATGACCGGCTGTTTTTTGACTTGGCGCTAGTAGAGCACGGAACTGTTACGGATGTTTACTGAAATGGTCACGATATTGTGGAGATTTGTGGTGTCGTGACCACGGACCGCTTCAGCCGGTCCGTTTTTCCGCCTTTGGGGGCGCGATTACCGGCCGCCGCCGACGTCGAGCAGGGCGCCCGTCGTGTATGACGCCGTGTCGCCGAGCAGCCAGACGATCGCTTCCGCGATCTCCTGCGCCTCGCCCGCGCGGCCGAGCGGTGTCTGCGCGCCGAGGCGTGCCGCGCGGCCCGGCTGGCCGCCGCTCGCATGGATTTCGGTCTCGATCAGGCCGGGCCGCACCGCGTTGACGCGCACGCCGTGCGGGCCGAGTTCCTTCGCGAGGCCGATCGTCAGCGAATCGACCGCGCCCTTCGAGCCGGCATAGTCGACATACTCGTTCGGCGAACCGAGCCGCGATGCGATCGACGACACGTTGACGATCGCGCCGCCGCGCCCGCCGCGATCGGTGGACAGCCGGCGCGCAGCTTCGCGCGCGCACAGGTAAGCGCCGAGCACATTGGTATCGAACATCCGCCGCAGCCGGTCGACCGGCATGTCGGCGAGCGGCATCGACGGCGCGACGATCCCCGCATTGTTGACGAGCGCGTCGAGGCGACCGAACGCCGCCGCGACGGTGTCGAACATCGCGATGACGTCCGCTTCGTTCGCGACGTCGCCGGCGACGACGCACGCGCGTGCGCCGGCGTCGCGAACGGCTTGCGCGGTCAGTTCGGCTGCCGCCGCGTCGCGTGCGTAGTTGATGCCGACGTCCCAGCCGCGCTCGGCCGCGAGCACGGCGGTCGCGCGGCCGATGCCGCGGCTCGCGCCGGTGATGAGGACGGCCTTGCGCTCGGACGACGGTGCGGGCATCGCGTGCGGCTCCCGATAGACGTTACTTGGCCGCGTCCGGCGCCCACTTGTCGCGGACGGGCGGCTGGTAGCGGCGCAGCTGTTCGATCAGCGCGACCGGTTCGGCGTCGAGGCACAGCGCGTCGAAGTAGGTCGGGCGCATGAAGCCTTCGTCGACCGTGTGGCGCAGCAGCGCGATCAGCGGATCGTAGAACGAATCGATGTTGTACAACGCGACGGGCTTGCGGTGATAGCCGAGCTGCGCCCACGTATAAACCTCGAAGAATTCCTCGAGCGTGCCGGCGCCGCCGGGCATCGCGACGAACGCATCCGCGAGGTCGGCCATCATTTTCTTGCGATGGTGCATGTCGGGCACGACGTGCAGCTCGGACAGCCCGGTATGGCCGACTTCCTTGTCGACCAGCAACTCGGGGATCACGCCGACCGCATGGCCGCCGGCCGCCATCACTTCATCGGCGATCACGCCCATCAGGCCGACGCGGCCGCCGCCGTAGACGAGCGTGAGGCCCGCATCGACGAGCGCGCGGCCGAACGCGCGCGCGGCGTCCGCATAGACGGGCCGCACGCCGGACGACGAGCCGCAGTAAACACAGACTGCCTTCATTGTTTCGCATCCTTCGCGGCGGGCTTGGCGGCGACCGGGCTGCCGGCGGGGCGCGGCGAACCGTCGCGCGGCGGCAGGTAGTCGGTGAACTGGCGCTTGGGCAGCTTGCCGGAGACGAGATCGTCGAACAGCTGGCGCGAACGGCCGCGCAGGTACGGAGCCATGACCGAGATCACGTGCATGCTCACCTGGTGCAGCTCTTCGCGGATCGCGTCCTGGTCGTTGTATTTGCGCGGGTGCATCACGTACTGATACGACAGCCAGTACGTCGAGATCACGGCCATGTTGGTGGCGATGACTTCGATCTCGGCGGGCGTCGCGACCATTTCGGCGTCGGACACGAGCAGCTCGCACATGTCGTGCGCGAAGCGCACCTTGTGGCTGATGATCTGCTTGAAGTGCGTCTCGAGCGTGCGGTTGCGCGCGAGCAGGTCGTTGAGGTCGCGATACAGGAACCGGTAGGTCCACATGAAGTCGGCCATGTACTGCAGGTACGACCAGGTTTCGTCGATCGTCGGACGGTGATCTTCGGGAAAGCGCAGTCGCCGTTCGATCTGCTGCTCGAACTGCGCGAAGATGCTGTTGATGATGTCGTCCTTGTTGCGGAAATGGTAGTACAGGTTGCCTGGACTGATTTCCATTTCCTCGGCGATCGTCGTGGTCGTGACGTTCGGCTCGCCGATCTCGTTGAAGAGTTTCAACGACAACTCGAGAATCCGTTCGCGGGTGCGGCGGGGAGGTTTCGCTTCCATGTCGTCCGGCCCTGTGTGTGCCGGACTGGCGGGCGCTGCAATCGATGCTGCGAGATTCGTCCGGCGCGGGTTGCTGTTCTAAGTCTGGCGGACGATTATAAACCGCGGTTTCCTTACAACGGGCGCATTTCGTGATCGCGATGCGTTCGGCGCATGGTGCGGCGCCGCACGCAGGCGGTGCCGCAGGTGCCGTCAGAAGCCGAGCCAGCGTGCGATCAGCGGGCCGAGCACGAAGCCCCATGTCGTCACGCACGCGAACAGCGCGACCGTGACCGCCGCGCTGCCGAGATCTTTCGCGCGCTTCGATAATTCGTGCCGCTCGAGCGAGATGCGATCGATCGCGGCCTCGACGCTCGAGTTCAGCAGCTCGACGATCAGCACGAGCAGCACCGACGCGATCAGCAGCGCGCGCGATGCGGCGGGGACCGGCGAGAACGCACCGATCGGCAGCATCAGCGCGGCGAGCGTGAGCTCCTGGCGAAACGCGCTCTCCTCGCGGATCGCGACGCGAAACCCGTTCAGCGAATGCTTGAGCGCGTACCACGCACGCGTGATGCCGCGGTGGCGCTTGTACGGATTCGGCGGCAGCGGCGCAAGCCGATCGTCGGGGCCGAGCGGTTCGTGCGTGTGCACGTCCGCGTCGGCGTGCGGCTCTTCTTCGTCGAACGGACGATGCGGTTGTGCCGTCGCGGCAGGGGGCGGGGTCTTGTCGTTCAGGTCTCGTTTCAAACGGCGGCACCTTCGGCGGGCGAGTACGCAGTCTTCGGCAGCGGTTTCAGATGCGACGCGAACTGCTCGGACGCCGCGCGCCACGAGAAGCGCTCGGCCCATGCGCGGGCAGTCTCGCGTTCGATCTTGAGCGCCTCGAGGCAGGCTTCCTGCAGGTCTTCGTGCATCGCGCCGGCATCGCCCCCGCCGAGCACGTCGATCGGGCCCGTGACCGGGTACGCGGCGACCGGTGTGCCACACGCGAGGGCCTCCAGCAGCACGAGGCCGAACGTGTCGGTGCGACTCGGGAACACGAACACGTCGGCCGCAGCATACACCTTGGCGAGCTCGGCTTGCGACAGGACGCCGAGATAGTTCGCTTCCGGATAGCGCGATTTCAGTTCGGCGAGCGCGGGACCTTCGCCCGCGACCCACTTCGAGCCGGGCAGGTCGAGGCGCAGGAACGCCTCGACGTTCTTCTCGATCGCGACGCGGCCGACGTACAGGAAGATCGGCCGCGCGGTATTGAGCACCTTCGACTCCATCGGCCGGAAGATGTCGAGGTCGACGCCGCGCGTCCACAGCACGACGTTCGTGAAGCCGAACTTCTCGAGGTCCTGCTTCACGACCGGGGTCGGCGCCATCACCGCGAGCGACGGCCCGTGGAACCAGTGCAGGAACTTGTAGGTCGCCGACAGCGGAATGCCGAAGCGCGCCTGCACGTATTCCGGAAAGCGCGTGTGATACGCGGTCGTGTACGGCAGCTTGCGCGCGCGCGCATAGCGTCGCGCGGCGAGGCCGAGCGGGCCTTCGGTCGCGATGTGCAGCGCATCGGGGGCGAACGCATCGATCCGGGCGCGCAGCTTGCGGTACGGCAGGATCGACAGGCGGATCTCGGGGTAGGTCGGGCAGGGCACCGTGCGGAATTCCAGCGGCGTCAGCATTTCGACCCGGTGGCCGAGCGCGGTGAGTTCGCGGGAGGTGCTCTTCAGCGTGCGCACGACGCCGTTGACCTGCGGCTCCCACGCGTCGGTGACGATCATGATCTTCATCGCGGCATGTGTCCTGTAAGTGGAGTTGTGTCAGGCGGTGGCCTTGGCCTTGCGCGACGGGGCTGCGGACGGCGCGGCGCGCATCGCCGTCCAGTAAATGATCTTCAGCTCGCCTTCCATCGTTTCGACGAGCGCGGACAGGCTCTCGACCCAGTCGCCGTCGTTGCAGTACAGCACGCCGTCGATGTCGCGGATCTCCGCCTTGTGGATGTGCCCGCACACGACGCCGTCGCAGCCGCGGCGACGCGCTTCGTCGGTCATCACGGTCTCGAACTGCGAGATGAAGTTCACCGCGTTCTTCACCTGATGCTTCAGGTACTGCGACAGCGACCAGTACTGGAAGCCCAGCCGGCTGCGGATCCGGTTGAACCAGCGGTTCAGCACGAGGATCAGCGTGTAGAGCGTGTCGCCGAGATACGCGAGCCATTTCGCGTGCTGGATCACGCCGTCGAACAGGTCGCCGTGGACGATCCACAGGCGCTTGCCCGCGAGCGTCGTGTGAAATGCCTCGCCGCGCACCTGGATGTCGCCGAACGCGAGGTCGCAGAACTGCCGCGCGCCTTCGTCGTGGTTGCCCGGGATGTAGACCACCTGCGTGCCCTTGCGCGCCTTGCGCAGGACCTTCTGCACGACGTCGTTGTGCGCCTGCGGCCAGTACCAGCCCTTCTTCAGCTGCCAGCCGTCGATGATGTCGCCGACGAGGTACAGGTATTCCGAATCGTTGTGGCGCAGGAAGTCGAGCAGGTACGGCGCCTGGCAGCCGCTCGAGCCGAGATGGATGTCGGACAGCCAGATCGTGCGGTAGCGATGGGTGGACGGCTCGGGGTCGTCGTGCTGCCTGGCGTGCGCGGCCGTCGGCTCATGCGACGAAAGGGCATCGGTTGCGGCCGAGCCGGACAGGAAGGCGGTGACGGCGCGGGCGCCGAGCGGTTGACGGAACAGGGAGGTCGCGGACGTTTTCTGGCCCATGCATGACTCGCGCCGGTTGACATTACCGGCATTGCGCCATGCGGGCGTGACCATGCCGTGACAGTCACGAGACGTTCTTATTACTGTCGTTCCGGCGTGTTTAGCAGTGAATGCGGCGGCGTTGCGTAATCTGCCGAACCGACCGTCCTGAGGCGATCGGGTAAGCCGTGAGCGGTGGCCGTGATCGCGCCTTCGAGGGGTTTCGTCTGATGGATGCGCCGACGCGCGTAACGGGTCGCGGTCGCGCGGACCGCGCGGCGCGTCACCGCGTCGTCACCGCGTCAGCGTGGAATCGCGACGACGCGCGTGCGGGCGATGCGGTCGTGCGGGAACTGGCGATCGGCGTGCAGGCGGGCGGCGCCGGCCCATGCGACGATCCACGCGGCCGCCAGCGCGAGCGTGACGGGCACCGACAGGCCGAGGAGCGGATGCAGCGCGAGCGGCGGCAGGAACCACAGCCACCCGAGCGCGTAGCGGACGAGCGCGTGGCCGGCGCTCAGCGGACGGCCGGTCGACGATTCGAGCCGCAGCCGCCAGGTCTTCATCGGCAGCGTCTGGCCGCCATGGGTCCAGAACCAGACGAAGTACGCGCCGACGACGAGCGCGATCCACGCGGCGAGGAGATTGTGATGAACGAGGCCGTTGCGCTGCTGCGTCGCGAGGCTGAATGCGAGGCCGGCGAAGAACACGATGCCGAACAGCAGCACGGCTTCGTACAGCATCGCGGCGAGGCGTCGCCGCACGGACGGCGCGGCGACGACGGCCGGGGCCTTGGGTGCGGGGGCGCTCGCCACGTCGGGTCAGGAACCCTTGAACATCGACGGCGCGTCGGCCGGCGAGACGGGCGTGACCGTCGCAGGCGCGGGTGCGGTGCCTGACGTGGATGATGCCGCGACGGGCGGCGTGCCGCCGCCGGACGTGGCGGGCGCCGATGCCGGCGCGGCGTTGCTCGCTGGATGCTCGTGCGAATTGACGAGGCGGCGCACATCGCGGTCGGCGACCGTCGGCGGCGCGCTGACGACGCTCGGCCGGCGACGGCGCTCGGTCGCGGCGAGGCGCTCCTTCTGTTCTTCGGGAAGTTGCTGGTAGGCCTTCCACGCACGCTCGCGCGCCTGCGCGGACAGCTCCTTCGCGCTCTGGTAATTCTCGCGCGCGACGCGGCGCTGCTCGGGCGTCATCCGCGCCCACTCGGACATCCTGTCCTGCAGGTGCTTCTGCTCATCGGGCGTCAATTTCGCGAAACGTGACGCGATCTTCAGCCATTTGCGCTTGCGTGCATCGCTGAAGCCGTCCCACTGATCGGCGAACGGCGCGAGTGCCGCGCGTTGCGCGGGCGTCAGGCGCGCCCACGACAGCGGGCCGTTGGCGGCCGGCAGCGGCAGGGGGAGCGGGGTGAGTTCGGTGGGCAGCCCCGCGGCGGCCGAGGTCGGCGCGGGCGCGTTGCTGGCCGCGGCGGAGACCGTCGCGGCGGGCGGGTTGAATCGGGAATAGGTGGCGACGTAGGAAACGGCGATCGCGATCACGCATCCGAAAAATACGGCCAGGCCCCGTTTCTGACTCACCCGAGCGATCCCCTCGTTATTCTCTGTTAGCGTGCGTGCGAAAGATACGCGTTGAACCCGTGATCGAGATACGCGTTGAGCGGCAGGTCGTCGCTGAGCATTGCCGCGTCGATGTCGGCGAGTTCGGCAGTGCGCTGCATGTCTTCCCAGTACGCGATGCCGACGAGCCCCGCGAGCAGCAGCGCGAGCGGCCAGGCGCGCAGCAGGCGGCGCGCGAACGACGTCTGCGGGCGACTCGCGGGCGGCGTGCCGTATGCGGCGGCGGCACCGGCGAAGGCGGGCACGAACACCGGCGCGGTCGCGGCTTCCGGCTTCTTGCGCGCGAGCGCGGCCCGGCGCGCAACGGCCAGACGGTCGGCGGTCGCGGCAGGCAGCGCCGCGGCACGTTCGTCCAGCGCGCGGCGGACCTTCAGCGCGAATTCGTGTTCTCGATTTACGGGAGCGGAGCTCATAGCGTGATTCCTTTGGCCTTGAGCGCTTGCGCCAGGGTGTGGGTGGCTCGCGAGCAGTGCGTCTTGACGCTGCCTTCGGAGCACCCCATTGCGGCGGCAGTCTCGGCGACATCCATATCTTCCCAATAACGCATCAGGAACGCTTCCCGTTGACGCGTTGGAAGTTTCTGGATTTCTTCGTCGATCAGGGCCAGAACCTGCTCCCGCTCGAGGCGGTGCTCGGTGCTCTCGACGCCCGCGTTGTCATCCGCGGACTCGAGCGTTTCCAGCGGATCGAAGTCTTCGTCGTCCGTGTTGTTGAGCGACGAGAAGAGCGTCACCCAGGTATTGCGGACCTTCTGCCGGCGGAACCAGTCATGGATCGCGTTCTGCAGGATCCGCTGGAACAGCAGCGGCAGCTCGGCCGCCGGCCGGTCGCCGTACTTCTCCGCCAGCTTGATCATCGCGTCCTGCACGATGTCGAGCGACGCATCGTCGTCGCGCACGGCGTACGCAGCCTGCTTGAACGCGCGCCTTTCGACGCCCGCCAGAAAGTCGGCGAGTTCCTTGTCTGATGCCATTCCGTAAAGGTATGCGCTGCGGACTGCGGCGTGTGAAAGGTCGAAAAATTTCGTAAAACCCGCGGATGCTAACAAATTTTCGCGCGACTTGGCACCGTTGACGGCTCGGTACGTTGCGCGCGAGCAGCGTCCGCGGGCCGCCGGGCGGGGCGCATGATGCGCTGCGGGATATTTTGCTTGACGACCCAATCATGACCCGCTATCGTCAACGATTCGCAACATGAAGTGATGGTCTCATTTGAGGCTGGCCCAAGAAGCCCGCCCTTCAAACTGGACGCGCCGCTTGAACCCGAGCCACAAGCCCGGCAGAGAGCACCCGATCAATTTTTTGCCGAAAATTCGAAAGGTCAAAATGAACATGCCCAGCGCGGAATTCTCCACGTCGGAACCCCTTTCCCCTCCCGATAGCGACTCCATCGGCGCCACCGTGCTCATGAAGGCACTGGCCGACGAGAACGTCGAATTCATCTGGGGCTATCCCGGCGGCTCGGTACTCTACATCTACGACGAGCTTTACAAGCAGGACAAGATTCAGCACGTGCTGGTGCGCCACGAACAGGCGGCCGTGCACGCAGCCGATGCGTATGCGCGTTCCACCGGCAACGTCGGCGTCTGTCTCGTGACGTCCGGCCCCGGTGTCACCAATGCGGTGACCGGCATTGCAACGGCCTACATGGATTCGATCCCGATGGTCGTGATCAGCGGCCAGGTGCCGACTGCCGCGATCGGCCAGGACGCGTTCCAGGAATGCGATACCGTCGGCATCACGCGTCCGTGCGTGAAGCACAACTTCCTCGTGAAGGACGTGCGCGACCTCGCGGAAACCGTCAAGAAGGCGTTCTACATCGCCCGCACCGGCCGTCCGGGCCCGGTGCTGATCGACATCCCGAAGGACATCTCGAAGACGCCGTGCCAGTACGAGCCGGTCAAGAGCGTGTCGCTGCGCTCGTACAACCCCGTCACGAAGGGCCATTCGGGCCAGATCCGCAAGGCCGTGTCGCTGCTGCTGTCGGCGAAGCGTCCCTATATCTATACGGGCGGCGGCATCATCCTCGCCGACGCCGCGCGCGAACTGAACCAGTTCGCCGATCTGCTCGGCTACCCGGTCACGAACACGCTGATGGGCCTCGGCGGCTATCGCGCGTCGGACAAGAAATTCCTCGGCATGCTCGGCATGCACGGCACGTACGAAGCGAACATGGCGATGCAGCACTGCGACGTGCTGATCGCGATCGGTGCCCGCTTCGACGACCGCGTGATCGGCGACCCGGCGCACTTCGCGTCGCGTCCGCGCAAGATCATCCACATCGATATCGATCCGTCGTCGATCTCGAAGCGCGTGAAGGTCGACATCCCGATCGTCGGCGACGTGAAGGAAGTGCTGAAGGAGCTGATCGAGCAACTGCAGACGGCCGAGCACGGCCCCGACACCGAGGCGCTCGCGCAATGGTGGAAGGACATCGAGGGCTGGCGTTCGAAGGACTGCCTGAAGTTCGACCGCGACAGCGAGATCATCAAGCCGCAGTACGTGGTCGAGAAGGCATGGGAGCTGACGGACGGCAACGCGTTCGTGTGCTCGGACGTCGGCCAGCACCAGATGTGGGCCGCGCAGTTCTACCGTTTCAACAAGCCGCGTCGCTGGATCAACTCCGGCGGCCTCGGCACGATGGGCTTCGGCCTGCCGGCAGCGATGGGCGTCAAGATGGCGCACCCGGACGACGACGTGCTGTGCATCACGGGCGAAGGCTCGATCCAGATGTGCATCCAGGAACTGTCGACCTGCCTGCAGTACGACACGCCCGTGAAGATCATTTCGCTGAACAACCGCTATCTCGGCATGGTCCGCCAGTGGCAGCAGATCGAATACAGCAAGCGCTATTCGCATTCGTACATGGATGCGCTGCCCGATTTCGTGAAGCTCGCCGAAGCGTACGGCCATGTCGGCATGCGGATCGAAAAGACCTCGGATGTGGAGCCGGCGCTGAAGGAAGCGCTGCGCCTGAAGGACCGCACCGTGTTTCTCGACTTCCAGACCGATCCGACCGAAAACGTCTGGCCGATGGTACAGGCCGGCAAGGGCATCACCGAGATGCTGCTCGGATCGGAAGATCTGTAACGGCGCGACGCGCGCCGGGGCCGGAGCGGCCGCCTTCACGAAGGGCGGTGCGGCACCGGGCGGCGCGCGGCGCGAGTGAATCGACACGGACACATTCTGGAAGAAGCGAACATGAGACACATCATTTCCGTCCTGCTGGAAAACGAACCGGGCGCGCTGTCGCGCGTGGTCGGTCTGTTTTCCGCACGCGGCTACAACATCGAAACCTTGACGGTGGCGCCGACCGAAGACCAATCGCTGTCGCGGCTGACCATCGTTTCCATTGGCTCGGACGACGTGATCGAACAGATCACGAAGCATCTGAACCGCCTGATCGAGGTGGTGAAAGTGGTGGACCTGACCGACGGTGCACACATCGAACGCGAGCTGATGCTGATCAAGGTACGTGCAGTGGGCAAGGAGCGCGAAGAAATGAAGCGGATGTCGGATATTTTCCGCGGCCGCATCATCGACGTGACCGAAAAGACCTACACGATCGAATTGACGGGCGCGAGCGACAAGCTCGACGCATTCATCCAGGGGCTGGACGCGACCGCGATCCTAGAGACCGTGCGTACCGGCAGCTCCGGCATCGGACGCGGCGAGCGCATCCTGAAGGTGTGATGCCGAACAGGCACGCCGGGTGCGCCGTCATGTCCCGGCCCGCAGTACTCCATCTGAACGAATTGTTGAATTTTTGAATTGGCGAAGGAACCATCATGAACGTTTTCTACGATAAAGACGCTGACCTCTCCCTCATCAAGGGCAAGCAAGTCACGATCATCGGCTACGGCTCGCAAGGCCATGCGCACGCACTGAACCTGAAGGACAGCGGCGTGAACGTGACGGTCGGCCTTCGCAAGGGCGGCGCGTCATGGAGCAAGGCCGAAAACGCAGGCCTGTCGGTCAAGGAAGTCGCGGAAGCGGTGAAGGGCGCGGACGTCGTCATGATGCTGCTGCCGGACGAGCAGATCGCCGACGTGTACGCGAAGGAAGTGCACGCGAACATCAAGCAGGGCGCCGCACTGGCATTCGCACACGGCTTCAACGTCCACTACGGCCAGGTGATCCCGCGCGCCGACCTCGACGTGATCATGATCGCGCCGAAGGCTCCGGGCCACACCGTGCGCGGCACGTACTCGCAAGGTGGCGGCGTGCCGCACCTGATCGCGGTTGCGCAGAACAAGTCGGGCGCGGCACGCGACATCGCGCTGTCGTACGCGGCAGCGAACGGCGGCGGCCGTGCCGGCATCATCGAGACGAACTTCCGTGAAGAAACCGAAACCGACCTGTTCGGCGAGCAGGCCGTGCTGTGCGGCGGTACCGTCGAGCTGATCAAGGCAGGTTTCGAGACGCTGGTCGAAGCCGGCTACGCGCCGGAAATGGCGTACTTCGAGTGCCTGCACGAGCTGAAGCTGATCGTCGACCTGATCTACGAAGGCGGCATCGCGAACATGAACTACTCGATCTCGAACAACGCCGAATACGGCGAGTACGTGACGGGCCCGCGCGTCGTCACGGAAGAGACGAAGAAGGCGATGAAGCAGTGCCTGACCGACATCCAGACGGGCGAATACGCGAAGAGCTTCATTCTCGAGAACAAGGCAGGTGCGCCGACGCTGCAGTCGCGCCGCCGCCTGACGGCCGAGCACCAGATCGAGCAGGTCGGCTCGAAGCTGCGCGCGATGATGCCGTGGATCGCGAAGAACAAGCTCGTCGACCAGACGAAGAACTAAGCACCGCGTGCTGTTCCGGCCCTTCGAGTGGAGGGTCGGTATCAAAAAGCCGTCCGAAGGCAGCAGTGCCCCGGGCGGCTTTTGCTATCCTACGGGCTTTGCAATTCACCGAACACCGAACGAACCCATGAACTATCCTCATCCGATCATCGCGCGCGAAGGCTGGCCGTTCATCGCGATTGCAGCCGTCATCGCGTTGTTGATCCACGCCGTCGGGGGCTTCGGCTTCGCATGGCCGTTCTGGCTGCTGCTCGTCTTCGTCGTCCAGTTCTTCCGCGATCCGCAGCGCCCGATTCCGGCGCAGCCGAACGCGGTGCTGTGCCCGGCGGACGGCCGCATCGTCGCAGTCGAGACAACCCAGGATCCGTACGCGAATCGCGAAGCGCTGAAGATCAGCGTGTTCATGAATGTCTTCAATGTCCATTCGCAGCGTTCGCCGGTCGACGGCGCCGTTACCAAGGTCGAATACTTCCCCGGCGCGTTCCTGAACGCGGCGATCGACAAGGCGTCGACCGAGAACGAGCGCAATGCGGTCGTGATCCAGACGGCGAGCGGCAAGACCGTCACCGCCGTGCAGATCGCCGGCCTCGTCGCCCGCCGGATCCTCTGCTACGTGCGTGCCGGCGAGCCGCTGTCGCGCGGTCAGCGCTACGGTTTCATCCGCTTCGGTTCGCGCGTCGACGTGTACCTGCCGCTCGGCAGCCGCGCGAAGGTGTCGATCGGCGAGAAGGTCTACGCGTCGTCGACGATCCTCGCCGAGCTCGAACAGTAAGCGGCGGGACGCACGATGGCCGCATTCAAACCGCGTCGTCCGCGCAACGGCTCCGGCCAGGCGCCACGCCCGTTCCGCCGCAACAAGGTGATGGCGCAGGACCCGGCGCCCATCGAGAGCCGCCGCGCCGCGCGCCAGCGGTTCCTGAAGACGCGCGGCATCTACCTGCTGCCGAACGCGTTCACGACCGCCGCGCTGTTCTGCGGCTTCTTCGCGGTCGTGCAGGCGATGAACGTGCGCTTCGAGATCGCCGCGATCGCGATCTTCGTCGCGATGGTGCTCGACGGGATGGACGGGCGCGTCGCGCGGATGACGCATACGCAAAGCGCGTTCGGCGAACAGTTCGACAGCCTGTCTGACATGGTGTCGTTCGGCGTCGCGCCCGCGCTCGTGATGTACGAGTGGGTGCTGAAGGATCTTGGCCGCTGGGGCTGGCTCGCCGCGTTCGTCTACTGTTCGGGCGCCGCGCTGCGTCTCGCGCGCTTCAACACGAACATCGGCGTCGTCGACAAGCGCTTCTTCCAGGGGCTGCCGAGCCCGGCCGCGGCCGCGCTGATCGCCGGTTTCGTCTGGCTCGCGACCGACAACCGCGTGCCGATGAAGCTCGGCTGGCTGCCGTGGGTCGCGTTCGCACTGACGATCTACGCAGGCGTGACGATGGTGTCGAACGCGCCGTTCTACAGCGGTAAGGCGCTGGACGTGCGGCACCGCGTGCCGTTCGCGGCGATCCTGCTGGTCGTCGTCGCGTTCGTGCTCGTGTCGTCCGATCCGCCGTTGATGCTGTTCTGCCTGTTCGTGCTGTACGGGCTGTCCGGCTACGTGTTTTGGGCCTACATGGCCGTGCGCGGACGCGCGAACCCCGCGCGCTCGTCGCAGCGCGATCACTGACGCGCAACCTGCCCGACGACGGCGGCCTCGGATGTGATTCCGGGCCGCCGTTTTTCATTTGCCCCTTTTTCGCACGGCGCGGCCCGGCATCCCGGGTGCCGTCCGATTGCGCACCCAGCGGAATGCCGCTATAGTCTTCGGCATGACTGCATTTTCCCGCCTCTCCCTCCTTCTAGCCGGTGCGCCGCTACGCGCGCTAGCTTTGGCGCGCCTGCCGCGCTGACCGTTCTCGCCCTCCGTCAAGCCTCGTCTGTTGTTGAGCGTCGCCAGCGGTGGCGCGATCTCATTACGTTTGATTCCCGTATAAAGAGCCCTGGAGCCCCCATGACAGACAAGCTGATCATTTTCGATACGACGTTGCGTGACGGTGAACAATCGCCTGGCGCGTCGATGACGAAGGAAGAGAAGGTCCGCATCGCGAAGCATCTCGAGCGGATGAAGGTCGACGTGATCGAGGCCGGCTTCGCGGCCAGCTCGAACGGCGACTTCGACGCGATCCACACGATCGCCGGCCTGGTGAAGGACAGCACGATCTGCTCGCTGGCGCGCGCCAACGACAAGGACATCCAGCGTGCGGCCGACGCACTGAAGCCGGCCAACAGCTCGCGGATCCACACGTTCATCGCGACGTCGCCGCTGCACATGGAGAAGAAGCTGCGGATGACGCCGGACCAGGTGTTCGAGCAGGCGCGCCTCGCGGTGCGCTTCGCGCGCAAGTTCACCGACAACGTCGAATTCTCGCCGGAAGACGGCAGCCGTTCGGATCTCGACTTCCTGTGCCGCGTGCTGGAGGCCGTGATCGCCGAGGGGGCGACGACGATCAACATCGCCGACACGGTTGGCTACGGCGTGCCGGAACTCTACGGCAACCTCGTGAAGACGCTGCGCGAACGCATTCCGAACTCGGACAAGGCGATTTTCTCCGTGCACTGCCACAACGACCTCGGGATGGCGGTGGCGAACTCGCTCGCGGGCGTGAAGATCGGCGGTGCGCGGCAGGTCGAGTGCACGATCAACGGGCTCGGTGAGCGCGCGGGCAACACGTCGCTCGAGGAAATCGTGATGGCCGTGAAGACCCGCAAGGACTACTTCGGCCTCGACGTCGGCATCGACACGACGCAGATCGTGCCGACGTCGAAGCTCGTGTCGCAGATCACCGGTTTCGTCGTGCAGCCGAACAAGGCCGTCGTCGGCGCGAACGCATTCGCGCACGCGTCGGGTATCCACCAGGACGGCGTGCTGAAGGCGCGCGACACCTACGAGATCATGCGCGCGGAAGACGTGGGCTGGACCGCGAACAAGATCGTGCTCGGCAAGCTGTCGGGCCGCAACGCGTTCAAGCAGCGCCTGCAGGAACTCGGCGTGTCGCTCGACAGCGAAGCCGAACTGAACGCCGCGTTCATGCGCTTCAAGGACCTCGCCGATCGCAAGGCCGAGATCTTCGACGAAGACATCATCGCGATCGTCTCCGAAGAATCGGCGCTCGCGCAGGAGCAGGAGCACTTCAAGTTCGTGTCGCTGTCGCAGCGTTCGGAGACGGGCGAGCAGCCGCAGGCGAAGATCGTGTTCGCGGTCGAAGGCAAGGAAGTGACCGGCGAGGCGCGCGGAAACGGGCCGGTCGACGCGACGTTCAACGCGATCGAGGGCGAAGTCGGCAGCGGTTCCGAACTGCTGCTGTATTCGGTGAACGCGATCACGACCGGCACGCAGGCGCAGGGCGAAGTGACCGTCCGGCTGTCGAAGAGCGGGCGGATCGTCAACGGCGTCGGCACCGATCCGGACATCGTCGCGGCGTCCGCGAAGGCGTACATTTCGGCGCTGAACAAGCTGCATTCGAAGGACGACAAGGTCAACCCGCAGCGCTCGTAAGCGCTGCGCGTCGAGCGCTCGACGCACACGAAACGCCCCGTGCGGCCTTTGCGCCGCCCGGGGCGTTTTTTTCATGCGCGGCTCATTCGGCTGCGGGCGCGCGGAACAGCCAGCGGCGGGCGGCCGCGCGAGGCGCCGGGCTGCGGCGGCGGAATTCGACTGCGATCCCGCGCCGCGGCGCATCGGCGACGAACGCGTCGAGCAGTTCGAGCACGTCATGGTCGATGTAGTCGGCGCGCGTTGCGTCGATGATCACGGCCGCGCGGTCGGGAATGTGCCGCAGATGATGCTTGACCTGCACCTTGCCGAGGAACGACACGTCCTTGCGGAACGACAGCAGGAAGTGGTCGTCGTGCTGCGCGAGCGTGACGGGGCTTTTCAGGTTCGCGACCGCGACCGCCAGCACGCTGCACGCGAGGCCGACGGCGATGCCGAACAGCAGGTCGACCGCCAGCACGCCCGCGATCGTCGCGGCGAACGGCACGAACGCGGCCGGACCCTGCTTCAGCACCGAGCGGAACAGCGCCGGTTTCGCGAGCTTGAAGCCGGTGTGGATCAGGATCGCCGCGAGGCTCGCGAGCGGGATCAGGTTGATCAGCCCGGTGAGCGCGAACACGCTGGCAAGCAGCAGGATTCCGTGCACGATCGCCGACATCCGGCTTTGCGCACCCGCGTTCACGTTCACCGAACTGCGCACGATCACCGACGTGATCGGCAGCCCGCCGAACGCACCCGCGACGAGATTGCCGACGCCCTGGGCCTTCAACTCGCGGTCCGGCTGCGTCGGGCGACGCTTCGGGTCGATCTGTTCGACCGCCTCGAGACTCAGCAGCGTCTCGAGGCTCGCGACGACCGCGAGTGTAATCGCGACGCGCCACACGTCCGGATTGACGAGCTGCGCGAAGTTCGGGCCGAGCTCGGCGTGCTTCAGCGATGCCGCGAGCGCCGCGAACGATTCGAGCTCCGGCAGCGTGACGCGATGCGCGGCGCCCGGCGCGACCGACGGCGCAACGACGCCGAGCACCAGCGTCGCGCCGATGCCGAACACGACGACCGCGAGCGGAGCGGGCACCGAGCGCATCCGGCCGAAGCGCTTGAACGCCGGTGTGTCCCAGGCGATCAGCAGCGCGAGCGAGACAAGTGCGATGGCCGTTGCGGCCCAGGCGGTCGGCAGGCTCGGCCATGACGCAAACGATTGCGCGGCCGGCCCGCCGATGCCGAATGCGAACGGAATCTGCTTAACGATCAGCAGCAGGCCGATCGCCGCGAGCATGCCCTTGATGACGGGCGACGGCACGTACGCGGCGAAGCGGCCGGCGCGGAGCATGCCGAAGCCGAACTGCAGTACGCCGGACAACAGCACCGCGAGCAGGAACGCGGAAAAGCTGCCGAGTTGCGCGATCCCTTCGACGACGATCACGACGAGGCCGGCGGCCGGTCCGCTGACCGACAGCGACGAGCCGCTCAACAGCGCGACGACGATGCCGCCGACGATGCCGGACACGAGCCCGGCGAACGGCTCGACGCCGGACGCATTGGCGATGCCGAGACACAACGGCAGCGCGACGAGGAAAACGACGATGCCGGCGACGATGTCGCGCGGCAGGGTGGAGAGGCGCTCGTTCAGTTTCATGGTTGGGGTGATTTCATTGGCGTAGGGGGAGGCGGATCAGCCGAGCGCGGCGGCCATGGCGGCATGCTCCGGTTCGGCTTCGGCCGGTGGTGCCGTGTAGCCGGAGTCGAGTTCCTTCAGGCGGCCGTCCGTGAGCGAAAAGATCCAGCCGTGAACGAGGGGCGGCCGCTGCCGGCCGTGCACGATCGGCGAAGCGCGCAGCAGCCGCACTTGTTCGAGGACGTTGAGCTCGGCCAGGCGGTCGGCCGCCGCCGTGTCGTCGAGGCCGTCGAGCGAGTCGCGATGGCGCCGTGCGAGCGCGCATAGCGGCGCGATGCGGCGCGCGACGTGCGGCAGGTCGGCGGGCGGCGGCAGCAGCGACGCGCGCACGCCGCCGCATCCGTAGTGGCCGCACACGATCACGTGGTCGACTTCGAGCACGCGCACGGCGTACTCGAGCACGCTCGCCGAATTGTCGTCGTCGGGATGGAACAGGTTCGCGATGTTGCGATGGACGAACAGCTCGCCGGGCACGCAGTGCGTGATGGTTTCGGCGGGCACCCGGCTGTCGGCGCAGCCGATCCACAGCACCCGAGGGTTCTGGCCGCGCGCGAGCGCATCGAAGAAGCCGGGCGTGTGTTCGTGCGTCTCGCGGGCCCAGGCGATGTTGGCAACCAGCATGCTCTTGGGGCGATTCATGAGGACTCCTTTGTGATAAGGACAAGCAGATACCGGACGAAGTGGAGCAATATGATGCTTTCTAAATTGAAAGGTTCAATTTCGTCCGATATTAGGGGTATGCCCTAACGTCTGGTGCCAATGATACAAATTGTTTCAACTGGATCTGGCGAGGTGCATCAAATGCACCAATCCAACGCATGACATGTATCGTGCATGCCTGTTTCCCGTTGGCGCCCCATGGCACGGGGCTTCGCATAATGCGATCGGCACAGGTTCGATCGGAAAGGATTGCCGCGTCGAATTGGAAATTAATCGAATATGACGGAAAAAATGAAATGGCCACTCACGCAATAATTCGTGAATGGCCATTGTGAAAATTGCCCGTAAATGCGCAATCGATCCGATCAGAACAGGTTGCGACGGTCGGGGTCGTGCAGCGGGTCCGGCGTTTTTTGCGTGGTGCGCAGAATGCCTTGCGGGTCGAAGTAGAAGCTGTACATCATGTACCAGACATTGTCTTCGAGATAGCGGTAGGTCCACACCTCGCGCTTCATCAGCGGGAAGTAGGACGTCTCGACCGGACGGCCGAAATTGACGAGCACGTCGGTCTTGGTCCACTTGCCGATTTCCGCACGATAGAACTCGCTCGGCTGCAGCACCTGGCGGACGTTAACGATCCGATGGGCTGCGTCGACGTCGGCCGCGACGGTGATTTCGCCCATCGGCTGGGTCGGCCACATCAGACGCTTGCCGCCGCCGGGCAGGTCGTAGATCTCGCGCGGCGGGCCCATGCGCGCAACGATCGCCGACTCGTCCTGGCCGGCCTGGTATTGCTGCCACGGCTGCGCACAACCGGCAAGCAGCGCCGCCGCGCAGGCGACCAGCGCCGGCAGGCGCACGGTAAGGCGAATGGGCATGGGATTCTCCAAGGCTTTCTAACTGTTCAGTTGTATCACGGACGGCGCGTGCCGGCGCATCATGCCGAAAAAATCGGTGCGGATCGCGGGAAGTGCGTCGTCGGGGCGTCACTTCGCGCCGCGCTTGCGGCTGGCAGTGCCTGCGGCCTATGATCCGCGCTTCTCGGACAGATTGAAGGGCAGGGAGCCGATGCAGCTGTGGAAACGATGCGCGCTCGCATTGAGCGCGGGGTGGACGCTGGCGTCGTGCGCGTTCGCGGCAGGCGAGCCGGTGCGGATCGCGCTGATAGAAGGGATGTCGGGCCCGTTCGCGAACGCGGGCGCGGCGGTCGAGCGCAACCTCCGCTTCGGCGTCGAACAGGTCAATGCGGCGGGCGGCGTGAAACTGCGCGATGGCGCGCACCCGCTCGAACTCGTCGTGCTCGACAGCAAGGGCAGCCCGGAGGAGGCGCTCGTGCAGTTGCGCGCGGCGGCGGACCGGCACATCGGCTTCGTCGCGCAGGGCAACAGCTCGGCAGTCGCTGCCGCGCTCGTCGCGGCGCTCGACAAGCTGAACACGCGCAATCCGGACAGCCGGATGCTGTTCCTCAACTATTCGGCCGACGATCCGGCGCTGACCGGTGCGCGCTGCAGCTTCTGGCATTTCCGCTTCGACGCGCACGCGGGGATGCGGATGGCCGCGCTGGCCGACGTGATGGCGCGCGACCGCGCGCTGCGCAAGGTCTACCTGCTGAACCAGGACTACAGCTTCGGTCACGACGTCAGCGGTCTGGCGCGGCAAGCGTTGGCCGAGCGGCGTCCCGACGTGACGATTGCCGGCGACGAATTCCATCCGATCGGTCGCATCAAGGATTTCTCGCCTTATATCGCGAAGATCCGGGCGAGCGGTGCGGACGCTGTCGTGACCGGCAACTGGGGCAACGACCTCACGCTGCTCGTGAAGGCGGCACGCGAGCAGGGGCTGAACGCGAAGTTCTATACGTTCTACGGCAACAGCCTCGGCGCGCCTGCCGCGCTGGGCGATGCGGGCGTCGGGCGGGTGGTGGCCGTCGCGGACTGGCATCCGAACGCAGGCGGCGCGAAGTCGGACGCGTTTTACCGCGCGTTCCGGACCCGTTTTCCCGCCGCTCAGGACGATTACCCGGTGCGGCGCATGAGCCTGATGATCGAGATGCTCGCGGCGGCGATGACTCGGGCCGGCTCGACCGACCCCGTGGCGGTGGCGCGTGCGCTGGAGGGGCTGTCGTTCGACGACGGCTTCCACGCGTCGACGATGCGCGCGCAGGATCATCAATTGATCCAGCCCCTTTACGTGATGGAAATGGACAAGGCCGGCACGCCGGGCGTGCGCTTCGACAACGAGGGCTCGGGGTATGGCTTCCGTACGATCCTCGCAGTGCCTGCGCAGCGCACCCAGACGCCGTCGACCTGCTCGATGACGCGCCCGTGACAGGGGGCGGTAGGAACGGCGTGCAGTTGTGCTACAATGCCCGCCGGTTGTAAGTCACGGCACGGCCATTCTTCCGTGTCCGCCTGTTCAGTTAGTAGGAAACAAAGGAAATCACATGTCTGTTGCAGATATCAAGAAGTCGGAAGTCGTTGCTCAGTTCGCCCGCGGTACCAACGACACGGGCTCGCCCGAAGTCCAGGTCGCACTGCTGACCGCACGTATCGTCGAACTGACGGGTCACTTCAAGACCCACGCGAAGGATCACCACAGCCGCCGCGGCCTGCTGCGCATGGTGAGCCGCCGCCGCAAGCTGCTCGACTACCTCAAGGGCAAGGATGCCGACCGTTACCGCGCGCTGATCGAGAAGCTGGGTCTGCGTAAGTAATCGAGGCGATTGCCGCCAGCAAGATGCCTGTGTCAGTCCGCTGATGCAGGCATTTTGTTTTTGCGCGGTGCGTAGCGTCACGCGCACCGCGGGTTGTCCGGCACGTGAGTGCCGGCTGCCGGAACGGCTGATACCGGGGTCGGGATTTGTGTCATTCCAGCGCGCCGCTCGACGAGCGTCGCGCTGGAATGGCATAAAAAACACACCTTGCTCCGGGTGATTCGGTCGGGACGCCGCCGCACGGGATGGCCCGGGTGGCGAATGAAATGAATGAATTCAAAGGAGCAACCATGTCCATGTTCAACAAGGTCGTGAAGGAATTCCAGTGGGGCCAGCACAAGGTGCGCCTCGAAACCGGTGAAGTCGCTCGCCAGGCGAGCGGTGCCGTGATCGTCGACGTGGAAGACACCGTCGTGCTGGCAACCGTCGTCGGCGCGAAGTCGGCGAAGCCGGGCCAGGATTTCTTCCCGCTGACCGTCGACTACCTCGAAAAGACCTACTCGGCCGGCAAGATCCCGGGCGGCTTCTTCCGTCGCGAAGGCCGTCCGTCGGAACACGAGACGCTGACGTCGCGCCTGATCGACCGTCCGCTGCGCCCGCTGTTCCCGGAAGGCTTCTATAACGAAGTGCAGGTCGTGATCCACGTGCTGTCCGTGAACCCGGAAATCCCGGCGGACATCCCCGCGCTGATCGGTGCATCGGCTGCGCTCGCCGTGTCGGGCCTGCCGTTCAACGGTCCGGTCGGTGCCGCGCGCGTCGCGTACATCGACAACGCATACGTGCTGAACCCGACGCGTGACCAGATCAAGGCATCGAGCCTCGACCTCGTCGTCGCCGGTACGGAGCGTGCGGTGCTGATGGTCGAATCGGAAGCCGACCAGCTGCCGGAAGACGTGATGCTGGGCGCGGTCGTGTTCGGCCACGAGCAGATGCAGACGGCGATCGATGCGATCCACGAACTCGTGCGCGAAGGTGGCAAGCCCGAGTGGGACTGGCAGCCGGCACCGAAGAACGAGGCGCTGATCGCGCGCGTGACGGAACTGGCGCACGGCGACCTGCTCGCCGCTTACCAGCTGCGCGACAAGCAAGCGCGTTCGACGAAGCTGAAGGAAGTCTACGCGGCGACCTCGGCGAAGCTCGAGGAAGACGCGCTGGCGGCCGGCACGGTCGCGGCCGACAAGGCTACCGTCGGCAACATCCTGTTCGACATCGAAGCGAAGATCGTCCGTTCGCAGATCCTGAACGGCGAGCCGCGCATTGACGGTCGCGACACGCGCACCGTGCGTCCGATCGAGATCCGCACCGGCGTGCTGCCGCGCACCCACGGTTCGGCGCTGTTCACGCGTGGCGAAACGCAGGCGCTCGTCGTCGCGACGCTCGGCACGAAGGGTGACGAGCAGATCATCGACGCGCTCGAAGGCGAATACCGCGAGCGCTTCATGCTCCACTACAACATGCCCCCGTTCGCGACCGGCGAAACGGGTCGCGTCGGCTCGCCGAAGCGTCGTGAAATCGGTCACGGCCGTCTCGCGAAGCGCGCGCTGGTCAAGTGCCTGCCGAGCGCCGACGAATTCGGCTACTCGATCCGCGTCGTGTCGGAAATCACCGAGTCGAACGGTTCGTCGTCGATGGCGTCGGTGTGCGGCGGCTGCCTCGCGCTGATGGACGCCGGCGTGCCGATGAAGGCACACGTCGCGGGTATCGCGATGGGCCTGATCCTCGAAGGCAACAAGTTCGCGGTGCTGACTGACATCCTCGGCGACGAAGATCACCTCGGCGACATGGACTTCAAGGTGGCCGGCACGGAGCAAGGTGTGACGGCGCTGCAGATGGACATCAAGATTCAGGGCATCACGAAGGAAATCATGCAGGTCGCGCTCGCGCAGGCGAAGGAAGGCCGCATGCACATCCTCGGCAAGATGACGTCGGCGGTCTCGGGTGCGAACACGCAACTGTCGGAATTCGCGCCGCGCATGATCACGATCAAGATCAACCCGGAAAAGATCCGCGACGTGATCGGCAAGGGCGGTTCGGTGATCCGTGCGCTGACGGAAGAAACCGGCACGACCATCGACATCTCGGATGACGGCGTCGTGACGATCGCGAGCACGAACAGCGAAGGCATGGCCGAAGCGAAGAAGCGCATCGAGCAAATCACGGCCGAGATCGAAGTCGGCCAGGTGTACGAAGGCACGGTGCTCAAGCTGCTCGATTTCGGCGCGATCGTGAACCTGCTGCCGGGCAAGGACGGCCTGCTGCACATCTCGGAAATCGTCAACGAGCGCGTGAAGGACATCAACGACTACCTGAAGGAAGGTCAGCAGGTGAAGGTCAAGGTGATCCAGACGGACGAGAAGGGTCGCGTGCGTCTGTCGGCGAAGGCGCTGCTGAACGAAGCAGCGGCAGCGTCGCAGTCGGATACGCCGCCGCAGCAGTAAGCGGACAGGCGTGAGAACGGCCGGCAGTGCGAAAGCGTGCCGGCCGTTTTTTCTGTAGCATCGTTGTGCGGCGCAGCAGCGCCGGCGAGGCGCCCGTGCCGCGCACGGGTGCGCCCCCGACTGATCCTGGAGCGACCACCATGAAAGCCATCGAAATCACCGAATTCGGCGCCCCCGACGTGCTGAAGCTGGCGGAGCGTCCGCGCCCCGAACCGAAGCGCGGCGAAGTGTTGATCAAGGTGGCGGCTTCCGGCGTGAACCGGCCGGACATATTCCAGCGCAAGGGCGCGTATGCGCCGCCGCCGGGTGCGTCGGATCTGCCGGGCCTCGAGGTCGCGGGCGAGATCGTCGGCGGCGACCTGTCGGATGCGGCGCTGAATCCGTTTGGCCTGAAGCTGGGCGATCGCGTCTGCGCGCTGCTCGCGGGCGGTGGCTACGCCGAATATGCGGTTGCGCCGCTGCCGCAATGCCTGCCGGTGCCCGACGGGCTGACCGACATCGAGGCCGCATCGCTGCCCGAAACCTTTTTCACGGTGTGGAGCAACGTGTTCGACCGTGCGCTGCTCGGCGCGGGCGAGGGCGGCGAGCAGGAAACGCTGCTCGTGCAGGGCGGCTCGAGCGGGATCGGCGTGACGGCGATCCAGATCGCGCACGCGCTCGGCTTTCGCGTGTTCGCGACGGCCGGGAATGCCGACAAATGCCGCGCATGCGAGGCGCTCGGCGCCGAGCGTGCGATCAACTACAAGACCGAGGACTTCGTCGAGGTCGTCAAGTCGCTGACGCACGATCGCGGCGTCGACGTGATCCTCGACATGGTCGCGGGCTCGTACGTGCCGCGCGAACTGTCCGCGCTCGCGGATGGCGGCCGCCTCGTGCTGATCGCGTTGCTCGGTGGCGCGAAGGCCGAGGTCAACCTGAATGAAATCCTGCGCCGCCGGCTGACGGTGACGGGCTCGACGCTGCGGCCGCGTCCGGTCGAATTCAAGGCGCGCATCGCCGCGCAGCTGAAGGCGCGCGTCTGGCCGCTGCTCGCGGACGGTCGCATCAAGCCCGTCATCTACCGCGTGCTGCCGGCAGGGGAGGCCGCGCAGGCGCATGCGCTGATGGAAAGCGGCGAGCACATCGGCAAGATCGTGCTTGATTGGGGCGCGAACGCGTGACGGCCCGCGCGGCGGGCTTGACATGCGCGGTTTGACCGGTTCAAGCCGCGCGCAGTAAAATCGCGGGTTTGCTTCGCCAGATCCAACCTGACGGGCCGGTTTCCGGTGCGTTAATGACAAGATAGTGACGAGACAGACACGATGTCGAAACAACGAACGAAGCGAGTGATCGGCAACTGGAAGATGCACGGCCGGCTGGCCGGCAACCAGGCATTGCTGAACGAAGTGGTGCAGGGCGCGGGCGCGGTGGCGGCCGAGACGTCGATCGGCGTGTGCGTGCCGTTCCCGTATCTCGCGCAGGTTCAGGCGCAGCTCGCCGGCGGCCGTGTCGCGTTCGGCGCGCAGGACGTGTCCGCGCACGAGCAGGGCGCGTTCACCGGTGAAGTGGCGGCCGCGATGGTGGCGGAGTTCGGCGCGCAGTATGCGATCGTCGGTCACTCGGAGCGTCGCGCGTACCACGGCGAGCGCAACGAAACCATTGCCGCGAAGACGCAGCGCGCGCTCGCGGCGGGTCTCACGCCCGTCGTGTGCGTCGGTGAAACGCTCGACGAGCGCGAGGCGGGCGCGACCGAGCAGGTAGTCGGTGCGCAGCTCGACGCCGTGCTGGCCGTGCTGACGGCTGACGAAGCGGCGCGCATCGTCGTCGCATACGAGCCGGTCTGGGCGATCGGCACGGGCAAGAGCGCGACGTCGGCGCAGGCGCAGGACGTGCACGCATTCCTGCGTGCGCGTCTCGCGGCGAAGGGGGCGGCGGACGTATCGGTGCTGTACGGCGGCAGCGTGAAGCCGGACAACGCGGAAGAGCTGTTCGCGCAGCCTGACATCGATGGCGGCCTGATCGGCGGCGCGTCGCTGAAGGCGGAAGATTTCCTGGCGATCTGCTGGGCCGCACGTTGAGCGGTCCGGGATCGAATTGAACCATGATGGCGGCCGGTTGGTCCGGTTGCCTGATCCAATCGGGTGGATGTGATGCTGTTATTCAAGACGCTGATTATTGTTGTGCAGGTGCTGTCTGCACTCGGTGTGATCGGACTCGTGCTGCTGCAGCACGGCAAGGGCGCCGACATGGGCGCTGCATTCGGCAGCGGCGCGTCGGGCAGCCTGTTCGGTGCAACGGGCTCCGCCAACTTCCTGTCGCGCACGACGGGCATTCTCGCGACGATCTTCTTCGTCGCGACGCTCGCGCTGACGTACCTCGGTTCGTACAAGTCGACGCCGTCGGCCGGCGTGCTCGGTGCCGCCGCGACCGCGCCGGCATCGGCGCCTGCAGCGTCGGCGCCGGCCGTCGCCGCGTCCGCTGCCGCGGGTTCGGCGGCGAGCGCGCCGGGCCAGGATGTCCCGAAATAAAAAGTCGAATTTTTTGCGTTTGTGCGTTGAACAAATCTGGAACTCGGGTTAGAATTTAATTCTTGAAGCGATTCGCGGGAAACAAGCAGCACAACCCGAGTTGCATGCAGTGCCGACGTGGTGAAATTGGTAGACACGCTATCTTGAGGGGGTAGTGGCGAAAGCTGTGCGAGTTCGAGTCTCGCCGTCGGCACCAAAGTTACTCAATGCCAGCCGCTTCTAGTGGCTGGCATTTTTCATTTCTGGCGTGTGCCTTGCGATTGTCTTGTGATCGCACGCACTCCGAAATGATTCCTTCCGCCGGAAGTGGTATTCTCCGGACGCTCAGAACCAACCGATAGAGGATTGCCTTGAACCTCGCAGCCTATTACCCCGTCTTGTTGTTCCTCCTCGTGGGCACTGGTTTAGGTATAGCGCTGGTCAGCATCGGCAAGCTCCTTGGTCCCAATAAGCCGGACGTTGAGAAGAACGCACCGTATGAGTGCGGCTTCGAAGCCTTTGAAGACGCCCGGATGAAATTCGACGTCCGGTACTACCTCGTCGCCATCCTGTTCATCATCTTCGATCTCGAAACCGCATTCCTGTTTCCGTGGGGCGTCGCGCTCCGGGACATCGGCTGGCCGGGTTTCATCGCAATGATGATTTTTCTGCTCGAATTCCTGCTGGGCTTTGCCTATATCTGGAAGAAAGGCGGCCTCGACTGGGAGTGATGGGTTAATCGCCGGTTTGCATGGGCGGCCACGCTGGGCCGCTCGTCTGGAGTGGAAAGCAAATGAGTATCGAAGGGGTCTTGAAGGAAGGGTTTGTCACCACGACGGCTGACAAGCTGATCAACTGGACGCGTACCGGCTCGCTGTGGCCGATGACGTTCGGGCTCGCGTGTTGCGCCGTCGAGATGATGCATGCGGGTGCGGCCCGTTATGACCTGGACCGGTTCGGGGTCGTGTTCCGTCCGAGCCCGCGTCAGTCGGACGTGATGATCGTCGCCGGCACGCTGTGCAACAAGATGGCGCCCGCGCTGCGCCGCGTGTACGACCAGATGGCCGAGCCGCGCTGGGTGATCTCGATGGGGTCGTGCGCGAACGGTGGCGGTTACTACCACTACTCGTACTCGGTGGTCCGCGGTTGCGACCGGATCGTGCCGGTCGACGTCTACGTGCCGGGCTGTCCGCCCACGGCCGAGGCGCTGGTCTACGGCGTGATCCAGCTTCAGGCGAAGATCCGCCGCACCAATACCATCGCCCGTCAATAAAGCCCCGAGCGTCCCCTCAATATGGCAAGCAAAATCGAGACCCTCAAGGCAAACCTCGAAGCCGCGCTCGGCGCGCGCGTGGTGAGCCTCACCGAAGCGATCGGTGAACTGACGCTCGTCGTGAAGGCGAGCGATTACCTCGAAGTCGCAAAGATGCTGCGCGACGATCCGAAGCTCCGTTTCGAGCAACTGATCGACCTCTGCGGCGTCGACTACCAGACCTACGGCGACGGCGCCTACGACGGCCCGCGTTTCGCGGCCGTGTCGCAGCTGCTGTCGGTCACGAACAACTGGCGCCTGCGCCTGCGCGTGTTCGCGCCGGACGACGATCTGCCGATCGTGGCATCGCTCGTCGACGTCTGGACCTCCGCAAACTGGTACGAGCGCGAAGCGTTCGACCTGTACGGCCTCGTGTTCGAGGGTCACCCCGATCTGCGCCGCATCCTCACCGACTACGGCTTCATCGGCCATCCGTTCCGCAAGGACTTCCCGGTGTCGGGCTATGTCGAAATGCGTTACGACCCGGAAGAGAAGCGGGTCGTCTACCAGCCGGTGACGATCGAGCCGCGCGAAATCACGCCGCGCGTGATCCGCGAGGATCGCTATGGCGGTCTGAAACATTAAGGGGGCGTCATGGCAGAAATCAAGAACTACACCCTCAACTTCGGTCCGCAGCACCCGGCAGCGCACGGCGTGCTGCGCCTCGTGCTCGAGCTCGACGGCGAAGTCATCCAGCGTGCCGATCCGCACATCGGCCTGCTGCATCGCGCGACTGAAAAGCTCGCGGAAAACAAGACCTTCATCCAGTCCGTGCCGTACATGGATCGTCTCGACTACGTGTCGATGATGGTCAACGAGCACGGCTACGTGCTCGCGATCGAGCGTCTGCTCGGCATCGACGTGCCGGAGCGCGCGCAGTACATCCGCGTGCTGTTCGACGAGATCACGCGCGTGCTGAACCACCTGATGTGGATCGGCGCGCACGCACTCGACGTCGGCGCGATGGCGGTGTTCCTGTACGCATTCCGCGAGCGCGAAGATCTGATGGACGTGTACGAAGCGGTGTCCGGTGCCCGGATGCACGCGGCGTACTACCGTCCGGGCGGCGTCTACCGCGACCTGCCTGACGCAATGCCGCAATACAAGGCGTCGAAGATTCGCAACGAGAAGGCGCTCGCGAAGATGAACGAAGCGCGCAGCGGCTCGGTGCTCGACTTCATCGACGACTTCTTCACGCGCTTCCCGAAGTGCGTCGACGAATACGAAACGCTGCTGACCGACAACCGGATCTGGAAACAGCGTCTGGTGGGGATCGGCGTCGTCAGCCCGGAGCGTGCGCTGCAGATGGGCCTGACGGGCCCGATGCTGCGCGGCTCGGGTATCGCGTGGGACCTGCGCAAGAAGCAGCCGTACGAAGTGTACGACCGCATGGATTTCGACGTGCCGGTCGGCGTGAACGGCGATTGCTACGACCGCTATCTGGTGCGCGTCGAGGAAATGCGCCAGTCGATCCGCATCGCGAAACAGTGTATTGAGTGGCTCCGCAAGAATCCGGGCCCGGTGATGACCGACAATCACAAGGTTGCGCCGCCGTCGCGCGTCGGCATGAAGACCAACATGGAAGACTTGATTCACCACTTCAAGCTCTTCACCGAAGGTTTTCACGTGCCGGAAGGCGAAGCGTACGCGGCTGTCGAGCATCCGAAGGGCGAATTCGGCATCTACCTCGTGTCGGATGGTGCCAACAAGCCGTATCGCCTCAAGATCCGCGCACCGGGCTTCGCGCACCTCGCGTCGCTCGACGAAATGGCGCGCGGTCACATGATTGCTGACGCCGTCACGATCATCGGTACGCAGGACATCGTGTTCGGCGAAATCGATCGCTAATGGTCGCGCCGCCCGCGCGAGTGGGCGGCGAGCAGTAAGTCACACGCGATGCGCGCTGAACCGGCGCGGCTTCGCAAGCTGTCAACAGTGAGCGCCAGGTCTGCCGTCCTTGCACAGCAGTGCGGCAGGTTGTTCGTTCGGTAGGAATTGAAAGAGTCGTGTCTGAAAATGATCTCAGCTGAAGGCCTGAAGGAAATCGATCGAGCGTTGACGAAGTATCCCGCCGATCAGAAACAGTCCGCCGTGATGTCGGCGTTGGCCGTCGCTCAGGAAGAGCACGGCTGGCTGTCGCCCGAACTGATGCAGTTCGTCGCGGACTATCTCGGCATGCCGGCCGTTGCCGTGCAGGAAGTCGCGACGTTCTACACGATGTACGAGCTCAAACCGGTCGGCAAGCACAAGATCACGCTCTGCACGAACCTGCCGTGCCAGCTTGGCCCGCACGGCGGCGCGGAAGCGACTGCCGACTACCTGAAACAGAAGCTGGGCATCGGCTTCGGCGAGACCACGCCCGACGGCAAGTTCACGCTGAAGGAAGGCGAATGCATGGGCTCGTGCGGCGATGCGCCGGTGCTGCTGGTGAACAATCACAGAATGTGCAGCTTCATGAGCCGCGAGAAGATCGACCAGCTGCTTGAGGAGCTCTCGAAATGACGTCCCTCCACGACCGTCACATCAAACCGCTGATCCTCGCTGGTCTGAACGGCGAGAACTGGCATCTCGAAGACTACGTTGCGCGCGGCGGCTACAAGCAGCTGCGCCGCATTCTCGAAGAAAAGATTCCGCCGGAGCAGGTGATCGCCGACGTGAAGGCGTCGGGCCTGCGTGGCCGTGGCGGTGCGGGCTTCCCGACCGGCCTGAAGTGGAGCTTCATGCCGCGCCAGTTCCCGGGGCAGAAGTACCTCGTCTGCAACTCGGACGAAGGCGAACCGGGCACGTTCAAGGATCGCGACATCCTGCGCTGGAACCCGCACGCACTGATCGAAGGCATGGCCATCGGCGCGTACGCGATGGGCATCACCGTCGGCTACAACTACATCCACGGCGAAATCTTCGAAGTGTATCGACGCTTCGAGGCCGCGCTCGATGAAGCGCGTGCCGCGGGTTTCCTCGGCGACAACATCATGGGCTCGGAATTCTCGTTCCAGCTGCACGCGCACCACGGTTACGGCGCGTACATCTGCGGCGAGGAAACGGCGCTGCTCGAGTCGCTCGAAGGCAAGAAGGGCCAGCCGCGCTTCAAGCCGCCGTTCCCGGCGAGCTTCGGCGTGTACGGCAAGCCGACCACGATCAACAATACCGAGACGTTTGCCGCGGTGCCGTTCCTGCTGTCCATCGGGCCGCAGAATTACCTCGAGATCGGCAAGCCGAACAACGGTGGCACGAAGATCTTCTCGGTGTCGGGCGACGTCGAGCGTCCGGGCAACTATGAAGTGCCGCTCGGCACGCCGTTCGCGACGCTGATGGAGCTCGCCGGCGGGATGCGCGGCGGTCGCAAGATCAAGGCCGTGATTCCGGGCGGTTCGTCGGCACCGGTGATCCCGGGCGACATCATGATGCAGACCGATCTCGATTACGACTCGATCGCGAAGGCGGGCTCGATGCTCGGCTCCGGCGCGGTGATCGTGATGGACGAGACGCGCTGCATGGTGCGTTCGCTGCTGCGCCTGTCGTACTTCTACTACGAGGAATCGTGCGGCCAGTGCACGCCGTGCCGTGAAGGCACCGGCTGGCTGTATCGCGTCGTGAATCGTATCGAGCACGGCGAAGGTCGCCAGGAAGATCTGGACCTGCTGAACTCGGTTGCCGAGAACATCATGGGCCGCACGATCTGCGCGCTCGGCGATGCGGCGGCGATGCCGGTACGCGGGATGCTCAAGCATTACTGGGACGAATTCGCGTACCACGTCGAGCACAAGCACTGCATGGTCGGCGGCCACGCGCACGCGGCGGCAGCCTGAAGCGAAGCACCGGTTGCGGAATTTGAGCGCACGGTCGGGCGAAGGCGCGAACGGGCGGAAATAGGTTAAGGACCATTCACCATCATGGTTGAACTTGAAATAGACGGCAAGAAGGTCGAGGTGCCCGAAGGCAGCATGGTGATCCAGGCTGCGCACAAGGCGGATACGTACATTCCTCACTTCTGCTATCACAAGAAACTGTCGGTCGCGGCCAACTGCCGGATGTGTCTCGTCGAAGTCGAGAAGATGCCGAAGGCCGTGCCTGCCTGCGCGACGCCCGTGTCGGCCGGCATGATCGTGCGCACGCAGTCCGACAAGGCCGTGAAGGCGCAGCAGTCGGTGATGGAATTCCTCCTCATCAACCACCCGCTCGACTGCCCGATCTGCGATCAGGGCGGCGAATGCCAGCTGCAGGATCTGGCGGTCGGCTACGGCAAGTCGTCATCGCGCTACTCGGAAGAAAAGCGCGTGGTGTTCCACAAGAACGTGGGCCCGCTGATCTCGATGGAAGAAATGTCGCGCTGCATCCACTGCACGCGCTGCGTCCGCTTCGGCCAGGAAATCGCCGGCGTGATGGAGCTCGGCATGCTGGGTCGCGGCGAGCACTCGGAAATCACGACGTTCGTTGGCAAGACGGTCGACTCCGAACTGTCGGGCAACATGATCGACCTGTGCCCGGTCGGCGCGCTGACCAGCAAGCCGTTCCGCTACAGCGCCCGTACGTGGGAACTGTCGCGCCGCAAGTCGGTGAGCCCGCACGATTCGGTCGGCGCGAACCTCGTCGTGCAGGTGAAGAATAACCGTGTGATGCGCGTGCTGCCGTTCGAGAACGAAGCGATCAACGAATGCTGGATCTCGGACAAGGATCGTTTCTCGTACGAAGGCCTGAACAGCGAAGAGCGCCTGACGAAGCCGATGCTGAAGCAGGGCGGCCAGTGGATCGAGACCGACTGGCAGACCGCGCTCGAATATGTCGCGAAGGGCCTGAAGGGCATCGCCGCGGATCACGGCGCGAACGCGCTGGCGATGCTCGCGAGCGCGCACAGCACCGCTGAAGAGCTGTTCCTCGTGAAGCAGCTCGCCAGCGAACTGAAAACGCCGAACGTCGACTTCCGTCTGCGTCAGCAAGATTTCTCGGCGCCGGTCCAGGGCGCACCGTGGCTCGGCATGCCGATCGCCGATCTGTCGAGCGTGGATGCCGCGTTCGTCGTCGGTTCGTTCCTGCGCCGCGACCACCCGCTGTTCGCCGCGCGCCTGCGCCAGGCCGCGAAGAACGGCGCGAAGCTGCACTTCCTGCACGCGACCGCCGACGACTCGCTGATCCCGACCGCGAAGCGCATCGTCGCCGCGCCGTCGGCATGGCTCGACGAGCTGGCCGGCGTTGCCGCCGCCGTCGCGCAACTGCGCGGCGTCGCGCTGCCGGACGCGCTGGCGGGCGTCACCGCATCGCCGGCAGCACAAGCAGTCGCCCAGTCGCTCGCGAATGGCGAGCGCCGCGCGGTGCTGCTCGGCAATGCGGCCGTCCGTCACCCGCAATTCGCGAAGCTGCACGCCGTTGCACAGTGGATCGCCGACAACACGGGCGCCACGTTCGGTTTCCTGACGGAAGCGGCGAACACGGTCGGCGCGCACGTCGTCGGCGCACTGCCGGGCGAGGGCGGCCTGAACGCACGAGAAGCGTTCGCGCAGCCGCGCAAGGGCTACGTGCTGCTGAACGTCGAACCGGAATTCGACACGGCCGATCCGGCGCAGGCACTTGCCGCGCTGAACCAGGCCGAAATGGTCGTCGTGATGTCGCCGTTCAAGCACGGCCTCGATTACGCCGACGTGCTGCTGCCGATCGCGCCGTTCACGGAAACGGCAGGCACGTACGTGAACGCGGAAGGCTCGGTGCAGAGCTTCAACGGCGTCGTGCGTCCGCTCGGCGATACGCGTCCGGCGTGGAAGGTGCTGCGCGTGCTCGGCAGCCTGCTCGGCCTGCCGAACTTCGAATACGAAACGGCGGAAGAAGTGCGTCTCGCGGCGCTCGGCGACGCGGGCGTCGCGAAGCGTCTGTCGAACCAGGCGTCGGTCGCGCCGGCACGCGTCGCGGCAGTTGCCGCGAACGGCGGCTTCGAGCGCCTCGCCGACGTGCCGATCTATCATGCCGACGCACTCGTGCGCCGCGCCGGTGCGCTGCACCTGACGGCCGCCGCGAAGATGGCGAACGCCGCAGCCCTGCCGGCCGCGCTGTTCGACAAGCTGGGCTTGAAGGAAGGCGACGCGGTGCGCGTGCGCCAGGGCGAGCGTGCGGTGCAGTTGCCGGCCGTGCGCGACGCGAATCTTGCGGAGACGGTCGTTCGCGTGTCGGCGGCGACGCCTGCCGGCGCAGCGCTCGGCAGCCTGTCCGGTGAACTGGTGGTGGAGAAGGCGTAAATGAGCTTGTTCGATACGATCAACGCGGGCGGAGCCCAGCTTCTCGGCGTCGCGTGGCCGACGGTGTGGGCCGTCGTGCGCATCCTCGTCGTCGCCGTCGTGATCCTGCTGTGCGTCGCGTACCTGATTCTGTGGGAACGCAAGCTGATCGGCTGGATGCACGTGCGTCTCGGCCCGAACCGCGTCGGCCCCGGTGGCCTGCTGCAGCCGATCGCCGACGTGCTGAAGCTGCTGCTGAAGGAAGTGATTCAGCCGAGCGCCGCAAGCCGTTGGCTGTACCTGATCGCGCCGGTCATGACCGTCGTGCCGGCGTTTGCCGTGTGGGCGGTGATCCCGTTCCAGGCCGAGGCCGTGCTCGCGAACGTGAACGCGGGTCTGCTGTATGCGATGGCGATCTCGTCGATCGGCGTGTACGCGGTGATTCTCGCCGGCTGGGCGTCGAACTCGAAGTACGCATTCCTCGGTGCGATGCGCGCTGCGGCGCAGATGGTGTCGTACGAAATCTCGATGGGCTTCGCGCTGGTGCTCGTGCTGATGACGGCCGGCAGCCTGAACCTGTCGGAAATCGTCGGCTCGCAACAGCACGGCTTCTTCGCCGGCCACGGCGTGAACTTCCTGTCGTGGAACTGGCTGCCGCTGCTGCCGGCGTTCGTCGTCTACTTCGTGTCCGGCATCGCCGAAACGAACCGTCACCCGTTCGACGTGGTGGAAGGGGAGTCGGAGATCGTCGCGGGTCACATGATCGATTACTCGGGCATGGCGTTCGCGCTGTTCTTCCTCGCCGAGTACATCAACATGATCGTGATCTCGGCGCTGGCCGCGACGCTGTTCCTGGGCGGCTGGGACGCACCGTTCGAATTCCTGTCGTTCATTCCGGGCATCTTCTGGCTGGTGCTGAAGGTATTCGCGCTGCTGTCGGTGTTCATCTGGGTGCGCGCGACGTTCCCGCGCTACCGTTACGACCAGATCATGCGTCTGGGCTGGAAGGTGTTCCTGCCCGTCACGGTGATCTGGGTGGTCGTGGTCGGCTTCTGGATGATGTCGCCGCTCAACATCTGGGTGAAGTAAGGATCGGACGAAATCATGACTGCAATCCAACACTTCTTTAAGACCTTCTTCCTGACGGAGCTGCTGAAGGGGCTCGCGCTGACCGGTCGTTACACGTTCCGGC
Organism: Burkholderia sp. BCC1638; assembly: GCF_902833195.1. Lineage (NCBI taxonomy): Bacteria > Pseudomonadati > Pseudomonadota > Betaproteobacteria > Burkholderiales > Burkholderiaceae > Burkholderia > Burkholderia sp. BCC1638. Next base: position 93,969 of record NZ_CADFEC010000020.1, read on the forward strand.
GCAAGTTCACCGTGCAGTTCCCGGAAGAGAAGACCCCGATTTCGCCGCGTTTCCGCGGGCTGCATGCGCTGCGCCGCTATGAAAACGGCGAAGAGCGCTGCATCGCGTGCAAGCTCTGCGAGGCCGTGTGCCCCGCGATGGCGATCACGATCGAGTCGGAAACGCGCGCGGACAACACGCGCCGCACGACGCGCTACGACATCGACCTGACGAAGTGCATCTTCTGTGGTTTCTGCGAGGAAAGCTGCCCGGTCGATTCGATCGTCGAGACGCAGATCCTCGAGTACCACGGCGAAAAGCGCGGCGACCTGTATTTCACGAAGGAAATGCTGCTCGCGGTGGGCGATCGCTACGAGAAGGACATCGCTGCGGCGAAGGCCGCCGACGCGCCGTATCGTTGATTGTGTTTGCAGTGCCGGCCCGGCATGAACGGGCCGAGCCGCCGCGACGGGTGCGGCTCGCGAGAGCGTCCCGCAAGCCGCGCCTGACTATGGCCTAACGATGAACCGGTAATCATGGAATTCACGACCGTACTGTTCTACATCTTCGCGCTGCTCCTGGTGGTATCAGGGCTGAAGGTGATCACTTCGCGCAACCCGGTGGCGTCTGCGCTTTTCCTTGTGCTGGCGTTCTTCAACGCCGCCGCGATCTGGATGCTGCTGGAAGCGGAGTTCCTCGCGATCCTGCTGGTGCTGGTGTACGTGGGCGCCGTGATGGTGCTGTTCCTGTTCGTCGTGATGATGCTGGACATCAACATCGATTACCTGCGCCGCGACTTCAAGCGCTTCGTACCGATGGCGACCGTCGTCGGCGCGATCATCGTGGTCGAGACCGCGCTGATCCTGTGGCGCGGCTACGGCGACACGCACACGGTGCACGCGATGGCGACGGGCGCGATGGCCGACTGGTCGAACACGCGCCTGATCGGCAAGGTGATCTACACCGACTACATCTTCGCGTTTGAAATCGCCGGCCTGGTGCTGCTGGTCGCGATCATCGCCGCGATCGGGCTGACCGAGCGCAAGGGCAAGGACAGCAAGCGCCAGCGCGTGTCGGATCAGGTCAAGGTGCGCCGTAATGACCGCGTGCGCCTCGTGAAGATGGAAGCGGACAAGCCGCAGCCGGAAACGGCGCAGAGCGAAGCCGGTACGAGCACCAACGGCTAAGCGGAGGAAAAGAAAACCATGCTGACTCTTGCTCATTACCTCGTGCTCGGCGCGATCCTCTTTGCGATCGCGATCGTCGGGATCTTCCTGAACCGCCGCAACATCATCATCATCCTGATGGCGATCGAACTGATGCTGCTGGCGGTGAATACCAACTTCGTCGCGTTTTCGCACTACCTCGGCGACGTGCACGGCCAGATCTTCGTGTTCTTCGTGCTGACCGTCGCCGCAGCGGAAGCCGCGATCGGTCTCGCGATTCTGGTGACCCTGTTCCGTAAGCTCGACACGATCAATGTCGAGGATCTCGATCAGCTCAAAGGTTAATTTCAGGCAACGCTGTTATGTCAACGACACTCAATGAAAACCTGCTGCTGGCGATTCCGCTCGCTCCGCTGGCCGGCTCGCTGATTGCGGGGCTGTTCGGGAACGCAGTGGGGCGCAAGGGCGCACACCGGATCACGATCCTCGGCGTATTGATCGCGTTCCTCCTGTCGGCGAAAGTCTTCCTCGACGTGATGGGCGGCGCGAGCTTCAACGCGACCGTCTACGAATGGATGAACGTCGGCTCGCTGAAACTCGAAGTCGGCTTCCTCGTCGATTCGCTGACCGCGATGATGATGGTCGTCGTGACCTTCGTCTCGCTGATGGTGCACGTGTATACGATCGGCTACATGTCGGAAGAAGAGGGCTACCAGCGCTTCTTCTCGTACATCTCGCTGTTCACGTTCTCGATGCTGATGCTCGTGATGAGCAACAACTTCCTGCAGCTGTTCTTCGGCTGGGAAGCGGTGGGTCTGGTGTCGTACCTGCTGATCGGCTTCTACTTCACGCGTGAGAGCGCGATCTACGCGAACATGAAGGCGTTCCTCGTGAACCGCGTGGGCGACTTCGGCTTCCTGCTGGGCATCGGCCTGCTGCTGGCATTCGCGGGGTCGATGAACTACGGCGAAGTGTTTGCGAAGCGCGCCGAACTCGCAAGCCTGCACTTCCCGGGCACCGACTGGGGCCTGCTGACCGTCGCCTGTATCTGCCTGTTCATCGGCGCGATGGGTAAATCGGCGCAGTTCCCGCTGCACGTGTGGCTGCCCGACTCGATGGAAGGCCCGACCCCGATCTCCGCGCTGATTCACGCGGCGACGATGGTGACGGCCGGCATCTTCATGGTGTCGCGCATGTCGCCGCTGTTCGAACTGTCGGATACCGCGCTGTCGTTCATCACGGTGATCGGTGCGATCACGGCACTGTTCATGGGCTTCCTCGGGATCGTCCAGAACGACATCAAGCGTGTCGTCGCGTACTCGACGCTGTCGCAGCTCGGCTACATGACGGTCGCGCTCGGCGTGTCCGCTTACCCGGTCGCCGTGTTCCACCTGATGACGCACGCGTTCTTCAAGGCGCTGCTGTTCCTCGGCGCCGGTTCGGTGATCATGGGCATGCACCACGATCAGGACATGCGCAACATGGGTGGCCTGCGCAAGTACATGCCGATCACGTGGATCACGTCGCTCGTCGGTTCGCTGGCGCTGATCGGTACGCCGTTCTTCTCGGGCTTCTACTCGAAGGACTCGATCATCGACGCGGTGAAGCTGTCGCATCTGCCGGGTTCGGGCTTCGCGTACTTCGCGGTCGTCGCGAGCGTGTTCGTCACGGCGCTGTACTCGTTCCGCATGTACTTCCTGGTGTTCCACGGCGAAGAGCGCTTCCGTAAGCCGAAGCATCCGGAATCGCCGATGGGCATGGCGGGTGCGCACGGCCACGACGATCACGGCCATGGCCACGGTCATGACGACCACGCGCACGAGCCGCACGAGACCCCGTGGGTCGTGTGGGTGCCGCTGGTCCTGCTGGCAATTCCGTCGGTGATCATCGGTGCGATCGCGATCGGCCCGATGCTGTTCGGCGACTTCTTCCAGCACGGCGTCGCGTTCGACAAGGTGATCTTCATCGGCGAAAACCATCCGGCACTGGCCGAGATGGCCGAAGAGTTCCACGGCTGGGTGGGCATGGGTCTGCACTCGGTGTCGGGCCTGCCGGTGTGGCTGGCGCTCGCCGGTGTCGTCGTTGCGTGGTTCCTGTACCTGAAGCGTCCGGAGCTGCCGGCGTCGATCCGCCGCGCGTTCGGTCCGATCTACACGCTGCTGGACAACAAGTACTACATGGACAAGATCAACGAAGTGGTGTTCGCCCGCGGTTCGGTGGCGATCGGCCGCGGTCTGTGGAAGGAAGGCGACGTCGTCGTGATCGACGGTCTCGTCAACGGCAGCGCGCGGTTCATCGGCTGGTTCGCCGGCGTGATCCGCTTCCTCCAATCCGGTTACATCTATCACTACGCGTTCGCCATGATCATCGGCATGCTGGGGCTCCTGACCCTGTTTGTAACGCTCGGCGGCAAATAAGGCGGGGGGACAACACTAATGCACGCTTTTCCGATTCTCAGTACCGCGATCTGGCTGCCGATCGTTTTCGGCCTCCTCGTGCTCGCGGTGGGTAACGACAAAAATCCGGGGACGGCCCGCTGGGTCGCGCTGATCGGTTCGCTGCTCGGTCTCGCGGTCACGATTCCGCTGATCACGGGCTTCGACTCGAGCACGGCTGCACTGCAGTTCGTCGAGCAGTCGACCTGGATCGAACGCTTCGACATCTCGTACCACCTCGGCGTCGACGGCATCTCGATGTGGTTCGTCGTGCTGACCGCGCTGATCACGGTGATCGTCGTGATCGCCGCGTGGGAAGTGATCACCGAGAACGTCGCGCAGTACCTCGCGGCCTTCCTGATCTTGTCCGGGATCATGATCGGCGTGTTCTCGGCGGCCGACGGCCTGCTGTTCTACGTGTTCTTCGAGGCGACCCTGATCCCGATGTACATCATCATCGGTGTGTGGGGCGGTCCGAACCGCGTGTACGCGGCGTTCAAGTTCTTCCTGTACACGCTGGCCGGCTCGCTGCTGATGCTGGTCGCGCTGATCTACCTTTACACGCAGACGCATTCGTTCGATCTCGCGACGTGGCAGAACGCCAAGATCGCGATGACGCCGCAGATCCTGCTGTTCATTGCATTCTTCCTCGCGTTCGCGGTGAAGGTGCCGATGTGGCCAGTGCACACCTGGCTGCCGGACGCGCACGTGGAAGCGCCGACGGGCGGCTCGGTCGTGCTGGCGGCGATCATGCTGAAGCTCGGCGCGTACGGTTTCCTGCGTTTCTCGCTGCCGATCACGCCTGACGCAAGCCACTTCCTGGCACCGGTCGTGATCACGCTGTCGCTGATCGCAGTGATCTACATCGGCCTCGTCGCGATGGTGCAGGCCGACATGAAGAAGCTGGTCGCGTATTCGTCGATCGCGCACATGGGCTTCGTCACGCTTGGCTTCTTCATCTTCAACCAGCTCGGTGTCGAAGGCGCGATCGTCCAGATGATCTCGCACGGCTTCGTGTCGGGCGCGATGTTCCTGTGCATCGGCGTGCTGTACGACCGCGTGCACTCGCGTCAGATCGCCGATTACGGCGGCGTCGTGAACGTGATGCCGAAGTTCGCGGCATTCGCGATGCTGTTCTCGATGGCCAACTGCGGCCTGCCGGGCACCTCGGGTTTCGTCGGCGAATTCATGGTGATTCTCGCGGCTGTCCAGTACAACTTCTGGATCGCATTCGGCGCGGCATTCACGCTGATCCTCGGCGCCGCCTACACGCTGTGGATGTACAAGCGCGTGTACTTCGGCGCGGTCGCGAACGATCACGTTGCCAAGCTGAAGGACATCGGCCGTCGCGAATTCGTGATGCTGGCCGTGCTCGCCGCGTTCACGCTGCTGATGGGTCTATATCCGAAGCCTTTCACCGACGTGATGCACGTTTCCGTGGAAAACCTCCTCTCCCACGTCGCGCAGTCGAAGCTGCCGCTGGCCCAGTAATCGCGAGCGGAGGAAATCAAGATCATGAACGCACCTATGAATGTCCTGTTGCCTGACGCGCTGGTGATGGTCGCCATCGTCGTCGCATGGCTGAACGACACCTTTACCGGTGCCGCTGGCCGCCGCCTGACCTATCTGATCGCGGTGGTTTCGTCGGTCGTCGCCGGCGTGTGGTTCGCGGTGCAGGCGCTGGACCCGCAGCAGTATTACTTCTTCTCGCGGATGGTCGTCGTCGACTCGTTCGCGAGCATGATGAAGGCCGTCGTGTCGCTCGGCTTCGCGGTCTCGCTCGTCTATTCGCGCAAGTACCTCGAAGACCGTGACATGTTCCGCGGCGACGTGTTCCTGCTGGGCATGTTCTCGCTGCTCGGTCAGCTGGTGATGGTGTCGGGCAACAACTTCCTGACGCTGTACCTCGGCCTCGAACTGATGTCGCTGTCGCTATACGCCGTCATCGCGCTGCGCCGCGATGCCGCGCAGTCGAGCGAAGCCGCGATGAAGTACTACGTGCTGGGCGCGCTCGCGTCGGGCTTCGTGCTGTACGGCATTTCGATGCTCTACGGCGCGACCGGCTCGCTCGAGCTGGGCGAGGTGTACAAGGCGGTCGGCGGCAACACCGACGCGGCCGTGCTGATGTTCGGCGTGGTCTTCATCGTCGCCGGTATCGCGTTCAAGCTCGGCGCCGTGCCGTTCCACATGTGGGTGCCGGACGTCTACCAGGGCGCACCGACCGCGATGACGCTGTTCGTCGGCGGCGGCCCGAAGGTTGCCGCGTTCGCGTGGGGCCTGCGTTTCCTGGTGATGGGCCTGCTGCCGCTCGCACAGAACTGGCAGACCGCGCTCGTGATCCTCGCCGCGCTGTCGCTGATCGTCGGTAACATCACCGGTATCGTCCAGCGCAACATCAAGCGGATGCTCGCGTACTCGGCGATCTCGAACATGGGCTTCGTGCTGCTCGGCCTGCTCGCCGGCATCGTGAAGGGCGACGCGACCGCACCGGCCAACGCGTACAGCTCGGCGATGTTCTATGCGATCGTCTACCTGATCACGACGCTCGGCTCGTTCGGCGTGGTGATGCTGCTCGCACGCCGCGATTTCGAAGCGGAAACGATCGACGACTTCAAGGGCCTCAACAAGCGCAGCTCGGTGTTCGCGTTCGTGATGATGGTCATGATGTTCTCGCTGGCCGGTATCCCGCCGACCGTCGGCTTCTACGCGAAGCTCGCGGTGCTCGAGGCGACCGTCAACGCGGGTCTCACGTGGCTGGCCGTGCTGGCTGTGATCACGTCGCTGTTCGGCGCGTTCTACTACCTGCGCATCGTCAAGCTGATGTACTTCGATGCACCGCAGGACGCGACCCCGGTCACCGGCGATTTCTGCAAGCGCACGATCCTCGTGCTCAACGGTATTGCAGTCGTGGTGCTCGGCCTGATCCCGAGCCCGCTGTTGACGGCCTGCCTGCAGGCGATCCGTCACACGCTGCCGCTGTAATGTCGGCAGCTGGCTGGTTCATCGTGCTGTTGGCGCTCGTATGTGCCAACGTGCCGTTCCTGAACCAACGCCTCTTCGCCGTCGTACCGATCGGTGCGACGAAGAAAAACGCGTGGGTTCGGATCGGCGAGCTGATCGTGCTGTATTTCGTCGTCGGTGCGCTCGGCTTCTGGCTCGAGTCGCGCGCCGGCAACCGCTTCGAACAGGGCTGGCAGTTCTACGCGATCACGTTCAGTCTCTTCGTTGTGTTCGCGTTTCCCGGCTTCACGTTCCAGTATCTCGTCAAACGACGCTGACGGCTTCGGCCGTCGCGTGCTCATTCCTCCGGAGCCCGCCGATGGCCGAACTACCCAATCACGACGCCGCACTGACCGAAACCTGCCTCGAGAGCGAGGCGATTTTCGACGGCTCGTTCCTCAAGCTGAAGCGCGATACCGTTCGTTTGCCCGACGGCAAGCAGGCCACGCGCGAATACGTCCAGCACCCCGGCGCGGTGATGGTGATCCCGCTGTTCGACGACGGCCGCGTGCTGATGGAAAGCCAGTATCGCTATCCGATCGGCAAGGTCATGGCCGAATTCCCCGCCGGCAAACTTGATCCGAACGAGGGCGCGCTTGCCTGCGCGGTGCGGGAACTGCGCGAGGAAACCGGCTACACGGCACGCGAATATGTGTTCCTGGCCCGAATTCATCCGATCATTTCCTATTCGACCGAATTCATCGACCTGTATCTTGCGCGCGGCCTGACGGCCGGCGAGCGCAAGCTCGACGAAGGCGAATTCCTCGAAACCTTCACGGCGACGCTGCCCGACCTTCAGGAGTGGGTGCGCACCGGTCAGATCACCGACGTGAAGACGATCATCGGCACGATGTGGCTCGACAAGGTCCTGTCCGGCGCCTGGCCGCTCGGCCCGGTCGAGAAGCCCTGACGGCGCGTCAGCGGCGGGTGGGGCGCCGCGTTACAATCCAGTGACGCGGCCGCTGTCCGGCCGCGCGATCCTGGTTTAGCACGATCGTTCACAAACGCGCGTTTTGCGCTACACTCGCCCCACGCCCTGATTCAGCATGAAGGTCCTCGATTTACAGTGCCCGCACGGTCATCGGTTCGAAGGCTGGTTCGCTTCCGCCGATGAGTTCGAAGCGCAGTTGTCCCGCAAGCTGGTCGAATGTCCGGTGTGCGGAACGACCGAGATCAACCGGATGCCGTCGGCGCCGCGCCTGAACCTGTCGGGCGGGACGCAGGCACAGCCGGCCGATCCGCGCGCGCTTCAGGCGCAGGTGATGCGCGCGCTGCGCGAGGTGCTGGAGAAGACCGAGAACGTGGGCGAGCGCTTCGCCGAGGAAGCGCGGCGCATTCATTACAACGAGGCGCCGGCGCGCAGCATTCGTGGCGTCACGACGCCGGAGGATGCGCAATCCTTGGTCGAAGAAGGCATCGACGTGATGCCGCTGCCGATTCCTGCCGCGCTGAAAGAACCGCTGCAATGACGTATGCAGTGTGTCCTTGCCGGGCCGCACGGCCGCGGTCAGGAGACACTGCGCATGGATCTGGATTATTCCCCCGCCGACGACGCGTTCCGCGTCGACGTCCGCGCCTGGCTCGAGGCCAATCTGCCTCGTGCACTGCGCGCCAAGGTACTCGATCACAAACGACTCGACCGCGAGGATTTCGCGAGCTGGCACCGGATTCTCGGCCAGCGCGGCTGGTCCGCACCCGCATGGCCGGCCGAATACGGCGGTCCGGACTGGAACGCGACGCAGCGCCACATCTGGGATGAGGAGTGCGCACGCATCGGCGCGCCGACCGTGCTGCCGTTCGGTGTATCGATGGTCGCGCCGGTGCTGATGAAATACGGCAGCGAAGCGCAGAAGCGCCACTATCTGCCGCGCATTCTGGACGGCACCGACTGGTGGTGTCAGGGCTATTCCGAGCCAGGCTCCGGGTCGGATCTCGCATCGCTGCGCACGCGTGCCGAACGTCACGGCGACCACTACGTTGTCAACGGCCAGAAGACATGGACGACGCTGGGCCAGTACGCGGACATGATGTTTTGTCTCGTGCGCACCGATCCGGCGGCGAAGAAGCAGGAGGGCATCTCGTTCCTGCTGATCGACATGAAGACGCCCGGCATCACGGTGCGCCCGATCATCACGCTCGATGAGGATCACGAAGTCAACGAGGTGTTCTTCGAGGACGTGAAGGTGCCCGTCGAGAATCTCGTCGGCGATGAAAACCGCGGCTGGACTTACGCGAAATACCTGTTGGGCCACGAGCGCACCGGCATCGCACGCGTCGGCGCGTCGAAGCGTGAGCTCGCATTCCTGAAACGCGTGGCGTCGAACCAGCGCAAGAACGGCAAGCCGCTGCTCGCCGATCCGGTGTTTGCCGCGAAGGTCGCGGCGCTCGAAGTCGAACTGATGGCGCTCGAGGTGACGGTGCTGCGTGTTGTGAGCCGCGAGACGAGCGGCAAGGGGCCGGGCCCCGAGGCATCGATGTTGAAGATCAAGGGTACCGAGGTGCAGCAGGCGCTTACCGAGCTGATGTTCGAGGCGATCGGTCCGCTTGCCGCGCCGTTCGACGTCCCGTTCCTCGAGGGCGAACGCGAACACAGCAGCGCGGGCGACGATGATGCCGCGCCGCTCGCCGCCTACTACTTCAATTACCGGAAGACGTCGATCTACGGTGGTTCGAACGAGATTCAGAAGAACATCATCGCGCAGATGATCCTGGGGCTGTGATCAGGGAACGGAGACAACCATGGATTTCAGCTTTACCGATGAGCAGCAACAGTTTGCCGACGCGCTGCGCCGTTATCTCGGCGAGCAATACGGTTTCGACGCGCGCCAGGCCATCGTGCGAAGCGATGCCGGCGTGTCGGACGCGCAATGGAGCGCATTCGCGGAGCTGGGCCTGACCGCGCTGCCCGTGCCGGATGCGCAGGGCGGCTTCGGCGGCGGCCCGGTCGACATGCTGGTCGCGATGCAGGAGCTCGGCCGTGCACTCGTGGTCGAGCCGTACTGGGCGACGGCGGTCGGCATCGAGGCGCTGCGTGTCGCCGGGTCCGGCACGGGCGACGATGCCGCGCTGCTGGAAGCGGTCGCGCAAGGGCAGAAGCGCCTGGCCGTTGCATTCCACGAACCACGGGCACGCTACGACCTGTACGAACTCGATACGCACGCGCGCGATCACGGCGGCACGTATCGGCTGACCGGCACCAAGTCGGTCGTTCAGCACGGCGCCCAGGCGCATGCGTGGATCGTGCCCGCGCGCGTCGATGGCGGCAGCATCGGCCTGTTCGTCGTCGAGCGCGATGCCGCGGGGGCGAAGCTCGTCGACTACCGGACGATCGACGGCCAGCGCGCTGCGACGATCGAGCTGCATGACACAGCCGCGCGGCAGTTGACGGGCGGCGCACGCGATGCGGCCGCACTCGAGCAGATTGCCGATTACGCGACCTTCCTGCTCTGCGCGGAAGCGGTCGGCGCACTCGACGAGCTGAACCGCGCGACGGTCGAATACACGAAGACGCGCGAACAGTTCGGCGTACCGATTGCACGTTTCCAGGCACTGCAGCACCGGATGGTCGACATGCTGATTCACGCGGAGCAGGCGCGCTCGCTGACTTACCTGGCCGCGGTGCGTTACGCGGGCGGCGATGCCGATGCGCGTCGCAAGGCGGTGTCGGCCGCGAAGGCGCGGGTCGGCGCGGCCGCACGCTTCGTCGGCCAGCAGGCGGTGCAACTGCACGGCGGCATGGGCGTGACCAATGAGGTTGCCGCCGCACACCTGTTCAAGCGGCTGTCGATCATCGAGACGACACTCGGCGACACCGATCATCATCTTGCGCGCATCGCGGCCCTGCCGGATTTCGCGCAGACCGATGCGGCATGACGGCGACGCGCGAGCGCGCCATAGGAGATAGACAGTGGGTATCAGTTACGAAGATCTGGAAGTCGGCAGTACGACCGAAATCGGCCGCTATACGTTCGAATCGGACGACATCAAGGCGTTCGCGCAACGCTACGATCCGCAACCGTTCCACCTCGACGAGGAGGCTGGCAAGGCATCGCCGTTCGGCGGACTCGTTGCGAGCGGCTGGCATACGTGTTCGGTGTTCATGAGCCTGCTCATCAAGAAGCTGGGACCGGATTCGACTAGCATGGGCTCGCCCGGCATCGACTCGATCCGCTGGCTCAAGCCCGTGCGTGCCGGCGACACGATCACGATGTATCAGAAGGTCCACGACAAGCGCGTGTCGGAGAGCAAGCCCGATCGCGGCATCGTGTCGACGGAGTGGATCGGCGTCAACGGCGCCGGCGACACGGTGATCACCGTGCATACCAAGGTGATCTTCGGACTGCGTCATCCGCAAGGAGCGGGCGCATGACGGACGTGACATTGCCGCTGATCGCGTCTGCGCAAGCGCTGCACGAGCGCGTCGGCGCGGAGCCGCTCGCGAGCGGCTGGGTCGAGATCGATCAGCGTCGCGTCGATGGTTTTGCCGACGCCACCGGCGATCACCAGTGGATTCACGTCGATCCCGAGCGGGCGCGGCGCGAGTCGCCGTTCGGCGGCCCGATCGCGCACGGATTCCTGACGCTGTCGCTGATTCCCGCGCTGATGACCGATGCGATGCGCTTCGAGCAGAAGATGGGCGTGAACTACGGACTGAACCGCGTGCGGTTCCTGAAGCCGGTGCCGGTCGGCGCACGCGTGCGCGCGCTATTCGCGGTGAAGGAGGCCACGGAGGCCGCGCGGGGTGGTGTGCAGGTGACGTGGTCGGTGTCGATGCAGGTCGAGCGTCCGGACGAGCCGTTGCTCGTTTGCGCGGCGGAATTCATTACGCTGCACTACTTCTGATGCGCGCGGCGGCATCGACGGATGCCGCCGCGTCGCACGGCGCGTGGTTCGTCAGTGCTTTGCGTATTGCGTCGCGCCGAACAGCATTTCGCGTGCCTTGTCGTCCTGCAGCGGCTTGCGCAGCGATGCGAGGACTTCGACGCCGCGCTGCACGGCCGGACGCGCGGCAATCGTTTCGTGCCAGCGCTTCACGTTCGGCAGTTCGTCGAGCACGATGCCCTGGTTCTGCCATGAGCGCGTCCACGGGAACGTCGCGATGTCCGCGATCGTGTATGTGTCGCCGGCGAGATATTCGGATTCGCCGAGACGCTTTTCCATCACGTTGTACAGGCGCTTCGCTTCGTTCGTATAGCGATTGATCGCATAGTCGATCTTCTCCGGCGCGTACAGCCGGAAGTGGTGCGCCTGCCCGAGCATCGGGCCGACGCCGCCCATCTGGAACATCAGCCATTCGAGCGTCGCGTAGCGTTCGGCCGGCTCGGTCGACAGAAACTTGCCGGTCTTTTCCGCCAGGTACACGAGGATCGCGCCCGATTCGAACAGCGAGATCGGCTTGCCGCCGGGGCCGTCCGCGTCGACGATCGCGGGGATCTTGTTGTTCGGGCTGATCTTCAGAAATTCGGGCTTGAACTGGTCGCCCGCGCCGATATCGACCGGATGCGCACGATACGCGAGGCCGGTTTCCTCGAGCATGATGTGTATCTTGTGGCCGTTCGGGGTCGCCCAGCTGTAGACGTCGATCATCGTCAACTCCTTTATTGCATGCGCGAAAACGGCGCCGGCGGGGCGCCGCGACAGGCGGTCATTAGAGCATGGATCGATACGGGCTGCAGGCGACGGAAACGTGCGGCCGCGCGCCTGTGCGTGCGTGTCGTCGCAGCGGCGGCGGCGGATCAGCGCTTGTAGCGCGGTTGGCGTTTCTCGAGGAATGCGGTAATGCCTTCGAATGCATCCGCATGATGCAACGATGCGACGAAGTGATCGCGCTCGGTGCCCAGATGCGCATCGAGCGGCTGTGCGGTCGCATCGTCGAGCAGCGACTTGATGCGCGTGAGCGCGTTCGGCGAGATGCCGGCAAGCGAGTCGGCCCACGCGAGCGCGTCGGACAGCGCAGCACCTGGCACGGCGAGCCGATTGACGACGCCGAGCGCATGCAGGCGGTTGGCCAAGACGGGCTTGCCCTCGAACAGGATTTCGGCGGCGAGCGCACGCGGCAGTGCGCGCGCGAGGAACCACGAGCCGCCGCCGTCGGGCGTGAGGCCGACGCGTGCGTACGACATCACGAACTTCGCGTCGTGCGCGGCAACGATCAGGTCGCATGCGAGCGCGAGCGAAAAGCCCGCGCCGGCCGCCGCGCCTTCGACTGCCGCGATCACGGGCTTGTTCGTTGCGCGGATCGCCGTGATCCACGCGGCGAGCTGATCGACGCTGTCGGCCTGGTAGGACGGATCCTTCGAGCGGTTGTCGAGCAGTCGGTTCAGGTTGCCGCCCGCGCAAAAGAAACGATCGGCACCCGTGAGCACGACAGCGCGAATGGCGGGGTCGCGCTCGGCGGTGGCGAGCGCCTCGACGCCGGCCGCATACATGTCGGGATGCAGCGCGTTGCGTGCGCCGGGATTGGACAGCGTGAGGACGAGCGTCGATTCGCTCTCGGGTGGACGCGAGGCCAGCAGTTCAGCACTCATGCGAATGTGTCTCCATCGGATGGCGAGGCTGCGACACCGCATGCTGCGCGGGCGCATGCGCATACCCGCGAGGGTGCTGCCGCAGCGGATGTATTGTTGTCATGACGGACGCGAAACTGCTTTAGACTAGCACGAACGTGCTTTTCAGCGCGACGTATCCCGATGCCGCCGGCATCGCCGCGGCGCGCTTCAGCAACGAAGGAGACTCCGATGCTACAGCTGTGCGGTATTCCGTTGTCCAACTATTACAACAAGGTGAAGTTCGTCCTGCTCGAACATGACATCCCGTTCGAGGAATCGGCATGCAGTCTGCCGATCAGCGATCCGGCACTGCTCGCCGATTCGCCGCTCGGCAAGATTCCGTTCTTGAAGACGGAAGAGGGCGCGCTGTTCGAATCGCAGGTGATCATCGAGTATCTGGCGGCGCGTTATCCCGACAAGGCCATTTTTCCGGCCGGACCGTTCGCGGCCGCGAAGGTGCGCGAACTCGTCGAGACGCTCGAGCTGTATCTCGAATGGACCGCGCGCGAGGTTTATACGGAAGCGTTTTTCGGCGGCAAGGTCAGCGACGGGATGAAGGCGCACGTCGAGAAGCGCCTGCCGCGCGCGATCGATGCATTCAAGCGGATGACGCAATTTTCGCCCTACGTGCTCGGCGACACGTTCACGCTGGCGGACATTGCCGCGGCGATCCATCTGCCGGTGATCGGAATGGCGACGAAGGCCATCTTCGGCCGCGATTTCCTGCTCGATGCCGGCATCGACTGGAAGGCGCACGCGAAGCTGGTCGGTGAGCGGCCGGTCGCGCAGCGCGTGGCGGCCGATCGCAAGGCCTATGTCGAGGCGACGAGCGCCGCGCGTTCGTAAGCGCGGCGCGGGCGCGGTGTCGCACCGTGCCCGGCCGCCCATGCAGGACTTACAGGCGTGCGAGCCGTTCGAGTGCGGATGCGAGCGTGCTTTCCTGTTTTGCGAAGCAGAAGCGCACGACGCCCGATTCGTGCGGCTCGTGATAGAACGCCGACACGGGAATCGCCGCCACGCCGATCTCCGACGTGAGCCACTTCGAGAATTCCGCTTCGGACAGGTCGCTGATCGCCGAATAGTCGACGCACTGGAAGTACGTGCCGGGGCACGGCAGCAGCTTGAAGCGCGTGCGCTCGAGGCCGGCGCGGAAGAAGTCGCGCTTCTTCTGGTAAAAGTCGGGCAGTGTCAGGTACGGTGCCGGATCGCGCAGGTAGTCGGCAAGCCCGATCTGCATCGGCGTGTTCACCGTGAACACGTTGAATTGATGGACCTTGCGGAACTCCGCGGTCAGCGCGGCAGGCGCCGCGACATAGCCGACCTTCCAGCCCGTCACATGGTAGGTCTTCCCGAAGCTCGACACGATGAAGCTGCGCGCGGCCAGTTCCGGGTAGCGCGCGACGCTTTCATGCCGCGCACCGTCGTAGACCATGTGTTCGTACACTTCATCCGACAGGATCAGCACATTGGTGCCGCGCACGATCTCCTCGAGCTTGCGCATGTCGGCCTCGCGCCACACGGTGCCGGTCGGGTTGTGCGGCGTGTTGATCATGATCATCCGCGTTTTCGGCGTGATCGCGGCGGCCAGGCGATCGAACGGGATCGCATAGTCGGGCGCTTCCAGCGTGACGAACACGGGCTTGCCGCCGGCAAGCTCGATCGACGGCAGATAGCTGTCGTAGGTCGGTTCGACGACGATTACCTCGTCACCCGGATGGACCGCGCACAGGATCGCCGTCAGCAGGGCCTGCGTTGCGCCGGCCGTGACCGTGATCTCGGTGGCCGGATCGTAGCGCCGGCCGTAGACCTGCGCGATCTTGTCGGCGATCGCGTCGCGCAACGGCGCGACGCCGGCCATCGGCGGATACTGGTTGTGACCGTTGCGCATCGCGGCCGCGACCGCGTCGACGATGCGCGGGTCGCAGTCGAAATCCGGGAAGCCCTGGCCGAGGTTCACGGCGCCTTTCTCGGCGGCGAGCGCGCTCATGACCGTGAAGATCGTCGTGCCGACGTTCGGCAGGCGCGAGGGGAAAACGGGAGTCGTAGGCATGTCGGAAGGAGCGTTCATCGATACGGTCGCAAGCGGGTGGCGCCGGGCCCGTCAGGCCGGCGTGGTAGTGGTGGCCAATGCGGCATCGAGCGCGCAGGCTTCGGTGAACGGCACGGGCTGCGCGATCCGGAAGCCGAAGTCGCGCGCGGTGCGCTTCGCGAGCTTGAGCAGCGCACGGTCCTTCGACACGAGCCAGTCGGCCTGCGCGGCGCGCGCGAGCTCGAGAAATTTCTGGTCGTCGCGGTCCTTGCACTTCGGCAGGGGCGGCGTGTCGGCGTCGACGGGCGACGGCTCGACGAGGCTCGTCAGGCGGGCGACCGTCGCGAGCGCTTCGGCCTTGTCGATCGCGCGCGCCTGAAACTGCGGGTAGTCGAGCACGAGCTCGAGTTCGTTCAGGCAGCGGCCGTCGATTACGGCGGCCAGCGTGCCGCGTTCGAGCGCCGCCCGGATCGGGCGGGTGGCAGGGTCGTCGAATACGAGTATGTCGATCCAGACGTTCGAGTCGAGCACGACGCGATGTGCGGCATGCGGGGCGAGAGAGCGGGTCATTCGTTACAATCAGTGGTTTTCGTCTGACCGCAAGGCACGGCGTGCCAGCGAGCCTCTATGATAATCGTTCTCTCCCCAGCCAAATCCCTCGACTACGATACGCCTGCCCACGTGCCGTCTTACACGAAGCCTGCATTCGTCGACGATGCGTCGGAACTGATCGACGGCCTGCGCAAGTTGTCGCCGCAGGACATCTCGACGCTGATGGACATCTCCGACCCGCTCGCGCGGCTGAACTTCCAGCGCTATGCGGACTGGTCGCCGACCTTCACGACGGCCAACGCGAAGCAGGCGGTGCTCGCATTCAACGGCGACGTGTACGAAGGGTTCGATGCCAAATCGCTGTCGGCCGCCGATCTCGACTATGCGCAGCAGCACGTGCGCGTGCTGTCGGGCCTGTATGGGCTGCTGCGTCCGCTCGACCTGCTGCAGCCGTACCGGCTCGAGATGGGTACCCGTTTCGCGAACGCGCGCGGCAAGGATCTGTATGCGTTCTGGGGCGACCGGATCACGCGGGCGCTGAACGAGCAGCTCGAGACGCGTAGCGGCGCGGCGCGCGTGCTGGTCAACTGCGCGTCGACCGAGTACTTCAAGTCGGTCAAGCCGAAACTGCTGGCCGCGCCGATCGTCACGCCGGTGTTCGAAGACTGGAAGGGCGGTCGCTACAAGATCATCAGCTTCCATGCGAAGCGCGCCCGTGGCCTGATGGCGCGTTACATCGTCGAGAACCGCATCGCCGAACCGGCGGCGCTGAAGGATTTCGCGGCGGAAGACTACGCGTTCGATGCCGCTGCGTCGAACGATTCGACTTACGTATATCGCCGGCGAATCGGCGAGTGACCAAGCCGGCCGTTCACGAGACGGCCGGCGCATGCATGAGGCCGGACGCGCGGCAAACCGCCGGTTCCGGTCGACACTGGAGAGATAGATGACCCTTTCGATCACCAGCAATTTCGACGCGGGTGCCATCGACGTCGTGTCGTGCGACAGCCCCAACGCGATCCGATTGCGCGTCCGCGGCGACAACCGATCGGAATTCGCCCAATGGTTCTACTTCCGTTTGACGGGCGCACGCGGTGAGCGGTGCGTGATGTCGTTCGAGAATGCGGCCGAATGCGCGTATCCGTCGGGATGGCGTAACTACAGCGCGGTCGCGAGCTATGACCGGGTCGACTGGTTCCGCGTGCCGACGACGTTCGACGGCAAGACGATGACCATCGACCATACGCCCGAGTTCGACAGCATCTACTACGCGTATTTCGAGCCGTACTCGGAAGATCGTCATGCCGCGTTCCTCGGCGCGGTCCAGCAATTGCCGCAGGCGAGCGTCGTCGAGCTCGGCCGAACGGTTGAAGGCCGTCCGATGTCGCTGCTGACGCTCGGTACGCCGGAGGTCGACGGCGCACCGAAGAAGAAGGTGTGGATCATCGCACGCCAGCATCCGGGCGAGACGATGGCCGAGTGGTTCGTCGAAGGGCTTGTCAAGCGGCTGGCGGGGTGGGGCGACTGGGCGGGCGATCCGGTGGCGCGCAAGCTGTACGACCGCGCGACGTTCTACATCGTCCCGAACATGAATCCGGACGGCAGCGTGCACGGCAACCTGCGCACCAACGCGGCGGGCGCGAACCTGAATCGCGAGTGGATGGCGCCCGATGCCGAGCGCAGCCCCGAAGTGCTGGCCGTGCGCGATGCGATCCATTCGATCGGCTGCGACATGTTCTTCGACATTCATGGTGACGAGGATCTGCCGTACGTGTTCGTCGCGGGTTCGGAAATGCTGCCGAGCTTCACGGAGCAGCAGGGCAAGGAGCAAACCGCATTCATCGATGCGTTCAAGGTCGCGAGCCCGGATTTCCAGACCGAGCACGGTTATGCGGCGAGCAAGTACAAGGAAGACGCGCTCAAGCTTGCGTCGAAGTACATCGGCCATCAATTCGGCTGCTTGTCACTGACGCTCGAGATGCCGTTCAAGGACAATGCGAACCTTCCGGACGAACGGGTCGGCTGGAACGGCGAGCGGAGCGCCGCGCTCGGCGCGGCGATGCTGGCGGCAATCCTGGTGCACGTCGAGACGTTCGCATAAGCGTACCGTCGTCGATATGAAAAAGCCGGCGCATCGTGCGATGCGCCGGCTTTTTTGCTTCTGTCGTTGCCGCTCCGTCGGATCAGGACTTCTTCGCGGTTTTCTTCTTCACGGCTTTCTTCTGGCCGCTTGATTTCTGCGTTGCGACGGCTTTCTTGCCGGTGCGGCCGGATGCCTTGGCCTTGACCTTGCCGCGGTGCGACTTGCCCTTGAACTTCTTCGTCGACGACGGGCGTTCGACACGCGGCTTCAGTGGCGGCACCGGATCGTTCCAGCTGAACGCCAGCATTTGCTGCCCGACATAGCCGCAGCGGAATTTCAGCGGTGTCGGGTCGCTGCCGTCGCTGTGGACGCCGAGGCCGTCCACGGTGACGATGTTGTCGACCTTCACGCGCTGCTTGCCCTGATCGAACGAATCGTTCCACGGCGTGATCGTCGCGTTGCCGCTTTCGAACGCGTTCGGTGCGAAGTCGACGCGGTCGAAGGCCGTCGATGTGCTGGCGATGAAGCTGCCGTGCGCCGCACAATCGGCGACGATCGGATCGGCATGCATCTCGTTGACGAATTTGTTGATCAGTTCGGAGCGCTGGTCGAGGAGGTCGGCGAATACCGGTGCCGGAAGCGCAAGCGACAGGCCCGCGACACAGGCTGCCAGCTTGCCGAACGCCCGGAAGATCCGGAGCGAGGCAGGTGAGCTGTCCATCTGGTTATTGGTGAGGAGCGAATGAGACATCGGGCACGTATAGATGCCCGATGAAGATCAGGAGTTCAATCTTAGCGTAAAAAAGTTGTGCGGCAGTAGATGTCGCACTCTCCCGCGCTGCGGAAGCGGATCGTCACGCGCGCCGATCGCACCGGGACCGGCACGCTCAGGCGCGCGGACCGCCGAGGCGGTAGCGCCGAACGTCGAACGTCGTGACCCACGCCGGACGATAGACGGCGATGAGCGCGGTGGCCATGCCGGTGAACCAGGCTTCGCCGAGCGCGAGCAGCGCGGTGTTCAGCAGATAGCCTGCGGGAATGACGACGGGCACGCCGTCCGCGAGAGCGAGCTGGACTCCGGCTGCGG
This sequence comes from Burkholderia sp. BCC1638, assembly GCF_902833195.1. Lineage (NCBI taxonomy): Bacteria > Pseudomonadati > Pseudomonadota > Betaproteobacteria > Burkholderiales > Burkholderiaceae > Burkholderia > Burkholderia sp. BCC1638. The sequence continues at coordinate 112,848 of NZ_CADFEC010000020.1, forward strand.
CCGCTGCGACTGCGACGATCGCGATGGCCGGTGACAGGAATCCCTGGCCGGTGATGAACGACGCGAGATTGTGCGGGAGCCACGCGATCGCGGCGCGTTGCAGCAACGCGGACACGGCGACCGGTAGCGCACCGTAGATCAGATAGGTCACGCCGACGCCTTGCCACGGCGCATCGAAGACGATAGCGGCGACGGCTGTGACGGCACCCATCGCGATCAGCGCAAGCGTCCAGTCGAACAGCGTGACGAGCAGCGTCGCGCCGAGCAGGTGCATGACGATGCCGTCCTCGAGCCACGCATTCGAGGCCCAGAGCACCGTGATCGCGGTGACGAGCGCGAGCCACACGTGCTGGAGCGTTGCGTCCTGGAGACGGACGAAGGGACGATTCCAGAGCGCGAGCGCGAGCAACGCCACGGTGGCGATCCAGCCACCGATGCCAACCCAGAGCGGAAGCGGTGTGAAAAGAAAACCCATGCGTTCATATTACTCGTTGAGCATCGAAGGTGGGAATCCGCACATGTCGACCGTCGCAATATCGATACTGTCCGATCAGCGCTCGCGCCTAAACCGCGCTGGCGGTTCGGCCGCGAGCGGCAGGTCCCGGGTATCGGTGTTCGCGGCGGGTAGCGGGTATGGACGGTCGTTCCGTTGCATGCGCAGCGGAACCGGGCCGCGTTCGCCGATGACGGGCTTGCTTGCACGATCACGGTTTGCCAGCAACACCTCGAGATGCGGCGACAGCCATCCGTTGTAGATCGCGACTGCGGCGGCGCGGTTTGCCGCGCCCAGCTGCTGGAAGATGCTGGCGAGGTGGATCTTTACGGTGCCTTCGCTGATGCCGAGCGTGCGAGCGATCATCTTGTTGGTGCTGCCCATATGGACGAACCGCATGATCTGCGCCTGTCTGGGCGACAGGAGACCACTTGGCGGGCGGCGCGGCAGCGATCCGGCGAGCGTCTGGAAATGGGCGTCGTGGCATACCGCGGCAGTGGAGGGCAGCAGGCTGAGTGCGATGGGCGGGATGTAATGGCCGCCCAGCAGAACCATTTCGAGCGCCCGCACGATCAGGTGCGGCCGTGTGGAGTGCGGGATCACACCCGCGACGCCATAGTTGTAGAAGCGCTGGATGGCTTCCGGCGTGGATTCGTCGATTAGTACCGCGACGGGCGTTGGCGAGCAGGCGCTGCAGAGCGCTTGGAGTTCGCAGAGGCGGCCGACGTCCAGCCAGTCGATGGCAACGAGGTCGAAGCGCTGGGTGCGCAGCAGCCGGCGCGCCTGGAAGCCATCGGGCGCATCGTTGATGCTGGCGTGACGGTCGATCTGCCGCAGCAGGGCCTTCAGTCCGTCACGCCGTTCGGCGTCTGAGTTCAGCACCAGGAACCGCATATTCAACCTCCGTAAGGTGAGTCATTGAGCTGCCGTTGGCATGCGTTGGATCCGATAATGACAAAAACCTTACACGAAGTCTGCTTGGCTGAAAGGCTTAGGAGAAGTCTGAAATTTCGAATGACGGAAATGCGGACCAGAAAAAAGCCGCTCCGGCTGGAACCGGGAGCGGCTTCGTCGGGCAGGCGCTGCGGGCCTGCAGTGTGCGATCAGTGAAAGTGCGGTTGGGCGGGCGAGGCGTCTTCTGGCATTTCCGCGTGGACGATTTCGCCGAGCGGATCCGCATAGAGCGGCACGCCGCAGTCGTCGCAATATTCCGGCTCGAAGCGGCCCGCGTGCCGGCGGACGTCGGTTACGCCGCATTCCTTCAGCAGACTCACTATCTCCTCGAGCGGCCCTTCGATCGGTGCTTCGCCTTCGAGCGTCGCGCTGTCGATCGACACGTCGCCGTTTTCGCGGCCGTAGAGCGGCCACACGACGCCATAGATCACGTCGTTGCTGGCGCGTCGCGTGAAGCCGACGCGATACTCGTCGATCCGTCGCTCGCCGAAGCCTGCGACCACGGCGCGCAGCTCTTGCGGTGCCGTACCAAGTGTGTCGAAAAGATAACGGATCGCCGTTCGGACCGTGTGCGGACGGATGCGCTCGTCCGCATCACGGCAGGCCGAATAGTATGCGTCCGGGAGCAGGCATTCGAACTCGCAGCCGGGGAGAGCAATCGACAGGTTCGGACCGCCCTGCGCGGTCCATTGCTCGAGACACTGGCCGCGTTCGATCCGATTGCCGTGCTCTTCTTCCTGCCAGCGGAACAGCGGAGCGCCGGCTGGCGCGGCGACGACGGCGAGGAGAAAGCGTGGGTCTGCCAGGATCGGCGAGGTTTCGGGCAAGTCGCCGAAGCTGAGCTTGGCGGCGTGCTGGCCGAGCGCAGCGTGCGCGAGCTGCTGGGCGAGCCGGTAGGTCTCGACGTGGTGGCGCGGCAGTTGGTCGATGCTGTACAGGAACGGGGCGAGGCCGACCAGCGTGCCGGTGGCGAGCACGTGCGCTTGCAGGTGCGCGCGCAGTGCGTCGGCGACGTCGCCTTTCAGCGGGCCCGACGGAATCATGTAGCGCGTCCAGGCAAGAACGGGAACGGCGACCAGCAGCGCATCGTACGGCTGGCCGTCGTGCTCGATCACCATCGATTCACTATGCGTCTCGGCCATGTCGGCGAGCGCGCCATAGGCATCAGGGTGGTTCTGCTGCAGATGGTCGAGTGCCGCGTCGAGCGTGGTCTGGTTGCCGTTGCGAACGATCTTGGCGAGTAGCGCATCGAGCTTCGCTTCCCAGAAGCGATCCTCGATGCGGCTGCCCGAGGCGAAGAGCGCAAGCGACAGGCCGACCAGTTTGTCGGCGTCGGGGGGGAGGCGTTTGGCGATTCGCTGGCGCATATTAAATACGTATAGAAAGGGGCGAAGAACCTCACATTCTAGTCCGTTCTTTGCACCATAAGCGGTCTCGTGCTCCGGCATGGCCGGAAGGCTGAATCGGCGAGGATGAAGAAAAATCCATCAAACCCTTGCGCGATCGCCGGGAGCTGCTTAGAATCACGCCTCTTTCGCGCTAACGGAAACGCAGCGCGGAGGAAGAAGGGAAGCGGTGCGGACGAGGGCGGTTGTGGAACCCCGGCGCACACGAAGTTGAACCCCAGTCGTCGCAACGAAGCAGTTCAGAAAGTTGTTGACGAGCTGGAAAAGACGGTTCATAATCTCGCTTCTCTGCTGCTGAAAACGCAGCGCTGTTGAGAAACTTCAGGTTTCTCGCAGAAATGCTCTTTAAAAATTAACAGCCGATAAGTGTGGGCGCTTGATGGCCGCGAGCTGATCTTCGGATCAGAAAGCGAAAGTATCAAGAGTCTCACACTAAAGTAAGTCAGG
>NZ_CADFEC010000021.1:0-110765 GCF_902833195.1 Burkholderia sp. BCC1638
CGATCACCAGCCACCCACCAGGCCCGGTGACAACACCCCCCGGATCATGACTGCGACTGGGGGCGAGAATCATGCCGGGCCTGGCTGGCCAAAGCCCCGATTATCGGGGCACGAAGATAGTAACGGGTGGCTACCGGGGCGTCGCAGCGCAGGCGCAAGCGCGTAGAATGCCCGCTTCAACGAAATCGACGGAGCCGTACCGACCATGAACGATCAGCGCAAGAAGAACCCTGTCCGCAACGTGAGCATCCTGATCGTCGTGGCCGTGCTGCTCGTGATCGGGACGATCCTGTATAACGCGATCTCGCAGAAGCACGCGTACGACGAGGCCCATCCGGCCGAGGCCGCGAGCGCCGCGTCGCACTGACTCCGGCGCGGATGCGCATGATCGCTGCACGGCCCGGTCGGGCCGCCAGCGATGCGCAGGAACGGCAGGAAGAGTGGAAGCGGTGGGCGGCGCGAGGCGTCGCGCCGCGATAGATGCGGGCGCCGAAGCCCGCGCGCCGCGTGGAAGGTCAGTCGCGCGTCAACGTGACGCAGGCGCAAATTTCGGGCGGATTCGTGCGTAGAACACGAGCGCGAGCAGCGCGAGCCATGCCGCGCCGACGTAAAGCGCGACGCGCGTATCTTCGAACCAGCCGAGCATCACGATCACGAAAGCCATGAACGCGATCGTCAGCGCGGGTGCGACGGGCCACAACGGCACCTTGAACTTCAGCGCCGCGACCTCCGTGCTTGACAGGCGGCGGCGCATCGCGACCTGCGACAGCAGGATCATCAGCCACACCCACACGGTCGCGAACGTCGCGATCGCCGCGACCACCAGGAACACGTCCTTCGGCATCAGGTAGTTGAGCAGCACGCCGATCAGCAGCGCGCCGGCCATCACGAGCACCGTGACCCATGGCACGCCGTGCCGCGACGTCGCCATCAGCACGCGCGGCGCCTGGCCCTGCCGCGCCATCCCGAACATCATCCGGCCCGCGCCGAAGATGTCGCTGTTGATCGCGGAGATGGCCGCGCTGATCACCACGAGGTTGAGAATGGTCGCGGCCGACTTCACGCCGAGCGCCGAGAAGATCTGCACGAACGGGCTGCCGTCGCTGCCGACGCCCGTCCACGGGCTGATCGACATCAGCACGACCATCGTCAGCACGTAGAACAACAGGATGCGCGCGGGCACCGCGTTGATCGCGCGCGGAATCACGCGCTCAGGATCCTTCGCCTCGCCGGCGCTCATCCCGATCACCTCGATGCCACCGTACGCGAAGATCACGACCGACAGCGACGCGATCAACCCGCCGATCCCGTTCGGGAAGAAGCCGCCATGGTTCCACAGGTTCGCGAATGTCGGCACGTCGGCCGAATGGCCGAAATGCATGCCGGTCAGCAGGATCGCGACGCCGCCGCCGATCATCGCGACGATCGCGCCGACCTTGATGATCGACAGCCAGAACTCGAGCTCGCCGAACACCTTCACATGGCACAGGTTCAGCCCGCAGATGATCGCGACGACGCCGAGCACCCAGATCCATTGAGGGACATCCGGAAACCAGAAGCCCATATAGATGCCGAATGCCGTGATGTCGGCGATCGCGACGATCACCATTTCGAGCGTGTAGGTCCAGCCGGTGACGAAGCCCGCGAACGGGCCGAGGTTTTCGGTTGCGTAGTGGCCGAACGAGCCGGCGACGGGCTCGCGCACGGCCATCTCGCCGAGCGCGCGCATCACCATGTAGACAGCCGCGCCGCCCAGGATATAGGCCAGGATTACCGCCGGGCCCGCGAGCTGGATCGCGGACGCCGAGCCGTAGAACAGGCCGGTGCCGATCGCCGAGCCCAGCGCGAGAAAGCGGATGTGCCGCGCGCTCAGATGGCGCTGCAAGTTCTTCATCGAGTCTCCGATATCGTTATGCGACGGACCGGGCGAACGGGGCCGGCCCGGTTGGCTCAAGTTGTATATACAACTTGAAGATGTCGGAATGATAACAAGCCGGAGCCAGCGACCGGAATCGGGTATTCCCTGACTGGCGCAACCGGTGTAATCGGAGGTGGGGCCGTCGCGCGGCGGACGCGTCGGCCGTATGTGGCGTGCGGGTCATGCTTCGGGAGGGAGTTGCGGGAGCGGGGAGCGCCGCCGGCCGGCCCGCTTGCGTGCGTGCGCGGGCGGCCGGCGGCGGAACGACGTCAGGGCCTCATGCGGGCAGGCGGATGACGCTCGCGTCCTTGCGAATCAGCAGCGACGACGCGAGCATCTGCTTGCACTGGTGCGCGAGCACCTTCAGGTCGTGCGTGAGCTCGGCGCCCACCGCGTCGGATTTTTCCGCGGACACGACCATTGCGTCGAGGTCGCGGGTGATCTGCTTCGTCGTGTCGAGCTGGTCGGCCGGCGGCGGCTCGCCGGCTTCCGCCTTCTCGAGGTTCTCGAGCACGGCGGACAGGCCGCGGCGCAACGCATCGTCGTGGACGATGTTCTCGTCGGCCGCGCACGCGCTGCGGATCAGCGGCGCGGCGGCTGTGATCTGGGCACCGAGCACGTGCGTCTGCACGAGCAGGTCGTTCAGCTCCGGCACGAAGCGCTGGTGCGCCTTTGGCTCGATCATCATTCGCTGGAACGCCTGGCCGAGGTTCGCGAACGCGATGTGCACGTCCTTGCGTGCGAGGCGGTAGCGGTAGTCGTCGTCGAGGGCGGTGGCCGGCGTCTCGATCGCCGCGGCGACGACCGGCACGACCGCTGCGCCGTCGGCGGCCGGCACGGGCGGCGGCGACACGCCGCGCCCGGCGCGCCACACGGCCTCGAAATACTTGCGGGTCGAGGTCAGCATGTCGGTGACGAGCTTGCCCATCAGCCGGTATTCCCAGTACGGGAACAGGCGGCTCGCTGCGATCGCGATCATGCAGCCGACCACGGTGTCGATCGCGCGCTCGCCGATGATCCGCATGCTGCCCGGCGCGAGCAGGTGGAACATCAGCAGCACGTAAGACGACGTGAACACGACGCTCGCCGCGTAGTTGAACAGCAGCAGGCTGTAGCTCATCACCATCGACCCGAACATGATCGCGATCAGCAGGTGCGGCTCCTTGACCGTGTAGATCAGCGCAATGCTCGCCGCGCAGCCGATCAACGTGCCGACGATACGCTGCGCGTTGCGCTGCTTGGTGAGCGAGTAGCCGGGCTTCAGGATGATGATGGTCGTCATCACGATCCAGTAGGCGTTCGTGAGCGGCAGCAGCCGGCCGAGCCAGAAGCCGACCGCGACCGCGATCGTCACGCGCAGTGCGTGGCGAAAGCTCGGCGAGCGCATGTTCAGGTTGGAGAAGATCAGCAGCGGCGACATCCGGCGCCGCTGCAGGAAGCGCGCGAGCGCCTTGTCGATCTTCAGTTCGGTCTGCTGCGGGTCGGCATGGCCCGACAGGTTGCGGCGCATCCGGTCGATCAGGCGCGTCGCGCTCCAGATGCGCCGGAACGTCGCGAGCACGGCTGCGTAGGCTTCCGCGTTGGTGGCGGGGAAGTTCTTCTTGCGCATCAGCTCGATCTCGTACTCGATCGCGCGCAGTTCGGCCTTGACGCTGATTCGCGAATGCGGCGCGCGATTCTCGAGCACGGCGAGGCCGATTTCCTCAAGGTCGCGGGCCGCCTTGCGGATCAGGTCGCGATAGAAAATGATCAGGTCGGAGCCGCCGAACGTGTTGCGCACGAGCGGGTAGTCGGTGTGCGCGCCGACGAACAGCTCGTGCAGGTCGACGCTGTTGATGAACAGGTTGTACATCGTCGTACGGCCGGGGTCGAGCTTGCCGCGGCGCAGCTTCGGCAGGTTGCGCAGCACGATGTCGCGCGCGGTTTCCTGCGTTTCGACCGCGGTGATCTGCTTCGCGACGAGATTGCGATAGCACTCGTCGAGATCGGCATCGAGATCGTAGAACTGCGCACGCGCGAGCAGGTAGTCGGCGCACGCGAACAGGCTTTCAGCGAGCGCCTGCTGTTCGATCCGGCGCGCCTGCCATTGCGACACGAGCGTCGCCCAGTACGTGTACCAGAGGCCGCCCGCGAGAATCCAGCCGGCATTGACGAACGCTTGCAGCGGCGTGAACTTCTCCTCGAGCGTCATTACCATCATGAACAGCGTCGCGAAGCTGATCTGCGGCCAGCGGTTGCCGTAGACGACGATCAGCGACAGCACGAACGTGAGCGGCACGATCGTCAGCCATAACGCGAAGATGTTCGGCGTGGCGAGGCCGGTCGCGAGCGCGGCCAGGAAGCCGATCACGCTGCACGCGAGCATTTCGTTGTGCTTGTACTTCAGCGGGCCCGGCATGTCGACGACGCACGCGCCGAGCGCGCCGGTCGAGATCGTGAAGCCGAGCTCCCGGTTGTGAAACACGATCAGGCACAGCACGGCCGGCAGCGATACGCCGACCGCGATCCGCAGGCCACCGAAAAAGTACTGGCTGTAGAAAAACTTTCTGATTTCGACCGAATAGCGCATCGATGGGCTGAATGACAGACGAAGACGCCCGGGGCGGCGTATTGACTGGCGACGAGTCTATCGTATTTCGTGGTCCGCAAAACCTGGCCTTTCGGACGAGGTTCGCCGCGACGGTCCTTTTGCTATCCTTGGTGCTCCCGTTCGCACGGCTTGGCCGGCGCGAGGCTCCGACACCCGCTTCATGCTCCATCTCTTCTATTCGAACCGTCACGAAACGCTGGCCGACGCGCTGCTCGACGACCTGGCCGCGTTTCCGGCCCGCAACGGCCCGTGGGCGCCGCAACAGGTCATCGTGCCGAGCGCGGCGCTGCGCCGCCGTCTGGAACTCGACATCGCCGTGCGCCACGGCGTGTGCGCGAACGTCGAGTTTACGTATCTCGCGCAATGGCTGTGGGCGCAGATCGGCCGCGTGCTGACGGTGCCCGCCCGCTCGCCGTTCGCACCGGACCGCCTCGTGTGGCGCTGCTACCGGCTGTTCGCGCAGCGCGCGAGCGGCGCGCCGTGGCTCGCGTCGCCGCGGCTGGCTGCGTATCTGTCCGCGTCCGACGACGCGATGCGCTACGAGCTCGCACAGCGCGTCGCGGCCGTGCTCGATCATTACCTGACCTATCGGCCCGAATGGCTGGCCGCATGGCAGGCCGGCGAGTCGGTGCTCGCGGGCGACGTCGCGCCGCGCGGAATCAGCGATGCCGCACGCGACGACGAGCACTGGCAGGCGGCGCTGTGGCGCGCGCTGCTTGCGGAGCTGAGCGACAGCGGCACGCCGCCCGCGCATCGCTTCCTCGTGGAGGCGCGCAACCTCGATCCCGAAACCGTCGCGCGTGCCGACTGGCCGGAATCGGTCAGCGTGTTCGCGCTGCCGACGATGCCGCCGCTGCACGTCGCGCTGCTGCGCGAGCTGTCGCGCTGGATCGACGTGCGCGTCTATGCGCTCAATCCGTGCCGCGAATTCTGGTTCGACATCGTCACCGCCGCGCATGCCGAGGCGCTCGACGCGGCCGGCCGGCTGGACTATCAGGAAGTCGGCCATCCGCTGCTCGCGGAGTGGGGCCGGCAGACGCAGGCGCAGCTGCACATGCTGCACGAACTGACTGAAAGCGCCGCGTCGGGCGATGCGTCGCGTTTCGTCGGGAATCCCGCGCCGACCTGGCTCGCGCGCGTGCAGAATGCGATCCTCGACCTGCAACCGGAGGCGGAGCTCGGCGAAGCGCCGGCCGAGCGCGGGATCGAGGTGCACGTATGCCACAGCCTCGCGCGCCAGCTCGAGGTGCTGCATGACCGCCTGCTCGCGTGGTTCGATGCGGACGCGACGCTGCAGCCGTCCGATGTGCTCGTGGCGGTCGCCGATCTCGCGGCGGCCGGGCCACTGATCGATGCCGTGTTCGGCACCGCGGGCGCCGGCGGCGCGCGCGTGCCTTACCGGATCACCGGCCTGCCGCCGTCGCAGGCGAACCCGGTCGCGCGCGTGCTGCTCGAATGGCTCGCGTTGCCGGAACGGCAGGTCGGCGCGCCCGAGTTGGTCGAATGGCTGCGCGTCGACGCGGTGGCGGCCCGTTACGGCATCGACGCAACCGCGCTCGAGACGGTTCAGACCTGGCTCGCGGCCGCCGGCGCGCGGCGCGGGCTGTCGCCGACGGTGAGCGACGATGCGGCGGTGCCTGCGCCGCGCCATACGTTTTCCGATGCGCTCGCGCGGCTCTTCCTCGGCTATGCGATGCCCGAGGGCGCGGCACCGGTCGGCGCGTGGCTGCCGATCGAGGCGGCCACCGGCAGCGAGGCCGAACTGCTCGGCCGGCTCGCGCGCTTCACGGACGATCTCGACGGCTTCTCGCGACGGCTCGCCGACGCGCACACGCCACGCGCATGGAGCGAACTGTTCGCCGACACGCTCGCGCGGTTCTTCGACTCCGGTGCCGCGTATGCCGATGCGCTCTCGGGCGTGCGCGACGCGCTCGACGCGATGCTGGCCGCGATGACGGAAGGCGCGCCCGACGAAGCGTTGCCCGCGGCCGTCGTCCGCGCGGGGCTGGCAGCCGCGCTCGACGATCCGGCGCGCGGCGGGGTGCCGTGGGGCGGCGTCACGTTCTCGTCGCTGACGAGCCTGCGCGGGCTGCCATACCGCGTCGTGTGCCTGCTCGGCATGGACGACGGCGTGCTGCCTAGCCTCGCGCGCGCAGACGAGTTCGACCTGATGGCCGTGTTGCCGAAGCTCGGCGACCGGCAGCGTCGCGACGACGAACGCAACCTGTTCCTCGACCTGCTGCTCGCCGCGCGCGACCGGCTGCTGATTGCCTATACGGGGCGCAGCATTCGCGACAACGCGCCGTTGCCGCCCGCGGCGCTCGTCGACGAACTGCTCGACCATCTCGCGCTCGTCACGGCCGGCGAGGATACCCCACCGGACGCGGTCGATGCCGCGCGGCGCGCGTTCATCGTCGAACATCCGCTGCAACCGTTCGCGGCCGAGTATTTCCGGCCCGGCAGCGAACTGGCTTCGTACGACGCCGAGCGCGCGACGCTGGCGTCGCTGCTGGCAGCCGAAGCCGCGCGCGACGCGACGCGCGAGCAGCCGTTCTTCACGCAGCCGCTGCCGGCCGAGCCGGTCGAACCTGTTGCGTTCAGCGAATTCGAACGGTTCTGGCGGCATCCGGCCCGCGCGCTGCTGCGTGCGCGGCTCGGCATCGTGCTGTCCGACGCGCAGGCCGAACTGCTCGACACAGAGCCATTCGCACTCGACTTTGCGGGCAGCGACGCGCTCGCCGAGCGCGTGCTGCCGCTCCTGATCGAATCGGACGAAGGCGGCGTGCACGATCATGCGCTGCGCATCGCGGACGCCAGCCCGGAACTACCGGGCGGCGCGACGGGCGCGGTCTGGCGCGACCAGGCGCTCGGCTCGATGACGCAGCTTGCGTCGAACGTGCGGCGTGCGCTGGCCGACGGCATGGAACGGCGGCCGTTCACGCTCGCGATCGCGCCTGCCTGGCCCGACACCGAACAGGCGCTGTTCGGTGCCGATGACGCGATGCTGTCGAGCGATGCGGTGAGTGCGCCGCTCGAACTGCACGGCATGCTGAACCGGCTGACGCCGGCAGGCCAGATCATCTATCGCTATGCACGGCCGAGCGCGCGCGACTACCTGTCCGCGTGGCTCGCGCACCTCGTCTACTGCGCGGTGGAGCCCGACGGTCCGCGCCGCACGCTGTGGTTCGGCAGCGGCGGCGCGTTCGAGCTCACGCCGGTCGCGGCACCGCTCGAGCGCCTCGCGCCGCTCGCCGCGCTGTTTCGCGCGGGGCGGCGCATGCCGCTGCGGTTCTTCCCGCGCAGCGCGTGGGCGCGCATTTCCGACGGCGAGGCGAAGGCGGCGAGCGTCTGGATCAACGAGCGCGTGGTGAGCGAAGCCGACGATCCGGCGATCGCGATCGCATGGCGCGGTGCGCATCCTTCGCTCGACGAGCCGTTCGGCACGCTCGCGCGGCTCGTGTTCGAGCCGATGCTGGAACATCTGAAGGAGGTCGCATGAGCGCCGCATCCCAGCCGCAGGCGGCGCTCGAACTCGATGTTTTCGCGTGTCCGCTCGACGGCGTCAACCAGATCGAGGCGTCGGCCGGTACCGGCAAGACGTGGAATATTTGTGCGCTTTACGTGCGCCTGCTGCTGGAGAAGGATCTCGGCGCGGATGAAATCCTCGTCGTGACCTTCACGAAGGCGGCGACGGCCGAGCTGCACGAGCGGATCCGCGGGCGGCTGGCGCAACTCGCGCATGCGCTCGATACCGGCGACGACGGCGGCGATCCGTTCGTCGCGCGCCTGCTCGAGACGACGCTCGGCGAAGCCGGCGCGCTCGACCCCGAGACCGCCGCGAAGCGGATCCGGCGCGCGCTGCGCGCATTCGACCAGGCGGCGATCCACACGATCCACGCGTTCTGCCAGCGTGCGCTGCAGGAAGCGCCGTTCGCGGCCGCGATGCCGTTCGCGTTCGAGATGCAGGCCGACGATGCGGCGCTGCGCTTCGAGCTCGCGGCGGACTTCTGGCGCACGCGCGTCGAGCCGATGGCCGCGCGCTGGCCCGGCTTCGCGACGTGGCTCGTCGATTCGGGCGCGGGCCCGGCCGCGCTCGACGCCCAGCTCGCGCGGCGGCTAAAGAAGCCGCTCGCCGCGCTACGCTGGGACGGCGTCGTCGAACCGGACGCCTCGGCGGAGGCCGCTGCCGTCGAATGCTTCGCGGAGGCCGCGCGGATGTGGGCCGACGAGCGGGAGGCGATCGACGCGCTGCTGCGCACCGCGCAGCCCGTGCTCAATCAGCGTTCGCACAAGCCCGACGCCGTCGCCGATGCGCTCGGCGCGTGGTCCGCGCATTTCGCGCAAAGCAATGCCGCCGCCGCGCTGCCGAAGGCGGCGCTCAAGCTCACGCGCACGGCGCTCGCGAAGGCGACGAAAAAGGGTGGCGCGACCCCCGAACACCCATTCTTCGACGTCGCCGACGCGCTCGAAGCGGCGGTGGCCGCCGCCGAGGCCACGCAGCGCGCGCGCTGGCTCGCGCTGGTCGCCGACTGGCTCGACACCGCGCCGGGCGAGCTGGCCGAACGCAAGCGTACGCGCCGCGTCGTGTCGTTCGACGATCTGCTCGCGAACCTGTATCACGCGCTGCATGCGCATCCGTGGCTCGCCGAGACGCTGCGCGCGCGCTATCCGGCCGCGCTGATCGACGAATTCCAGGATACGGACCCGCTGCAGTTCGCGATCTTCGACCGGATTTTCGCACCGGGCGGGCCGCTCTTTCTCGTCGGCGATCCGAAGCAGGCGATTTACAGCTTCCGCGCGGCGGATCTGCATACGTATCTCGCCGCGCGGGCAAGCGCGAGCGCGTGCTATACGCTCGCGGTCAACCAGCGTTCGACGCCGGCGATCGTCGATGCGTGCAACCGCTTCTTCATGTCGAACCCGCGCGCGTTCGTGCTCGACGGGCTCGACTATTACGCGGTGCGCGCCGGCACGCGCGTGCGTGCACCGTTCGTCGACGGCGCCGACCCGGCCCCGGGCGGCGATTTCCGGATCTGGGCGCTGCCGGGCGGCGACGGCACGCTGCTCAAGCGCGACGCGCAGGCACAGGCCGCCCAGGCGTGCGCGGCCGAGATTGCCCGGCTGATGCGCGGCGCGCGCGAAGGACATGTGCGGCTCGGCGATACGCCGCTGTCGCCGGGCGACATCGCGGTGCTGGTGCAGACGCACCGGCAGGGGAGTCTCGTGAAGCGCGTGCTTGCCACGTGGGGCATCGGCAGCGTCGAGCTCGCGCAGGCGTCCGTGTTTTCGACCGGCGATGCGGAGCAGCTCGAGCGCGTGCTCGCGGCGATCGATGCGCCGGGCGACCTGCGGCGCTTGCGCGCGGCGCTGGCCGCCGACTGGTTCGGCCTCGATGCCGGGGCGTTGTGGCGGATGGAGCAGGGCGACGGCGATGTGTCGCGTGCAGCGGCCGACAGCGCGGACGCGATGAGCTGGGTCGAGCGCTTCTCGCGCTATCGGCTGTTGTGGCGCGAACGCGGCTTCGCGGTGATGTGGCGCACGTTCACGCGCGAGCTGCGGATCGCCGAGCGGCTGATGGCCGGCGCGGACGGCGAACGCCGCGTGACCGACATCAACCATCTGGCCGAACTGACGCAGGCGCGCGCGTCCGCGCAGCCGGGCATCGCGCCGACGCTGCGCTGGCTCGCCGCGCAACGGCTCGACGGCGGCGGCGAGGAAGCGCAGCTGCGTCTCGAGTCCGATCGCAACCTCGTGCAGATCGTGACGGTGCACAAGTCGAAGGGCCTCGAATACGCGGTCGTGTTCTGTCCGTTCCTGAACGACGGCGGGCTGCGCGAGCCGCCCGCGTCGGCGCTGCCCGACGCGCGCGAGTATCACGACGATGCGGGCGACGCCGTGCTGCATTACGGGTGCGACGACGAAGCCGCCGAGCATGCCGCGCGCCAGGCGCTGCGCGAGCAGGCGGCGGAACGCGCGCGGCTCGTCTACGTGGCGCTCACGCGCGCGGTCTATCGGTGCTATCTCGTCGCCGGGCTTTATCTGTCGTCGCGCTCGACCCGCGAGGCGCGGCGCAGCGTGCTGAACTGGCTCGTGGCCGGGGCCGGCCAGTCGTTCGACGCGTGGCTCGACGAGCCGCCCGACGAAGCGGTGCTCGATGCTGCGTGGCAAGCGCTCGCCGGTGGACCCGTGAGCGTTGCACCGTTGCCGGTGCCGGCGCGCCGTGAGCGGCTGGCTGCCGGCCACGATGCATCGCAGACGCTCGCCGCCCGCCATGCGACGCGCGTGCTGCGCGACGCGTGGCGGATGGCGAGCTTCAGTTCGCTGACCGCGTCGATGGCGCGCGAGGAGGCGGGCGTCGCGGTCGTGCCGGACGACGAGCTGCGGCCCGATCACGATGCGCTTGCCGCCGTCGCGCCGGACGGCGCGCTTGCCGTGGACGACACCGTCGCGGTCGAGCCGCCGGACGACGACATCCTCGTGTTTCCGCGCGGCGCGGCAGCGGGCGAGTGTCTGCACCGCCTGTTCGAACTCAGTCGGTTCACCGAGCCCGATTCATGGCACCAGGCGGCGCTCGGCGCGCTGCATGACCGGCCAGTCGAGGCCGAGCCCGAACTCGCGACGCGCCTGCCCGCGATGATGGCGCGGCTCGTCGACGATGTCGTGCGCACGGAGCTCGTGCCGGGCATGCGGCTTGCGGATCTCGATCCCGCCAAGCGGCTCGACGAAATGGGTTTCCTGTTCCCGGCGCCGTCGCTCGAGCTGGGCGCGCTGCGCCGGCTGCTGGTCGCACACGGCTATCCGGACGTTGCGCTAGACGCTGGCGTGCTCGCCGGTTTCATCAAGGGTTTCATCGACATGATCGTCGAACACGACGGCCGCTTCTGGATCGTCGACTGGAAGTCGAACCATCTCGGCAATACGCCGGACGCTTACGGCCCGCGCGCGCTCGACGTCGCGATGGCCGATCATGCCTATCACCTGCAGGCGCTGCTCTATACGGTTGCGCTGCATCGCTATTTGCGCGGGCGGCTGCCCGACTATGACTACGACACGCATATCGCGGGCTATCTGTACCTGTTCGTGCGTGGCGTGCGGCCGGACTGGCGCAGTGCCGGCGAACCGGCCGGCGTGCATGCGCGGCGGCCCGCGCGCGAACTCGTCGACGCGCTCGACCGGATGATGGAAGGGGGCCGCACATGAACGTGTCCGACGATACGCTCGAATTCACCGGCGGCCTCGTCGCGCGCCTGCCCGAGCCGGCTGATTTCGGCATCGCGCTCGCGGAAGGGTTCGCGCGACGCATCGGCGACCTGTCGCGCCGTGCGGGTGCGCCGGCCGCGGCCGCGCGCTGGGCGGCGCGTGCCGCGTTCGCGACGAGCCGGGCGACCGCGGGCGGCCACGTATGCGTGTCGCTCGGCGCGCTCGCGCAGCGCTACGAGGAACCGGTCGACGACGTGCGCGCGGCGCTTGCAGCAAGCGGCGTGGTGGCGTTCGGCACGCTCGCGCGCGGCGACGAGCGGCCGCTGATCGTCGACCGGCACGACCATCTGTATCTGTCGCGCTATTTCGACTACGAACGGCGGCTCGCCGATGCGCTCGTCGCGCAGGCCGGCGTCGCCGCGCCGGGCGACGTGCTGTCGCCCGACCGGTTGCGCGACAGTCTCGCGCGTTACTTCGGGCCCGCGACGGGCGAAATGGACTGGCAGCGCGTCGCGGCGATCGTTGCGCTGACAGGACGCGTGACGATCGTCAGCGGCGGCCCCGGCACCGGCAAGACGACGACCGTCGTCGGCGTGCTGGCTTGTCTGCTCGACGCGCATCCGGGGCTGCGCATCGCGCTGGCGGCGCCGACCGGCAAGGCCGCGCAGCGGATGCAGGAAGCGCTGCACGCACGGGCGGGCGACCTGCCGCCGGAACTTGCCGCGCGCCTGCCCGACACGTCGTACACGTTGCATCGCCTGCTCGGCGGCGGCGGGGCGGCGGGCTTTCGCCATCAGCGCGACAATCCGTTGCCGTACGACCTGATCGTGGTCGACGAGGCGTCGATGATCGACGTCGCGCTCGCCGCGCATCTGCTCGATGCGCTCGCGCCGGGTGCACGGCTCGTGCTGCTCGGCGACAAGGATCAGCTTGCCGCGGTCGAAGCCGGCGCCGTGTTCGCCGAACTCAGCGCACGGCCGACGTTCACCGCCGCTGCGCGCACGCGCATCGCGGATGCGCTCGGGATCGACGAAGCGGCTTTCGTCGCGGCCTTGCCGGTGCCGGACGGCGAAGTGGCGGGGGCGGTTGCTGTTGCGGCTCAAGCCCCGGCCCCGGCTTCCGCGCCATTGTCGGCGAGCGCGGCGCGCAAGCCGCCCGCACGGCGCAACGTGGATACGCGACAGGCGTCGCTGTTCGATGACGACCCGCAGGACGAAGCGGTTTCCCCGGCTGATGCGGTGCCTCTGGCCGCTCCGTCGTCACCTGCACCGACAGACCTCGCTAGCGCATCCGCGGCCACCGATCCTGCATGGATCGAGGCCGACGAACTCACATGGCTCGACGCCGTCGAGCTCACGCCGCTCGATCAGGCCCACGCGGGAGGTTCGGCAACACGGGTGTCGACTGTTGCAACGGTGGCCGACGACATCGCCGCCGCGTCGCCCGCACCGCTCGCAGACTGCGTCGTGTGGCTCGAACGCAATTACCGTTTCGGTCTCGATTCGCCGATCGGCCGCCTGTCGCTCGCGATCCGCCGCGGCGACGTGCAGGGCGCGCTCGACGCGCTGCCGGCCGACGATGCCGCTGCCGCGTCGTTTCACGACGACGCGGGCGAGACGCTTGCGGCGTCAACGGTCGAGCGGCTCGCGCGCCGGTTCGGCGCGTACCTCGATGCGTTGCGCACCGCGTTGTCCGGGCCGGCGCCCGATCCGCTGCCGTTGTTCGATGCGCTCAACCGCTTCCGGATCCTCTGCGCGACGCGCACAGGATCGCGCGGCGCCGAGCACGTCAATGCGCTGGTGGCCACGCACGTGCGGCATGCCGCGCGCGTGCCGCTCGCGGTCGGCGCACACTGGTTCACCGGGCGGCCGATCATGGTGACGCGCAACGACTATGCGCTCGGGCTGTTCAACGGCGACATCGGCATCGCGTTGCCGGACGCGCAGGGCGTGCTGCGCGTATGGTTCCGCCGCGCGGACGGCACCGCGCGCGCCGTGTCGCCCGCGGCGCTGCCGCCGCATGAAACGGCGTTCGCGCTGACCGTCCACAAGTCGCAGGGCTCCGAATTCGACGAGGCCGCGCTCGTGCTGCCGGCATCGTTCGGCCGTGTGCTCACGCGCGAACTCGTCTACACCGCGGTCACGCGTGCGCGCACGCGCGTGCAGGTGATCGGCCCGCGGCGCGTGCTGGCGCAGGCGGTCGCGACACGTACGCAACGCGATTCGGGCCTGGCGGCCCGCGTCGACGAGGCGCTCGCGCGGCGCCGCAAGGAGACGTCGCGATGATGATCCGCTACACGCTCGATCCGGCCGAAGTCGAATGGACCGCCGTGCGCGCGCAGGGCGCCGGCGGCCAGAACGTCAACAAGGTGTCGAGCGCGATTCATCTGCGTTTCGACATCCGCGCGTCGTCGCTGCCGCCCGTCATCAAGGAACGGCTTCTCGCGCTGTCCGACCAGCGCATCACGCGCGACGGCATCGTCGTGATCAAGTCGCAGGAATACCGCACCCAGGAGAAAAATCGCGAGGCAGCACTCGCGCGGCTCGATGCGTTGATCGGCAGCGTCGCGTTCACGCCGCGTGCGCGGGTCGCGACACGGCCGACACGCGCATCGAAGGAGCGGCGGCTCGAACACAAGTCGCGCCGCAGCGTGGTGAAGTCCGGAAGAGGGAAGGTGATCGACTGATGAAACGAATCGCCGGCCGGCCTGCATGGCGGGCGGCGTCGTGCCGCCGTATGCGCTACCGCATCACGGTGCCCGCGCTGTCGAGCACGAAGTCGACGCAGAACACGACGAGACGGTTTTGCGCGCGAATCGCGACGGCTGCCGTGTAGCAATCGCGGCCTTCGGTCAGCGAGAAGTGCGGGCCCATGAGCGCGACGCGCCCCGGCGCCGCGATCGCGCGCTGGAAGTACGGGCGCCGCGACCAGTTGCTGTGCGTCTCCGGGAACAGCGGCGAGAGTCGCGTGCCGCTCGTCTGGCCGTCCTCGGGACGCGCGCCGATCGACGGCAGGAACTGTTCGCCGATCTCGTCCGTGACGAACACCCGGCGTGCGGCCGGCACCACGAATACGCGCTGCGCGGCGTCCTGCAGGCTGCCGCTCGCGGAAAACGCGGCCGCGCCGGCGAGCACGAGCCGCTCGATCGCGTCGAAGCCCGGCTGCTCGGCGATCGCCGGCGTATGCCGGTGGGCGATGTAGCGTTGCCACGCGGCGTCGAGCATCGCGGGCGCCGCGGCGCTCGCGTGCGCGATCGATGCGTCGGGCTGGCCGAACTGGAAACCCTGGACGAAATCGATATCGGCCTCCATCAGCGTCTGCAGCGCGTCGTCGCTTTCGACGCCCTCGGCGAGCACCATCGCGCCGGCCTGGTGGAGCATCGATACCAGGTGATGCATGATGCGGCGATCGTCGGCCGACGCGTTCGCGCGTTCGACGAGCGATCGATCGAGCTTGACGATATCGGGCCGTGCGCGCCACACACGGTCGAAATTGGAGAACCCGGTGCCGAAATCGTCGATCGCGATCAGGAAGTCCCGGTGCTGGATCATGTCGATCGTGCGGGCGAGCGCGGCTTCATCGCGCGCCGGCTGCTCGACGACTTCCAGCACGATGCGGTTCGGCGGCAGCGCGAAATGACGGCACAGCGCCTCGACGAATTCGCGCTGCACGAGGCCGGAATCGAGCACGCGCGGCGTCACGTTCAGGAACAGCCAGCCGTCGCCGATGCCTTGCGCGACGAAATTGGCCGTATGCAGGCAGCGGGCGAGCCGGTCGAGCAGCAACGCGTCGGCAGCGGCACGCGTCCTGTCGAATAGCGCGACCGGCGAAACCAGCGCGCCGTTCTCGTCCACGACGCGCAGCAGCGCTTCGTAGCCGACCACGCGCTTGTGCGTGATCGACAGCACCGGTTGAAACACGCTGCGCAGCGTCGTTTCGCGATAGGTGGCGATCCAGCCGCTGGGCGTCGGCGTGAGGCGTTCGAGCAGGGAGTCGAGCGAGAGGTCGCGGGAGGGCTTCATGTCAACGGTGCCCTGGGGCGATCGGGGGGCGGTATCGTGCGCGCCACGCAGAAGCCGTCGCACGCGCAGGTGGACGCGAAAGAACGTGGTGCATCGTAACCGCCTTCTGCGGATGAGTGATCCGAGTGTAACGGGAATGGTGCGGCGCGCGTATCAGGGTAACTCCAGACGCAAACGCTACACCGACGGCTGGAAGGGGCCGCCCGCCCGGCGCGTGATACGCAAGGACCACCGGCCGTGTATGCGGCGACGGCTCCAAATATGCCGCGTGCATCGCGTGCGAAGAATGCGGCAAAGCGGCAAAGCCGGGCGGTTGCATCGCCATCAGGCGAAATTCGCTATGCGCCGTCGCGCACCGGTCGACCCGCGGCGCTCGCGGATTGGGGGGCGGCGCGTCGCGGGCA
Organism: Burkholderia sp. BCC1638; assembly: GCF_902833195.1. Taxonomy (NCBI): domain Bacteria; kingdom Pseudomonadati; phylum Pseudomonadota; class Betaproteobacteria; order Burkholderiales; family Burkholderiaceae; genus Burkholderia; species Burkholderia sp. BCC1638. The sequence goes on from NZ_CADFEC010000021.1 coordinate 16,135, forward strand.
ACCCGCACCGGCGGGTGCCGGCCCCGCCTGCCGCTCAGGCCGCTTCGCCGCCGCGCGGGCGCAGCCCGGGAATCCGCTTGATCACGCCGGTGGCGAGCGCGGTGCCGACGAGCACGATCGCGCAACCTTCGATCATTACGAGCGATACGTGTTCGCTGAGGAACAGCGCGCCCCACAGCAGGCCGAACACCGGGATCACGAACGTCACGGTAATCGCGCGGGCCGGGCCGATGTGCGCGATCAGGTGGAAGAAGATGAAATACGCGATGCCCGTGCAGGCGATGCCGAGCGCGAGCACGGCGCCCCACGCATGCGCGCTGACGGCCGCGGCGGGCCAGGTCGCGATCGCGAACGGCGCCAGCAGCACGGTCGAGCCGATCATGCTGCCGGTCGCGTTGACGAGCGGATCGACGCCGCTGAGCGTGCGCTTCGTGTAGTTGGCCGCGATGCCGTACAGCAGCGTCGCGCCGAGCGCGGCGGCGGCGGCGAGCGCGGTCGCGTTGGCGCCGGTGCTGCCGTGCGCGTTCGCGATCTGATCCCACACGAGCGTGAGGACGCCGGCAAAGCCGATCACGAGGCCGAGCGCGCGCGGCAGCGACAGCTTGTCTTTCAGCCACAGATAGGCGACGAGCGCGCCCCACAGCGGCGTCGTTGCGTTGATCACCGACGTCACGCCGGCCGACAGCGTCAGTTCGGCGAACGCGAACAGGCAGAACGGGATGCCTGAGTTGAGCGCGCCAACGACGAACAACGGCCACGCGCGACGGCGCAGCTGCGCGCCGAGCTCGGCGGGCCTGAAGCGCGTCAGCGCGAAGCCTGCGAGAAACAGCGCGCCGATGCCCACGCGCAGCGCCATCAGCGGCGCGACGCCGAAGTCGGCGACGCCGATCCGGATGAACAGGAACGACGCGCCCCACAGGGCAGCGAGGACGGTCAGCAGAAGGGCGTTCTTGGGCGACATTGAGCGTGGCGGCGACGGGACGGGATGCGAGGAATCTTACACCGCGTTCCCGTGCCGTCGTTTCACGATCGGATGAAATGGCAAGAACCGGCAAGAACCGGGGAAATCCGCTGGCCTCCGCCGCGAACCGGCCCGTGCGGTCGTTCAGTGATGGTGCCAGCCGCCGCGTCCGCCGAAGCCGAAATTGAGCGACACCGCGGGGCCCCAGTAACCGCCCCAGGCCGGGGCATAGGCGGGCGCCGGATAGTAGTACGCCGGGCCCGGATCGACATAGACGGGCGCGGGCTGCACGGGCGCCGCCGTGTAATAGCCGGACGGATAGTAGCCGTAAGGGTAGTAACAGCCGGCGAGCGTCGTGCACGCGAGCGCCGCGGCGACGAGGGTCCTGTTCATGATGTCTCTCCGGCGGAGCCGGCAATCGGCAGATGCTTAAGCTTAGGCCGCGCGGCGATGACAAGGTGCGCTAAACGGTAACGGATCATTTCCGGGCCGCTGCGGCGTGTTGCGGCGCCGCATATGAAAAACGGCGCTTCCGCCGTGCGGAAACGCCGTCAGGCCGGAACTTGCCGCGCGTCGCGCGGCAGCCGGGTAAGCCGGTCGGCTTATTTGCCGACCTGGTTGCCGATGATGCCGCCGGCTGCCGCGCCGCCCAGCGTCGACAGCGCGTTGCCGCCGATCGCCGCGCCGGCGACACCGCCGACACCTGCACCGATCGCGGTATCGCGCTGGCGCCGCGTCATCGAATCGCAGGCTGAAAGGCTGGCCACCGTCGCGACGAGCAGCGCGCATACCCCAAAACGCCGAATCGAATGGTTCATGATCGCTGTCCTTGTGGTAGTGAACGGAGGTCGCGCGGCCGCCTGACGGCCGCGCATGAATCCAATCTACGCGTCGCCCCGTGGCGCTGCTGTAAGGACTTGTTAAGGCTCGAGCGGTTTCGTAATCAATTGTTTCGCTTGCGCCGGCGGGCACACGGCATGCGCGCGAATGCAAAAAAAGCCCGCTCGTAAGCGGGCTTCCTGCCGTGCTTCACGAGGCGAAGCGGTCCGCGCGGACCGCCGCGTTCGCTTGCCGACTTACTGACGGTGATAAATCTCGGCGCCGGTCTTCACGAACTCGACCGCCTTGACCTCCATCCCCTTCTTCAGCGCCTCGGTTTCCGACACGCCTTGCTGTGCCGCGAACTCGCGCACGTCCTGCGTGATCTTCATCGAGCAGAAGTGCGGGCCGCACATCGAGCAGAAGTGCGCGACCTTCGCCGAATCCTTCGGCAGCGTCTCGTCGTGGAATTCGCGCGCCTTGTCCGGATCGAGACCGATGTTGAACTGGTCTTCCCAGCGGAACTCGAAACGCGCCTTCGACAGCGCGTTGTCGCGCACCTGCGCGCCGGGGTGACCCTTGGCCAGGTCGGCCGCGTGCGCGGCGAGCTTGTACGTGATGATCCCTTCCTTCACGTCGTCCTTGTTCGGCAGCCCGAGGTGCTCCTTCGGCGTCACGTAGCACAGCATCGCGGTGCCGAACCAGCCGATCATCGCGGCGCCGATGCCCGACGTGATGTGGTCGTAGCCCGGTGCGATGTCGGTGGTCAGCGGCCCGAGCGTGTAGAACGGCGCTTCCTTGCACCAGTCGAGCTGGAGATCCATGTTCTCCTTGATCAGCTGCATCGGCACGTGGCCGGGGCCTTCGATCATCACCTGCACGTCGTGCTTCCACGCGATTTGCGTGAGCTCGCCGAGCGTCTTCAGTTCGCCGAGCTGCGCTTCGTCGTTCGCGTCGTAGATCGAGCCGGGACGCAGGCCGTCGCCGAGCGAGAAGCTCACGTCGTACGCCTTCATGATCTCGCAGATCTCTTCGAAGTGTTCGTACAGGAAGCTTTCCTTGTGATGCGCGAGGCACCACTTCGCCATGATCGAGCCGCCGCGCGACACAATGCCCGTCATCCGGTTCGCCGTGAGCGGCACGTACTGCAGGCGGACGCCCGCGTGGATCGTGAAGTAGTCGACGCCTTGCTCGGCTTGCTCGATCAGCGTGTCGCGGAAGATTTCCCAGGTCAGGTCCTCGGCCTTGCCGTTGACCTTTTCGAGCGCCTGGTAGATCGGCACCGTGCCGATCGGCACCGGGCTGTTGCGGATGATCCACTCGCGCGTTTCATGGATGTGCTTGCCGGTCGACAGGTCCATCACCGTGTCGCCGCCCCAGCGGATCGCCCACGTCATCTTGTCGACTTCCTCGCCGATCGACGACGTGACGGCCGAGTTGCCGATGTTCGCGTTGATCTTCACGAGGAAGTTGCGGCCGATGATCATCGGCTCGGATTCCGGGTGGTTGATGTTCGCGGGGATGATCGCGCGGCCGCGCGCGACTTCCTCGCGCACGAACTCGGGGGTGATCTCGGCGAGTGCGTTCGCGCCGAAGGCCGCGGCGCCGAACGCCTGGCCCGGGTGCTGGCGGCCCATCATCGCGGCGAGCTTCGCGCCGTTCGGGCCGCTCGACTTGAGGCTCTCGATGTACTCGGCGCGGCGCTGGTTCTCGCGGATCGCGATGTATTCCATTTCCGGCGTGATGATGCCCTGGCGCGCGTAGTGCATCTGCGTGACGTTCTTGCCGGCTTGCGCGCGGCGCGGGTTGCGGTGCAGGCCCGGGAAACGCAGGTCGGCGGTGGCCGGGTCGGCCGCGCGCTCGAGGCCGTACTGGCTCGACAGGCCGTCGAGCACCTCGGTGTCGCCGCGCGCCTCGATCCAGCGCTGGCGCAGTGCCGGCAGGCCGGCGCGGATGTCGATCTTCGCGTCCGGATCGGTGTAGGGGCCCGACGTGTCGTACACGTAGATCGGCGGGTTCTTTTCGCCGCCGAAGCCGGTCGGGGTGTCGGCCTGCGTGATTTCACGCATCGGCACGCGGATGTCGGGCTGCGAGCCGGTTACATAAACCTTTCGCGAATTGGGCAGCGGGGCGACGGCGGCGGCGTCGACGTGGGCGTCCGCGGACAGAAACTTCGGATTGGCGTTCATGCAATCTCCTGTGTGAGCGCCGGACAGGCGCCACGGCGCTTGCCCGGAGCCCTTGACGAATGTGGGGCTCGAGCTAAGCAGGAGACGAGGCTTGGTGAGGCGGCGGATTTCGTCAGAAGGATGGCGGCGAAATCCGTACGCTTCCCTGCGCTGGCATTATCCAGATCAGGTTCAAAGGGTATTTCTCACCCGCAATGCCGGTTGTTTGACCGAACGCATTGCAGGACCCCCGCGTTAGCAGCGCACACGATACACTGGCTTCGCGGCGGTTTCAACCGGTGGCAGACCGATGGCCGCGGTGCAGTTGCAGCAATGCGGGCGGCGCGCCCGCCGCGCAAGCCGCGATGCATGACACCGCCGCACGGCCCTGCGGCCCGGCTGACGATGACGGCGCGGTGCAGCATTGCAGCGGTTTCGGCAGTCCCCGAAAAAAAATCTCGAAACGACTGTCATATCCCGCGACGTCCTCCGTCTATTCGGCTCCTCAAACCCATGTTTCGGAGAGATGTCATGAAAAAAGTACTGATCGCAGCCTGTGTCGCCGGTTTCGCCATGGCCGCAACGGGTGCGTATGCGCAGAACGACGCGATGTCGAAGGAAGGCGCGTCGATGTCGAAGGATGCGATGGGCCACGACGCGATGGCGAAGGACGGCGCGATGAAGAAAGACGCCATGAAGAAGCACGCGATGAAGAAGGACGCGATGAAGAAGGACGCGATGTCGCACGACGCGATGGGCAAGTCGACGTCGGGCGACAAGATGGCGCCGTCGAACTGACCGACGCGGGCGGGGCGCGGCCCGCGCGTGCGGTACACGAGGCCGCCCGTGCATCGCGCACCGCCGCTACGTTCCGGGAGTCTTCACCATGCAAACCGTTCCCGCTGCCGGGCGCACGGCTGCCACGCCGCCCGCGCGCAACATTCATCCGCTGTGGGTGCGTGTGAGCCACTGGCTCAACGCGCTCGCGGCGATCCTGATGGCACTGTCCGGCTGGCGCATCTACGATGCGTCGCCGATCTATCCGCCGTTCACGTTCGCGCACGGCATCACGCTCGGCGGCTGGCTGGGCGGCGCGCTCCAATGGCATTTCGCGGCGATGTGGCTGCTGGTCGGCAACGGGCTGTTCTACCTCGCGATGTCGATCGCGACGGGCCGTCTCGCGCGCAAGATGCTGCCGGTCACGCCGGCGTCGATATGGCGCGACGTGCGCGCGGCGCTGGGCGGCCGGTTGTCGCACGACGACCTGAGCGTCTACAACGCGGTGCAGCGTGCCGCGTACCTGACCGCAATCGTCGATCTGATCGTGCTGGTGCTGTCGGGGCTCACGATCTGGAAGTCCGTGCAGTTTCCGCTGCTGCGCGAGCTGTTCGGCGGTTACGACAACGCGCGCGTCGTGCACTTCTGGGCGATGTCGCTGCTCGTCGCGTTTTTCGTCGTACACGTCGCGATGGCGCTGCTGGTGCCGCGCTCGCTGCTCGCGATGCTGCGCGGCCGCTGACCCGCACGCCGCGGGCGAAGGAACTCATCATGTCGGAATCCGAAAACAACCGCGGTCGGCCGAGCTGGACGCTCGACCGCAAGTCGCTCGAGCTCGACGTGCGCCGCGAACTCGAGATGCCGTCGCGGCGCCTCTTCAACCGGCGCGTGCTGACGCTCGGCGGCCTGACGATGCTGACCGGCTGCACGCTGCAGGACGACGCGTCGGTCAACGCCTTCCTCGAGAAGGTGTCGCGCATGAACGATCGCGTGCAGGCCTGGCTGTTCAGCGGCGAGCGGCTCGCGCCGACCTATACCGAGGCCGACATCACGCGGCCGTTCCCGTTCAACGCGTATTACGGCATCGACGACGTGCCGCACGTCGACGCATCGACGTACCGGCTCGTGCTGTCGGGCCGGGTGACGGGCAAGCGCGTGTGGACGCTCGACGAGCTGTATGCGCTGCCGCACGCGGAGCAGATCACGCGGCACATCTGCGTGGAAGGGTGGAGCGCGATCGGCCGCTGGGGCGGCACGCCGTTCGGCGCGTTTCTGGCACGCGTCGGCGCCGATACGCACGCGAAATACGTCGGCTTCAAATGCGCGGACGATTACTACGAAAGCATCGACATGCCGACCGCGCTGCATCCGCAAACGCTGCTCGCATTCGATTACGACGGCCGCCGCCTGCCGCCCGAATTCGGCTTTCCGATGAAGCTGCGGATGCCGACCAAGCTCGGCTACAAGAATCCGAAGCACATCATGGAAATCTTCGTGACCGATACCTACCCGGGCGGCTACTGGGTCGATCAGGGCTACAACTGGTTCGGCGGATCGTGAGCGGCGGGGCGCGGCCGCGCCCGCCGTGCTTCACGCGGATTAGCGCACTTGCAGATCGACGCGCAGGCCGACCGCCGCCGCCATGTTGACGAGCGCGTCGAGCCCGAACAGGTTGATCTTGCCGCGCAGCAGATCGGACACGCGCGGCTGCGTGACGCCGAGCTGTTTCGCGGCCTGGGCCTGGCTGAGTTCGAGCTGCGCGATGCGCTGCTTGAGCGCGATCATCAGCTCGGAGCGCAGCTTCATGTTCTCGGCCTCGGCCGGCTGGCCCTCGATGGCGTCCCAGACATTCGTATAGCGTTCGTTGCTCATCGTTTCCTCTCGATCGTCAATGCGCGATAGCGCCGGGTGGCCAGTTCGACGTCGGCCTTGCAGGTGCGTGCCGATTGCTTGCGGAAGCAGTGCAGCACGTAGATCGCGTCCGCGAAGGTCGCGACATAGATGATCCGGAATGCCCCGCTCGCATCGCGCAGGCGGATTTCCCGCACGCCGACACCGATGGTGCGCATCGGCTTCCAGTCGTCGGGCGTCAGGCCGCGCTGCACCTGGTCGATCTGGTGGCCGGCTTCGCGGCGCGCCGCCAGCGGAAAGCCGCGAAGCGCATCCAGCGCGCTGCCGACGAAGACGACCGGCTTCGGCGGAAGGATGGTGGAATTATACAAAATCTTGTATGGATGGTGTGCGGGTTGAACGGACAAAATGTCGGCGCCCGGATCGGCAGGCCGACCGTCACGATAAGCGCGAAGCAACCCCCGCGATGCATGACTGGCCGTCAGGCCGATGGATCGATCGCGATGGGCGGGGAAGGGCGTCGGGCGATGTCCGCGACGTCTGTGCAGCGCGTTTCCGGCCCCGGATTCGGTTCGTCCGGATGCCGAAAAATGTCGCGCCGAAACGTCAGTCGATATCCTTTCAGACAGGTCCGATGATGCTTTCGAATCCGTGATGCCATAATGCCGAGCGTGCGCAACCGAAGCGGTCTGCGCACGTTTTCCTGACCCTCTGCCGCCGCTTGCCGGTTCTTATTCGTCGCCGTTCGCACTGCCATGTCGTTCCGCACGTTCGTCTCCGCCTTCCTGGTCCCGTCAGGGCCGTTTGCCGGCATCGCCGGCGTCTTTCAGCGGAGCACGCGACACGTCGTGCGGGCGGGCTGATCGATGACACCGCTCGACCGCCTCCTCGATTTCCTCGCCCGCCTGCCGATCCGGATCCGCCTGCCGCAAAGCCGCGGCGGCCGTGTCGCACTGGCCCTGGTATTCATCTATTTCGTCTGGGGTTCGACCTACAGCGGCCTGCATTTCGCGCTGCAGTCGTTCCCGCCGTTGCTGCTGTCGGGGCTGCGCAACCTGCTCGGCGGGATCGGCCTGTTCATCTTCGCGCTGAGGCGCAAGCCCGAATGGCCGACGCTGCTGGAAATCCGCAACTCGGCGATCGTCGGCACGATGCTGGTCGCGCTGTCGTCCGGCACGATCGCGCTCGGGATGCGCACCGTCAGCAGCGGCTCGGCCGCGGTGATGGTCGCGACGGTGCCGCTGTTCGCGACCGTGATCGCGGCGGTCGCCGGGCGTCCGGTGACGAAGGGCGAGTGGGCGGCCGTCGCGCTCGGGATGGTCGGCATCGTCGTGCTGAATTCGGGCGGCGCGGGCGCCGCGAACTCGGCGCTCGGCACGATCTGCGTGCTCGCCGGCGCACTCTTCTGGGCGGGCGGCGCGCATCTCGCGACGCGGCTCAAGCTGCCGTCGGACCTGTTCCTGTCGACGTCGCTGCAGATCGGCCTGGGCGGGTTGATGTCCACGATCGCCGCATGGCTGATGGGCGAGCGCATCGAGCAGGTCGCGGTCGGCCCGGTGTTCGCGTTCGTGTACCTGATGGTGTTCTGCACGATGGCCGCGTACGTCGCGTACGGCTACCTGATCCGCCATACGAGCCCGATCATCGCGAGCAGCTGCATGTACGTGAACCCGATCGTCGCGGTCGCGCTCGGCGCGCTGATGCTCGGCGAGCCCGTGACGACGGCGACCGTGATCGCGACGGTCGCGATCCTCGGCAGCGTCGGGCTGTCGTTCGTGTTCGATCCCGCGCGCCGGCCCGCGGCGCGCGCGGCAGCCGACGCTTCATCGGCCCCGGTGACCGTGGCCGCCGAACCGGCGGCGGGGGCGGCGTCCGTGCCGGATCAGGCAGCGATGCCGGACGCGGCGCCGATCCTCGCGCCTTCCGCGGTACCGCTTGCGGTGCCGGCACCGGGCGCCGTCGTGGACCCGGCCGCGGTCATGGATCCCGCGCCGGCATTCACGCTTCCGCCGGCCGACGAACCGGCCGCGTCCCGCGCCGACGCGTGACGCCGGCGCGCGCGGCGGCGTTCAGCCGCGCCGTGCGCCGCGATGATGGGACCAGCCGGCGAGCGCGGCAAACAGCAGGCCGGTCGCGCACATGCCGGTCCAGCCGAACGCGTGCCACGCGGCGACGCCGGCCGACGAGCCGAGCGCGCCGCCGATGAAGTAGCACACCATGTACACGGTGTTGACGCGACTGCGCGCCTCGGGTTTCAGCGCATAGATGCGCGACTGGTTCGAGATCTGCGCGGCCTGCACGCCGACATCCAGCACGATCACGCCAATCACGAGCCCGACGAGGCTCGTCCCCGACAGCGCGAAAATCACGAACGACGCCGCGAGCAGTGCGATCGCGAGCGAGATGATCGCGCGCGGGCCGCGCTTGTCCGCGAAACGGCCCGCATATGGCGCGGCCAGCGCACCGGCCGCGCCGACGATCCCGAAGAGCCCCGCGGCCTGCGGGCCGAGGTGGAACGGCGCGCCGGCGAGCAGCAGCGTGAGCACCGGCCAGAACGCGCTGAACGCGGCGAACAGCGCGGCGCCGGTCAGCGATGCCTCGCGCAGCCCGCGCAGTTCGACCGCGAGGTGCCACATCGAGCCGAGCAGCTTGCCGTACGACAGCGTCGACGTTGGCGAACTGCGCGGCAGCCGCAGCACGATCACCGCGGCCAGCGCGACGAGCGCCGCGACCGATGCACCGAACACCGCCCGCCAACCAAAATATTCGGCGACGAAGCCGGCCGCCGTGCGCGCCAGCAGGATGCCGAGCAGCAAGCCGCTCATCACGGTGCCGACCGCATGCCCGCGCTCGGCCGGCGGCGCGATTTCGGCCGCGAACGGCACGGCCTGCTGCGCGATCGTCGCGAGCACGCCGATCGCGAGGCTCGCGCCGGCGAGTACCGCCAGCGATGGCGCGGTCGCGGCCACGATCAGCGCGATCGACAGGCCCGCGATCTGCATCAGGATCAGCCCGCGGCGATCGAAACGGTCGCCGAGCGGCGCGAGCAGGAACATGCCGGCCGCATAGCCGAGCTGCGTCGCGGTCGGCACCGCGCCGATCCACGACGCGCCGTCGGGAAAGGCCGAGCGGAAGCTGTCGAGCAGCGGCTGGTTGTAATAGATGTTCGCGACCGACACGCCCGCGATCGTCGCGAGCAGCAACAGCAGGCTGCGCGAGTAGTGGGGCGAGGCGGCGTCGGTCGGGCGGTCGGTGGAGGCGGCGGACATGGCGGCAACGGAACGGAGTTGGGCGGCGTGGGCGCGCGGCACGGCGTCGGCTGCGCAGGCGGCCGGGCGCCGATCGAGGCTGCCGATCATACCGGAGCACGGTGAATCCTGCCGGCCGTGCCGCCAGGCGGCCGGGCGGCGCGACAGGGGCGCGATCGACCACCACGGGCCGCGACCGCTCGCAGCCGCCCGTCATCGCGCGCGACGCGCGCCTTCAGTCGACCAGTTCGCCGCTCGGCTCATAGAACGGGTAAGGCCCGTCGCCTTCGTCCACGTACACGTGATGGGACATCATTCCCGCTTCCGGCGTATAAGCGTGCACCGCGAATGCGGGCGGCTCGAGCCGGAACGCGGACGGCGCGTCCGCGCGCAGGTCGAACGCGACCTGGTGCGCGGGCGCCGGCACGGCCGACGCAAGCGTGCCGCCGAAGCGCGTGAACATCGTCCGGTGCACGTGGCCGCACAGCACGCGTTCCACGTTCGGATGGCCGCGCAGCAGCGCATCGAGTTTCGCGGCGGCGGCGGGCGCGAGGCGCAGCGCGTCCATGTGCCCGATCCCGCATGCGAACGGCGGATGGTGAAGCGCGACGATCACCGGCCGGTCGCGTGCGGCGTCGAGCTGCGCGGCGAGCCACGCGAGCCGCGCATCGCACAGGTCGCCGGGGCTCGCGCCGGGCACCTGCGAATCGAGCGCGAGCACGCGCACGGCGCCGACGTCGAGCGCGTACTGCACGAATTCGCCGTCCTGCAATTCGGGACGATCGGCGAACGCGCGCCGCAACCCCGCGCGATCGTCGTGATTGCCGACCATCAGGTAATACGGAATCTCGAGCGGCGCGAGCAGGTCGCGCAGATGGCGGTATTCGTCGTCGTGACCGAAGTCGGTCAGGTCGCCCGTGACGAGCACCGCGTCGGGACGCGGCACCAGCGCGTTCAGCTTCGCGATGCAGCGCGCGAGCGCGGCGGCGGTGTCGACGCGCCGGTACGCGAGCTGGCCCGGACGCTTGATATGAAGATCGCTGATTTGAGCAAGCAGCATCGTCGTTCCTCGGAATGTCTGGTTATCGTGGGGCGGTGTTACGCGGCGAGTGCGATCAGGCCTTCCGCCGCGATCGTGAGGCCGACCGCCGTGCCGCGCGCGAGCTCGATGCGGCCCGGCACGTCGATCACGAGTGCATCGGGCGCCGCCTGCTCGATCGTGAGCCGCGTGCGCTCGCCGAGGAACGCGCACGCGCCGATCGCGCCGCGCAGCGGCGCATGCGCGGGATCGGCGAGCTGCGCATCCTCCGGGCGGAAGAACCACTCGTCGGCGGCGTGCGGCGTGACGATCGAGCCACCGGTCGTCACGAGCGCGCCGTCGCGCCATTGTCCCGCAAGCCGGTTCAGCGTGCCGATGAACTGCGCGACCGTGCGGTTCGCCGGCCGGTAATAGATGTCGCGCGGCGTGCCGATCTGCTCGATGCGGCCCGCGCCCATCACGACGATCCGGTCGCCGAGCTCCATCGCCTCCGCCTGGTCGTGCGTCACGTACACGGTCGTCACGCCGAGTTCGCGCAGCAGCGCGTTCATCTCGCGGCGCAGCACGTCGCGCAGTTTCGCGTCGAGCGCGGTCAGCGGCTCGTCGAGCAGCAGCACGCGCGGGCGCACCGCAAGCGCGCGCGCCAGCGCGACACGCTGGCGCTGGCCGCCCGACAGCTGATCGACCGGTTTGTCCGCATGCGCGTCGAGCCGCATCATCGCGAGCAATTCGTCGACGCGTTCGCGCAGCGCGCGCGGCTCGGTCTTGCGGATCTTCAGCCCGTAGCCGACGTTGCCGCGCACCGTCAGGTTCGGGAACAGCGCGTAGTTCTGGAACACCATGCCGACCTGGCGACGCTCGATCGGCAGCGCGGTCACGTCGTCGCCGCCGAACCGGATCGTGCCGCCGGCGTCCGGCGTGTCGAGGCCGGCGATCAGGCGCAGCGTCGTCGTCTTGCCGCAGCCCGACGGGCCGAGCAGCACGAGCGTCTCGCCCGCGCCGATCGACAGGTCGAGCGGTTCGAGCACGCGCGTGCCGCGGAACGTCTTCGCGCAGCGGGTCAGGGTGATGGGAGTGGAATCGAGTTTCATGGGAGCGGGAAAGTCAACGCAGGGTCAGCGCGGGCGACGCTTCGGCGCGCGCGTGCCGGACGGATCGACGCCGAGCCACTGCATCGCAACGAGAAGCGGCAGTGTCATCAGCAGGAACACGATCGTGTACGCGCTGCCGACTTCGAGGCGCAGCGATGCATAGGTGTCGGCGAGACCGACGGGCAGGGTCTTCGTATCGGGCGTATGCAGCATCCACGTCAGGTTGAATTCGCCGATCGACAGCGTGAGCACCGCGAGTGCGCCCGCGACGATGCCGGGGCGCAGGTTCGGCAGCACGATCGTGACGAAGCGCGTGACGAACGACGCGCCGAGACTCGCCGCGCCTTCCTCGATCGTGCGCAGGTCGGCGCCGGCGGCGACGGCCGCGACCGCGCGCACCATGAACGGCAGCGTGAACACGACGTGGCCGACGACGATGAACCACAGGCTCATCCGGAACGCGGTGAAGCCGCCGTACACGACCAGCAGCGCGAGCGCCGACGCGAGGCCCGGCAGCGCGACCGGCAGCACGAGCGCCTCCTCGATCACGCGGGCGACGCGGTTCTTGCTGCGCGCGAGCGCATAGCCGGCCGGCACGCCGACGACGAGCACGATCGCGAGCGTCGCGAACGCGACGCCGAGCGACAGCGCGACCGAGCCCTGGTATTGCTGCCACACCTGTTCGAGCCAGCGCAGCGTGAGGCCGCTCGACAGCCCGCGGAAATAGTTGACGGTGAGGCCCGCGAGCACCGACATCACGACGGGCACGATCAGGAACGCGCACAGCAGCAGCGTGACGCCCCATTGCAGCGCGGCGATCGCACGCGCGCCCGACACGCGCGGCGCGCGGCGTGCGGCGCCGTTCGCATGCGACGGGGCGGGCGCCGGCGACGGCGCGGATGAACCGGAAAGCGATTGCATGAAGAAATCCTCAGGCCGCGGCGGCGGCGGTGTGGCCGGTAAAACGGCGCGCGAGCGCGAGCACGGCCCAGGTGACGATGCCGAGCACGATCGACAGGCCTGCCGCCGTCGCGATGTTCGCGTTCAGCGTGAACTCGGTGTAGATCGTCATCGGCAGCACGTTCAGGTCGGTGGCGAGCGTGAAGGCGGTGCCGAACGCGCCCATCGCGGTCGCGAAGCAGATCGCGCCGGCCGCGATCAGGCCCGGCGCGAGCGCCGGCAGCACGATGTCGACAAAGATGCGCCACGGCGACGCGCCAAGCGAGCGCGCGGCTTCCTCGAGCGATGCGTCGAGCTTCGACGCGGCCGCGATCACCGTGACGATCACGCGCGGAATCGAGAAGTACAGGTAGCCGACGAACAGCCCGGCGACCGAATACGCGAACACCCACTTGTCGCCGGTCAGCTTCGCGGACAGCATTCCGATCAGCCCTTGCCGGCCGGCGAGCATGATCACCATGAAGCCGACCACGACGCCCGGGAATGCAAGCGGAAAGGTGAGCAGCGCGAGCAGCACGCGCTTGCCGGCGAATTCGCGGCGCGCGAGCAGCAAGCCGGAGATCGTCGACAGCGCGAGCGTCGCGAGCGTGACGCCGGCCGACAACGCGACCGTTTCGCCGAGGCTCTTCATGTAACGCGCGTTGCCGAGCAGCGCCCCGTACTGCGTGAGGAAGGCGCCGTCGGCGGACACCCGCACGAGTGCCGCCATCGGCAGCAGCCAGAACGCGGCGAACACCGCGAGCGCCGGCGCGGTGAGCGCGACGCGCCAGCGCAGCGGGAAAGTCAGGTCGAGCATGGCTTGAGTCCGGTGTTTACTGCATCACCTGCAGGTATTGCTGGCCGAACGCTTGCTGACCGGCCGCCATCTTGCCGAAGTCGACCGATTTCGCCCGGGCATATTCGCTCGCCGGCAGGAACTTCGCGGCGACGTCGGCGCCGAGCGTCTGCGCGCGCACCGGACGCAGGTATGCGTTGGCCCACAGCTTCTGGCCTTCGTCGGACAGCACGAAGTCGAGCACCTTCCTGCCGTTCGCATCGTGCGGCGCGCCCTTGACGAGGCTCATCACATACGGCACCGCGATCGTGCCTTCCTTCGGAATCACGAACTCGACGTTCGCGTGATCCTTGTACTTCGCGCGATACGCGTCGAAGTCGTAGTCGAGCAGGATCGGAATCTCGCCGGACACCACGCGCGCATACGCGGTCTGCTTCGGCACGATCGGCGCGTTGGCCTTCAGCTTGCGGAACCAGTCCAGCGCCGGCTTGAAATTGTCGAGGCTGCCGCCGAGCGCCTGGTTGACGGCGACCGCGCCCGCATAGCCGACGAACGCGCTCGACGGATCGAGGTAGCCGACCATGCCCTTGTATTCGGGCTTCAGCAGGTCGGCCCACGAGCGCGGGACCGGCTTGCCGTCGAGCGCGTCCTTGTTCACGAAGAAGCCGAGCGTGCCCGAGTGGATCGCGAACCAGTAGCCCTGCGGGTCCTTCAGGTTCGCGGGGATGTCGTTCCAGTGCGCGGGCTTGTACGGCGCGATCACGTCCTTGTCCTTCGCCTGGAAGGCCGACGACACGCCGAGATAGACGACGTCGGCGACCGGGCTCTTCTGCTCGGCGATCAGCTGCGCGATCGCCTGGCCCGAGTTCTTGTTGTCGAACGGCACGCGGATGCCGGTCTTCTGCTTGATCGCCGCGATCTGCGCGGCCCAGTCGGCCCATTCGGGCGGGCAGTTGTAGCAGATCGCGGTTTCGTCTGCGTGGGCAGCGGGTGCGAACGCGACGAGCGCGGCGCAGGCGATGGGTGCCGCGAGCACGCGCAGCAGCGAGGTCAGGCGAAAGGACACGGTGGGTCTCCGGGCGGGGTAAGGGTATGTCGCCGCGCCGCGCACGCTGGCGCGGCGCGCGCGTTCAGGCTTGGTGAAACTGAAGGTGGGCGGCCGGCGGCGCGACCGTCGCGCCGTCGCGCACCGTGTGCGGCAGGATCAGCGACGTACGCTCGATCGTCGCGCCGCCGATGCATTCGACGAGGCGTTGCCATGCATGGCGGCCGATGTCCTGGTTCGGCGTCGCGACGCTCGCGAGCGGCGGCGCGAGCAGCTCGCCGATCGCGATGCCGTCGAAGCCGAGCACCGACAGGTCGTCGGGAATCGAGAAGCCCGCGCGGCGCAGGCCACGCATGACGACCATCGCGAGCAGGTCGTTGCTGCAGAAGAGGGCGGTCGGGCGCGTGGCCTGCGCGGTGAGGTGCGCGAGCACCGCGTCGGGCAACTCGGCCGCGTTGAAGTCGACTTCGACCGGCG
The DNA here is from genome assembly GCF_902833195.1 of Burkholderia sp. BCC1638. Taxonomy (NCBI): domain Bacteria; kingdom Pseudomonadati; phylum Pseudomonadota; class Betaproteobacteria; order Burkholderiales; family Burkholderiaceae; genus Burkholderia; species Burkholderia sp. BCC1638. The sequence continues at coordinate 31,346 of NZ_CADFEC010000021.1, forward strand.
GCAGCGTCGCGACGCCGGCTTCCTCGAGTGCCTGCGCGTAGCCGAGATGGCGCTGGCGTGCGCGATCCGACGCGGCGAGCGAGCCGGCCAGCATCAGCACGCGGCGATGGCCGCGCGCGGTCAGCAGACGGACGCCGTCATAGGCGGCGCGGCGGTTGTCGACCGACACCGACGGGCGGCGTTGCGTGTCGTTGTGCATCAGCACGTAATGCGGGCCGTCGCGGTCGAGCATGTCGAGCAGCGGATGCGTGTCCGCATCGGCGACGGTCAGGATCAGCCCTTCGACGCGCTGTTCGCGCAGCGTCTCGATCGCATGGCGCTCGCGTGCCGCGTCGTATTCGGTCGTCATCAGGATCAGCTTGAATCCGGCCGCGGTCGCGAGTTCGTCGATGCCTTGCAGGCAGTCGGCGAATACCGGGTTCGACAGCGTCGGCACGACGACGCCGACGAGCCGCGTGCGCTCGCCGCGCAACTGCCGGCCGAGCGGGCTCGGGCGGAACTGCAGCGTGTCGATGGCGGTGCGGATCGTCGCCAGCGTGGCGGGGCTGACGGTGTGCGGCGCGTTGATCGCGCGCGAAACGGTGGCGATCGAGAAGCCGGCGAGCGCGGCGACGTCCTTGATGGTCGGGGTCATGAAGTTACGCGATGTAAACGTTTTCGGCGGGAAAATTATCGAAAACGTTTGTGACTTCGCGATGACGTCCGAGCCGTTTGTTTCGCCAAAAACACGATACAAACCTCAGACGTTTGACGCCCGGCGAGCGGGGCGGATTCGATTGTATCGGCGGATGCTGCGGCGCGGGACGAAATCGATGAAGGTGTCGCGTCGATGTCGACGACGGCGGATGAATCGGGGTGCGGACGGTGCGGGCCGACATGCTGCATCGCGATGCAATGCGCGTGAATCGGCTAACGCATGTGCAAGCAATGGTAGAATCGCGTCCGCCCTTTTGCCGGGGTGATGAAATTGGTAAACATAGCGGACTTAAACGATTGAGTGCCCGGCCGGAAACGGTCGGTGCAGAACCCTTCAAATTCGGCGAAACCCCTGACGCGCGAGGCGCATCGAGGCAACGCCGAGCCAAGCCTCGCGGTACAGCTCGCGCGAGGAAGGTGTAGAGACTAGACGGGGGGCGCCTAAGGCGCACGGGTGGCGATCACATCCGCGCGAGACGGCGAAGGCATAGTCCAGCGCACGAACGGTTTCGTTTCGACGACGCCGGCTTTGAAAGAAGCAGTGTGACGAAAATCCGCCGCCTTGATTGGCTTGCCGGTTCAAGTCCGGTCCCCGGCACCATATTCGCTTCGATGCGATTTCACGAAGCTCGGAAGACCCGCGAGAAACACGTTTCTCGCGGGTTTTTTTGTTTCCAGGTCCTGCTCGGATGTCATTCGCGTTCGCGGGCATGCGGGTGCATGCCGGCGTAGCGATACGGGCTGTCACGAATCGTACGTCATCGCCCTCGATGAAGTGGTCTTGGCCACCGTGCTATCCGGTTTCCGTACCGAAAAACAGTCTCCGTTCCGGAGAGCACCTTTCCGCTGCCGGTCACTAACAGTGGAAAAACGGCTCATTACACTGCGCCCGTCGCATCGCGGGATACATCGACGCGGCACGCATTCGCAGCGCGCAAGCATTGCGACCAGCAAACGAGAGACCTGGGGGGTAAATCATCATGAACAAGCGTTGGGGGATCATCGTGCCCGCCGTGTTGCTTGCCACCGCCGCGCATGCACAAAGCAGCGTGACGCTCTACGGCAAGATCGAGGACGGTATCAACTACACGAGCAACGCACGCGGTCACGGAACCGTGCAACTGCAAAGCGGCTACGATTACGGCAGCCGCTGGGGCATCAGGGGTACAGAGGACCTCGGCGGAGGCTACCAGGCCATTTTCACGCTCGAGAGCGGCTTCGACGTCAACAACGGGAAAATGAGCCAGGGCGGCCGGGAATTCGGCCGTCAGGCTTTCGTCGGCATCGCGTCGGAGCGTTACGGCACCGTGACGTTCGGCCGTCAGTACGATCCGAGCGTCGACATTTTCTCGCCGCTCACCGCGAACGGAAACTGGACGGGCTATCTGTTTGCGCATCCGTACGACAACGACAACACCGATTATTCGTTCCGGGTGAACAACGCGGTGAAATACGTGTCGCCCGTGTGGCACGGGATTACCGCGGAAGCCATGTACGGATTCAGCAATCAGGCGGGCGGCTTTGCGAACAATCGTCTGTACGGCGCCGCGCTGCAATACCAGCAGGGCGGGCTGACGGTCGGCGCGTCGTATTTGAAGATCAACAACGCACGCAATGCCGATACGACCGGTGCGATCACCGGCGACAACACGTTCGACGCGTCGTCGCAGCAGAACATCGGCATCGGCGTGAACTACGCGTTTGCGAATGCGCTCGTCGGGTTCGCCTACTCGCACGTGGATGTATACGATCCGACGTCGAATGCGTATTTCACCGGGACGACGCAGCCGACCGGCGGCGCATGGACTGCGTGGAAATTCGATAACTTCGAGGTGAACGGGCTCTATCACTTCACGCCCGCGTTGTACCTTGGCGCGGCTTACACCTATACGCAGGCTCGTGTCGCGTCGACGGTCGGCGCGTTCAATCCGAAGTGGCATCAGTTGAGCACGAAGCTGAATTACGACATGTCGAAGCGCACGTCGGTGTTCGTAGAAGGGGTCTATCAGCACGCGATGAACGCGCACACCGGGACCGACTTCGACTACGCGTACGTTCCGGGCGCGGCCGACATCTCGTCGGGCCCGAACCAGTACGTCGTGCGTGTCGCGCTGCTGCATCATTTCTGACATGGCTGCCGGTCGCGGGCGCCGTTCGCCAGCCATCGCATCGGCGTGTGCAACGCTGCCCGCGGTGCAGCGTCGCTGCGACGAACGTGACGCCATGTGATACTTGGAACACGCGTTGCGCCGCACGCATGTGCGTCACCGGCGCACGCACCTCCGCCGAGCGCTTTCAACACAACTTGCCTGTCGCAACACGTTCCGCCATGACCGATTCGAACTATCACTATTACGAACCCGCACAAGGCCACGGCCTCCCGCACGATCCGCTGAACGCGATCATCGGCCCGCGTCCGATCGGCTGGATTTCATCCCGTGGCGCCGACGGCACGGTCAACCTCGCGCCGTACAGCTTCTTCAACGCGTTCAACTATCGTCCGCCGATCATCGGCTTTTCGAGCACCGCCGCGAAGGACAGCCTGCGCAACGTGCAGGAAACCGGCGAGTTCGTCTGGAACCTCGCGACGCGCGACCTTGCCGAGCGGATGAACCAGACTTGTGCCGCGGTGCCGTACGGCGTCAACGAATTCGAACTCGGCGGCCTGACCGCGATTCCGTCGCGCCTCGTCGACGTGCCGCGCGTCGCGCAAAGCGGCGTGAACTTCGAATGCAAGGTGACCGACGTGATCCGGCTGCGCGATCATCGCGGCGTCGAGACGCCGGCGACGCTGGTGCTCGGCGAGGTCATCGCCGTGCATATTCGTCATGACCTGCTGAAGGACGGCATCTTCGACACGTTCGGCGCCGGCATCATCCTGCGCGCCGGCGGCCCGTCGGCCTACGTGCACGTGACGCCCGACAGCCGCTTCGACATCGCGCGTCCCGACGCGTGATTCATCGGCCGCCGGGCCACCCGGCCGGCCAGGCGGGCGCGGAAGCGCCCCGACGCACCGAGACCTCGCCGGGATCCAGGATTTCGCGGGGTCTTTTGCTTCGTATCGTCCGACATGACCGGCGTGTACCGATCGGCCCGGCCCGATACGCACGCTCCACCGGCCGTTGACGCAGCGCAGCACGGGCGACCTGCGTTCGCGCCGCCGCCACCATCGATCGTCCGTCGACATCCGCCATGGCAAATCTGCTCACCCGGAGCGAGCGGGTTGGTCATCGACGTTTCGCGCCATAAGGCATAGATTTCCAAGGTTGGCGTGCTTATCCGCGCGCCAGCTCGCGCGTGAGCCGGCAACCGGCCGCGCGCTTCCATCAGCGTGAGACACAATCGAGCGTGGAGACGACACGATGAGCCTGTCAGAGCCATTGCGTCTGCATGTGCCGGAGCCCACCGGGCGTCCGGGCTGCAAGACGGATTTTTCCTATCTGCATCTATCGCCGGCCGGCGCGGTTCGCCGCCCGCCGATCGACGTTGCGCCGGCGGACACCGCCCATCTCGCCCGCAGCCTGGTGCGCGTGCTCGACGACCACGGCGAAGCCCTCGGCCCGTGGGCGCCGGACCTCGACGATGCGCGCCTGATCGCCGGGATGCGCGCGATGCTCAAGACCCGCATCTTCGACGCGCGCATGATGATCGCGCAGCGTCAGAAGAAGATCTCCTTCTACATGGTGAGCCTCGGCGAAGAGGCGATCGGCGCCGCGCATGCGATGGCGCTGCGCCACGGCGACATGTGCTTCCCGACTTACCGCCAGCAAAGCATCCTGATCGCGCGCGAGGTGTCGCTCGAACGGATGATCTGCCAGTTGATGTCGAACGAAGGCGACCCGCTGAAGGGGCGCCAGCTTCCGGTCATGTATTCGGACCGCGAAGCCGGCTTCTTCTCGATCTCGGGCAACCTCGCGACGCAGTTCATCCAGGCGGTCGGCTGGGCGATGGCGTCGGCGATCAAGGGCGACACGAAGATCTCGTCCGCATGGATCGGCGACGGCGCGACCGCGGAATCCGACTTCCACACCGCGCTGACGTTCGCGCACGTGTATCGTGCGCCGGTCGTGCTGAACGTCGTCAACAATCAGTGGGCGATCTCGACGTTCCAGGCGATCGCGGGCGGCGAGGGGACGACGTTCGCCGGGCGCGGCGTCGGCTGCGGCATCGCTTCGCTGCGCGTCGACGGCAACGACTTCCTCGCGATCTACGCGGCGTCGACCTGGGCGGCCGAACGCGCGCGCCGCAATCTCGGCCCGACGCTGATCGAGTGGGTGACCTATCGCGCCGGCGCGCACTCGACGTCGGACGATCCGACGAAATACCGGCCGGCCGACGACTGGGCCCATTTCCCGCTCGGCGATCCGATCGCCCGCTTCAAGCAGCACCTGATCGCGAAGGGCATCTGGTCGGACAGCGCGCACGACGCGCTCACGGCCGAACTGGAAGCCGAGGTGATCGCCGCGCAGAAGGAAGCGGAGAAGTTCGGGACGCTGGCCGACGACCGGATTCCGTCGCCGGCCTCGATGTTCGACGACGTGTACAAGGAGCTGCCCGCGCATCTGCGCCGTCAGCGCCAGGAACTGGGAGCGTGATCATGGCGCAACATGAAACGACGACGGCATCGGCGCAGCCGATGACGATGATCCAGGCGCTGCGCTCCGCGATGGACGTGATGCTCGGCCGCGACGACGACGTGGTCGTGTTCGGGCAGGACGTCGGCTACTTCGGCGGCGTGTTCCGCTGCACCGAGGGCCTGCAGGCCAAGTACGGCAAGTCACGCGTGTTCGATGCGCCGATCTCGGAAGGCGGGATCGTCGGCGCCGCGGTCGGGATGGGCGCGTATGGATTGCGGCCGGTCTGCGAGATCCAGTTCGCGGACTACTTCTACCCGGCGTCCGACCAGATCGTGTCCGAAGGCGCGCGGCTGCGCTATCGCTCCGCAGGCCAGTTCACCGCGCCGATGACGATCCGGATGCCGTGCGGCGGCGGCATCTACGGCGGCCAGACGCACAGCCAGAGCCCGGAGGCGATGTTTACGCAGGTCTGCGGATTGCGCACGGTGATGCCGTCGAATCCGTACGACGCGAAAGGACTCCTGATCGCCTCGATCGAGAACGACGATCCGGTGATCTTCCTCGAGCCGAAGCGCCTGTACAACGGGCCGTTCGACGGCCATCACGAACGTCCCGTCACGTCGTGGCTCAAGCATCCGGGCAGCGCGGTGCCGGAAGGCTATTACACGGTGCCGCTCGATACGGCCGCCGTCGTGCGGCCCGGCAACGACTTGACGGTGCTGACGTACGGCACGACCGTGCACGTGTCGCTGGCCGCCGCCGAGGAGACCGGCATCGATGCGGAAGTGATCGACCTGCGCACGCTGTGGCCGGTCGATCTCGACACGATCGTCGCGTCGGTGCGCAAGACCGGCCGCTGCGTGGTGGTGCACGAAGCGACGCGCACCTGCGGCTACGGCGCCGAGCTGGTGTCGCTCGTCCAGGAGCACTGCTTCTACCATCTGGAAGCACCGATCGAGCGGACGACGGGCTGGGACACGCCGTATCCGCACGCGCAAGAATGGGCGTATTTCCCCGGCCCGGCCCGGGTCGGCGAAGCGTTGCGACGCGTGATGGAGGCCTGAGATGGGGATTCATGTCATCAAGATGCCGGATATCGGCGAAGGGATTGCCGAGGTCGAGCTGGTGGCCTGGCACGTGCAACCGGGGCAGACGATCGCCGAAGACCAGCCGCTCGCCGATGTGATGACCGATAAGGCGGCGGTGGAAATTCCGTCGCCGGTGGCCGGCAAGGTGCTGGAGCTCGGCGGGCGGATCGGCGAGATGATGGCGGTCGGCAGCGAGTTGATCCGTCTCGAAGTCGAAGGCGACGGCAACCTGAAGTCGGGCGCGAAGGCGCGCGAGGCCAGCGCGGAGGTGGCGCAGCCTCCGGCGGCGGTCGATGTGCGTGCGGAGTCGTCTTCCGTCGATGAGGGATCCGAAACACATGCGTCGCCGAAGGCGACGCCGCACGCCGCGTCCCGCGCGCCGGCCGAGCCGCGCCGCGCGGAACATGCGGTGCCGCCGCGCGCGGCACTGGCGCCGGGCGAACGGCCGCTCGCGTCGCCGGCGGTGCGCCAGCGCGCATGGGACATGGGCATCGAGCTGCGCTACGTGCGCGGCACCGGCGAAGCCGGGCGGATCCTGCATGCGGACCTCGATGCGTATGCACGCACGGGCGGCGGCGCGGCACGCGGATCCCAAGCGCGCGGCTACGACGAGCGCAACGACGAAACCGACGTGCCGGTGATCGGCCTGCGGCGCGCGATCGCGCGCAAGATGCAGGAGGCGAAGCGCCGCATTCCGCACTTCACCTACGTCGAGGAGATCGACGTCACCGAGCTCGAATCGCTGCGCGCCGAGCTGAACCTGCGCCACGGCGACACGCGCGGCCGGCTCACGCCGCTGCCGCTGCTGATCCGCGCGATGGTGATCGCGCTGCGCGACTTCCCGCAGATCAACGCGCGCTACGACGACGAAGCCGGTGTCGTCACGCGCTACGGCGCGGTGCACATGGGCGTCGCGACGCAGACGGACAGCGGCCTCACGGTGCCGGTGCTGCGTCATGCGGAAGCGCGCGACGTGTGGTCGATCTCGGCGGAAATCGCGCGGCTCGCCGACGCGGTGCGCGCGAACCGCGCGCAGCGCGACGAGCTGACCGGCTCGACGATCACGATCTCGAGCCTCGGCGCGCTCGGCGGCATCGTGTCGACGCCGGTGATCAACCATCCCGAGGTCGGCATCGTCGGCGTGAACCGGATCGTCGAGCGACCGATGATCCGCGACGGCGCGATCGTCGCGCGCAAGATGATGAACCTGTCGTCGTCGTTCGACCATCGCGTCGTCGACGGCGCGGACGCGGCCGAATTCATCCAGGCCGTGCGCGGCGTGCTCGAGCGTCCGGCGCTGCTGTTCGTGGAGTGAGAACGATGAAGAACGAACACACCACGTTGCTCGTGATCGGCGGCGGGCCGGGCGGTTACGTCGCCGCGATTCGCGCGGGGCAGCTCGGCATTCCGACGGTGCTCGTCGAGCGCGAACGGCTCGGCGGCACGTGCCTGAACATCGGCTGCATTCCGTCGAAGGCGCTGATCCACGTCGCCGACGCGTTCGAGCAGGCGTGCGGGCAGGCCGGCGACGGGATGCTCGGGATTCGCGTGCGCACGCCGGAGATCGACATCGCGAAAAGCGTCGCGTGGAAGGACGGCATCGTCGAGCGGCTCACGCGCGGCGTCGGCGCGCTGCTGAAGAAGCACGGCGTGCGCGTGCTGCACGGCGACGCGCGCGTGGTCGACGGCAAGACGGTCGACGTCGTGGCCGGCGACCACACGACGCGGATCGCCTGCGAGCATCTGTTGCTCGCCACGGGCTCGGAACCGGTCGCGCTGCCGTCGATGCCGTTCGGCGGCCACGTCGTCTCGTCGACCGAGGCGCTGTCGCCCGCGTCGTTGCCGAAGCGGCTGGTCGTCGTCGGTGCCGGGTACATCGGGTTGGAACTCGGATTCGTTTATCGCAAGCTCGGCGTCGACGTCGGCATCGTCGAGGTGGCCGAGCGCGTGCTGCCCGCATACGACGCGGAACTCGCGAAGCCGGTCGCCGATTCGCTCGCGCGGCTCGGCGTCGGGCTCTGGCTGGGCCACAAGGTGCTGGGCCTCGCGAGCGACGGCGCGGTGCGCGTGCAGGCACCCGACGGCGCGGAGAGGACGCTGCCGGCCGATCGCGTGCTGGTCGCGGTCGGCCGCCGGCCGCGCGTCGACGGCTTCGGGCTCGAATCGCTGCCGCTCGATCGCAATGGCCGCGCGCTGCGCATCGATGACGAATGCAGGACGTCGATGCGCAACGTATGGGCGATCGGCGACGTCGCCGGCGAGCCGATGCTCGCGCATCGCGCGATGGCGCAGGGCGAGGTGGTGGCCGAGCTGATCGCCGGACGCCGCCGCAAGTTCACGCCGGCATCGATCCCGGCCGTGTGCTTCACCGATCCCGAGGTCGTCACGTCCGGCTGGTCGCCCGACGACGCGAAGGCGGCCGGCGTCGACTGCATCGGCGCGTCGTTCCCGTTCGCGGCGAACGGCCGCGCGATGACGCTGCAGGCGACCGACGGCTTCGTGCGCGTCGTCGCGCGGCGCGACACGCATCTGATCGTCGGCTGGCAGGCGGTCGGGCGCGGCGTGTCGGAACTGGCCGCGGCGTTTTCGCAGTCGCTCGAGATGGGCGCGCGGCTCGAGGACATCGGCGGCACGATCCACGCGCATCCGACGCTCGGCGAAGCGATGCAGGAGGCCGCGTTGCGCGCGCTGGGGCATGCGTTGCATGTGTGAGCATGCGTCGGCATGCGCGGCCGCTCGAAGCCCCGCCACGGCGGGGCTTTTTTGCGTGCGCGGGTGACGGGCAGGACGCGGGTTGCGGTTGACCCTCCCGCGCGGACCGTTCATCGTGTCGATTCCACGCCGATTCACCGGCCTCACACGGAATGACTTGCCATGAACTGTTGCTCGTCGGCGCGACCGGACTCGTCGGGCGTCACGTCCTTGAAGCCGCGCTGGCCGATGCGCGGGTGGACCAGGTCGTCGTGCTCGCGCGCCGGCCGTTGACGCCGCATCCGAAGATGCGCGCGCTGGAGGTCGACTTCGATCACCTGCCCGAGGCGGCCGACTGGTGGCAGGCCGACGCGGTGATCTGCACGCTCGGCACCACGATGCGCGTCGCGGGCTCGCAGGCCGCATTCCGCCGCGTCGATCACGACTACCCGCTCGCGGTCGCGCGTCTCGCGCACCAGGCCGGCACGCCGACCTACGTGCTGAATTCGGCGCTCGGCGCCGATCCGGACTCGCGCATCTTCTACAACCGCGTGAAGGGCGAGGTCGAGCGCGCACTCGCGGGCATCGGGTTCGCGTCGCTCACCTGCGTGCGGCCGGGCCTGATCGGCGGCAGCCGCGACGAATTCCGGTTCGGCGAGAGGATGCTGGTGCTTGCGTTGAGCGTCGCCGGGCCGCTGCTGCCGCGGAAGTGGCGCGTGAATCCGGCGCCGCGCATTGCCCGCGCGCTGCTCGACGCCGCGCTCGATGCGCGTCCGGGCGTGCATGTGATCGGATCAGATCGGTTGGCCTGAACCGGAACGGGCGACGACGCCATCAAGCGGGCCGAACGGTTGTAAGACTGTTTCGTCACACCACGCAAAAGCGGCATATGACGCGCACGCTGACCTACGATGAAGACATCGCGTCCATCGTCTGCCCAACCGTGTGCACGCACTACCGCGCCCCTGATGAAGACCCGGGTATCAGCGAGCTGAGGATCGGCATCGGCGACCTGTTTCGCCGCGAGCCGTGGGAACCCGACGTATATCCGGATTACGCGGCACCCATCGCGCGCGCCGACGGCGACGGCCTCGCGGTCGTCGGCGCGGTGTTCGGCTTCTGGCCGAAGTTCATGCAGCCCGAGCGTCTCGACGAGAACGGCCGCAAGCGAAAGAAGCTCGATACGGTGAACGCGCGCGCGGAAACGGTCGGTTCGTCGCGACTCTACGGCAACGCCTGGCGCAACGGCCAGCGCTGCCTGATTCCGGTGCGCTGGATCTTCGAGCCGTGCTACGAAACGGGCCGCAATGTGTGGCACCGGATCGGCGTCGACGGCTGGCAACCGTACTGCGTCGCCGGCCTCTGGCGGCGTTACGAAACGGTCGATGGCCGCGAGCGAATCGGCATGACGATGCTCACGGTCAATGCCGACGATCATCCGCTGTTCGCGCGCATGCATCGGCCCGGCGACGAGAAGCGGGGCGTCGTGATCCTGCGCCGCGACGACTACGACGAATGGCTGCACGCGCGCGACATCGAGGCGGCGCGGCGCATGCTGACGCTCCTTCCCGCCGGCGACATGGTCGCCGCACCCGATCAGGCGTCGCCCGCCGGCGCCTGAGTTTTCGTTTTCCCGGCATTTTTCATACGGTCGACCGACACCTGCGATCGCCGGATGCGCTCCGTTTTCCCGGACGATCCGGAAAGCTGCCGGACACCGGGTAATCACCGATATCTGCCGGGTTGTATATACAAGATCATCCGCTGGCACTGTCGGCCACGGGGCGTGCCGGCTGCGCGCCAGCGTGCGCACCGTGCGTGGCGCGTGTCCCGGCGATTCACGGCGCGCCGCACCCGACGAGTCGAAAGGGCGGCTCGGCACGTTCCCCGTCTCGTCCAAACCGTTTGCGATCCTCAGTATCTTGGAGATTTTCCCGTGTCAACGAATCCCAGTGGAAAAGCCGGTGGTCTGATCGAGGTACGCTCGATCGATTTCATTCCCGACGCCGAACGCCACGGCGGCCTGTTGAGCCAGTTCACGCTGTGGCTGTCGGCGAACATGCAGATCACGGCCATCGTCACGGGGGCGCTGGCGGTCGTGCTCGGCGGCGACGTGTTCTGGTCGCTGGTCGCGCTGCTGCTCGGCCAGCTCGTCGGCGGCGCGGTGATGGCGTTGCACGGCGCGCAGGGGCCGCAACTCGGCTTGCCGCAGATGATCTCGAGTCGCGTGCAGTTCGGCGTCTACGGCGCGATGATTCCGATCGTGCTCGTGTGCCTGATGTACATCGGTTTTTCCGCCAGCGGCTCGGTGCTCGCCGGGCAGGCCGTCGCGCAACTGCTGCACGTCGACGACGCGGCCGGCATCCTGCTGTTCGCGGCCGTGATCGTCGTGCTGACGGTGTTCGGCTATCGCGCGATCCACTTCGTCGGCCGGATCGCGAGCGTGGTCGGCATCGTCGCATTCGTCTACATGTTCGCGCAGCTGTTCGCGAACCACGACGTCGGCGCGCTGCTCGCGAACCGGCACTTCTCGCTCGCGAGCTTCCTGCTGTCGATGTCGCTGTCCGCGTCGTGGCAGATCGCGTTCGGCCCGTACGTCGCCGATTATTCGCGCTACCTGCCGCGCTCGACGTCGTCGGTCGCCACGTTCCTCGCGGTGGGCCTCGGCTCGGTGATCGGCGCGCAGGCGGCGATGGTGTTCGGCGTGTTCGCGGCCGCGCTGGCCGGCAGCCAGTTCGCGCACCATGAGGTGTCGTATATCGTCGGGCTCGGCTCGACGGGCGCCGTGGCTGCGTTGCTGTATTTCACCATCGCGTTCGGCAAGGTGACGGTGACGGCACTCAACGCGTACGGCAGCTTCATGTCGATGGCGACGATCGTCAGCGGTTTCCGCGGCAAGGGCGCGGTGTCGTCACGCAGCCGTCTCGTGTACATCTTCGGGATGATCTGCGTGTCGACGCTGATCGCGCTCGCCGGCCGCCATTCGTTCCTGAAGGAATTCACGGCGTTCATCCTGTTCCTGCTCGCGTTCTTCACGCCCTGGAGCGCGATCAACCTGGTCGACTACTACTGCTTCACGCGCTCGCGCTACGACGTGCCGGCGCTGTCCGATCCGGACGGCCGCTACGGCCGCTGGAACGTGATGGCGATCACGATCTACGTGGTCGGCATCCTGGTGCAACTGCCGTTCATGTCGACCCACATCTACACGGGGGCACTCGTCGACGCGCTCGGCGGCACCGACATCTCATGGATTCTCGGCCTCGTCGTGCCGGCCGGGCTGTACTACGTCGGCGCGCGTGCGTCGCGACGCAGCATCCCCGAGCGCCTGATCCTGCCGCTCGAACGCGGCGAGGTTCACCACTGAACTGACTGACGCGTCGCGTTGCGTCGCCCGCCGTGCCGGCCGGCAGCCGTACGGATCGCCGCGTGCTTACGAACTCGCGGCGACCGGCGCGCGGCGGCGCTGGATCATCTGCAGCGCAACCAGCGCCAGCCCGGCCGCGGCGATCAGCCCGCCGACGAGCGGCACCGCCGCGTAGCCGAAGCCGGCCGAGATCGCCGCGCCGCCGGCTGCCGCGCCGACCGCGTTGCCGAGATTGAACGCGCCGATGTTGACGGCCGAGGCGAGGCCCGGCGCGTCGTGTGCGGCACGCATCACGCGCATCTGCAGCGGCGGGACCACCGCGAACGTCGCGACACCCCAGACCAGCAGCGTGACCGCCGCACCGACATGCGTGCGGGCGAGCAGCGGGAACGCGGCCATCGTCACGATCAGCAGCACAAGGAAGCCGATGAGCGTGCCGTCGAGTGAGCGGTCGGCGAGGCGGCCGCCGGCGATGTTGCCGATCGAGAAGCCGACGCCGATCAGCACGAGCATCGCGGTGACGAAGCCGGGTGTCGCGCCGGTCAGGTGTTCGAGCGTCGGGGCGACATACGTGTACAGCGTGAACATTGCGCCGGCGCCGAGCACCGTGGTCCCGAGCGCGCCGAGCACGACGGGGCGCGTGAGCACCGACAGTTCGGCACGCAGGTTCGGCATCTTGCCGGCTTCGCCCTTCGGCAGCGCGGCGAACAGGCCGGCGATGGCGATCAGGCCGAGCGCGGCGGTCGCCGCGAACGACATGCGCCAGCCGATCATCTGGCCGAGCCAGGTCGCGGCCGGCACGCCGCCGACGTTCGCGATCGTGAGGCCCATGAACATCGTCGCGACCGCGCTGGCCTGCTTTTCACGCGGCACGAGGCTCGCCGCGACTACCGAGCCGAGCCCGAAGAACGCGCCGTGGTTGAGGCTCGTGACGAGCCGTGCGAGCAGCAGCGTCGTGTAGTCCGGCGCGACGGCCGACAACAGGTTGCCGATCGTGAAGATCGACATCAGCGCGATCAGCGCCGAGCGACGCGACCATCGCGCGAGCAGCAGCGTCATCAGCGGCGCGCCGACCATCACGCCGATCGCATACGCGCTGATCAGCATGCCGGCCTGCGGAATCGACACGTGTACGCCGTCGGCGATCACGGGCAAGAGGCCCATCGGCGAGAACTCGGTCGTGCCGATGCCGAATGCGCCGGCGGCAAGCGCCAGCAGCGGCAGCGCGGCGCTGCCGCCCGGGCGGGAATGGGAAGAGGTCGTGCTGTTCACGCGATGGGCTCCTGCAAGCATTGGGCAACGGCACCGGGCCGTTGCGGACAGGGTGAAGTGTGCCCGCATTACTTTTGCGGAAAAAGCGGCGCTCGGGCGAAATTATCTTGATTCGATGTCAACAATACGGAGTCGAGGCGGCATACGCGTGCGGCCCGAGGGGAGCGGGTTTCAGCGATTCACCGGCGCGGCTCGCCGACGAAAAAAGCCCCGGTCACAGGGGGACCGTGACCGGGGCGAAAAGCATCCTCTCTTTGGCACGAGGGTTGGATGCGGGCGCAGTATATTTCGGGGCATAACATTTCGAAATGACGTTAAAGGGCCTCTTTTGGTGCCAATTTAAAAATTCCGACGTGACGGCGTCGTCCGTCATCGATCTGAAAGATTTTTCGTTTGTCCGAGCCAATGTTTAGTGCGCGATGACGACGAAGCCGACTGAATCCACCGTCGGCGCGCGGCTCGCGCGTGCCGTCGATCGATCATTCCGCTTGGCCGGCCGCGTCGCGCACCGCTTCGAGAAACCGCGCGACGACGGGAGACGTCGGCACCGCCGCACCGTCGAATACGAACTCGATATCGAAGCGGCTCGCGAGTTCGTCGAGCGCGACGAGCCGAACCGTGCGCGGGCATGTCGGCGACGCGCTTTCCGGCACGAACGCGCAGCCCATGCCGGCCGCCACGAGACCGATCAGCGTCGGGATGTCGCTGCCCACCTGCGCGATGCGCGGCGTGAAGCCGGCCCGTTCGCACTGCGCCATCAGGAAGCGGTGATGCGCGGCGGAGCGCCGCGCGTCGAACCAGACGAACGGCTCGTGCGCGACGTCGGCAAGCGTGCGCGGCGCGCGGAAGCGGCCGCCGGGCGGCGCGGGCATCGCGAGCACGAAGCGGTCGCTCAGCAGCCGCACGCCCGACAGATGCGGCGCTTCGTCTCGGCGCCACGCCATGATGCCGCCGTCGAGCTGGCCGCGCATCAGCGCTGCCGCCTGTTCGGCGGACAGCATCGGCGCGATCGACAACTTCACGTCCGGACACGCGTCGCGAAACGCCTTCAGCACGTTCGCGACGACCGGCAGCGGCAGGCAGTTCGGCAGCGCGCCGAGGCGCAGCTCGCCGCGCTGGCCGGATGCGCTACGCAATGCGCGTTCGCGGCTGTCCTGCAACGTCGCGAGCAGGCCCGTCGCATCCTGCAGGAAACTTGCGCCGGCCGCCGTCAGCGTGACGCCCGTCGTGCGGCGGATCAGCAGCGGCGTGCCGATCGCATCCTCGAGCTCGCGGATCTGCCGCGACAGCGCGGGCTGGACGATGCCGGCCGCGCGGGCGCCGGCCATCACGCTGCCGGCTTGCGCGACGGCCACGAAGTAACGCAGGTGACGCAGTTCGATCTGGCGCATGCGGTGTCGACTCCGGTTGTCGGACTTGATTTGGCGGATATGCCTGCCAAGCATGGCAAGCACCATCCGATGGTATTGGAAAAGCATGGCGGGCGTGCCGTACGATGATCGACGTTGCCGGGCCTGTTCACGGGCCGCGTGCGTTCCCTTTGTCCCGACCGTGTCCCGCACCATGCCGCTTCATATCCCGACCCCCTATGTCCGCTCGCAAATCGCGTCGCGCCGTCTCGGCAAGAACATTCGATTGAAGCTCGACGCGCTGCAGCCGTCCGGTTCGTTCAAATTGCGCGGCATCGGCGCGGTGTGCGAAGCGCGGCATGCGGCCGGCGCGCGCCGGTTCGTGTCGTCGTCGGGCGGCAATGCGGGCATCGCGGTCGCGTATTGCGGTCGCGAGCTCGGCGTGCCGGTGCTCGTCGCCGTGCCGGAAACCGCATCGGCTCGCGCGCGGGCGCTGATCCGCGCGGAGGGCGCGGAGGTGGTCGTACACGGCGCGAGCTGGGCCGAGGCGAACGCGTACGCGCTGTCGGCCGTCGACGCGCAGGACGCGTTCGTGCATCCGTTCGACGACCCCGTGCTGTGGCGGGGGCACGCGACGATGATCGACGAGATGGCGGCGGCCGGCCCGAAACCCGACGCGGTCGTGCTCGCGGTCGGCGGCGGCGGGCTACTGTGCGGCGTCCTCGAGGGGCTCGCACGCAACGGCTGGCACGACGTGCCGGTCGTCGCGGTCGGGACGGAAGGCGCGGACAGCTATGCGCGCTCGGTCGCGCAAGGTCGTCCGGTCGAATTGCCGGCGATCACGAGCATCGCAACCTCGCTCGGCGCGAAGCGGCCGTGCGACGCGGCGGTCGAATGGGCGAAGCGGCATGCGATCCATCCGGTCGTCGTGTCGGATGCGCAGGCGGTGGCTGCGTCGCTGCGGTTCGTGGACGAGCACCGGATCGTCGTCGAGCCGGCGTGCGGCGCCGCGCTGGCCGCGCTCGAACAGTCGGTGCCGGCGCTTGCTTCTGCGTCGGAAATCGCGGTGATCGTGTGCGGCGGCGTGACGGCGACGGTCGAGCAGTTGCAGGCGCTGAACGCGACGTTGCGGTAGCGCGCCAGTGCGCGTGCCGCGGCGCGGCCGGGCGGCGCTGCGGGGGCGAAGACGTAACGACGGAGTGATCGCGCGGCGGGAATGGTCGCGGGCGTCGGCGGAATCGGGATTCGTGTGGTTCGTCGCGACGGGCTGCGCTCGATCGCCGGTCGCGTCACGGCGCGCATGCGCAACCGGCCTTCGGGTGTACGACGATCAAGTGGGACGACGGGGAGGGGCGCACATGGCGCGCCGCGCGCGACGGGCGCACGACGCGGAGAGATGGTCTCGCGGTCAGTTCGCGGACGGTGCGCTGGCACCGGTCGGTGCGGACGACGCAACGGGATCGGCGGCAGCGGGCGCGGGCGTCTTGTCCGCCGATGCCGGAGCAGCGTTCGCGGAGGCAGGTGCGGAGGCTGCCGATGCGGGCACGGCCGATGCCGACGTTGATGCAGCCCGCATGACAGCGGCAGGTGCCGATGCGGGCGATGCCGAAGCAGACGCGGGCGTCCGCACGGAGGCGGGTGCCGAAGCCGACGTCGAAGCAGGCACGGCCGCCGACGCAGGTGCCGCAGCCGATGCCGAGGAGGAAGGCGGGACTGCGGCCGACGCCGACGCAGGTGCCGCGACCGATGCCGGCACGCCACCCCGCATCGCCCCCGGCGCGACCACGGCCGATGCCGCGGCAGGCGCAGCAGGCACGGCCGACGCGCCCGAAGCCGGCGCGACGCCCGGCCCCGACAGCGGCACCGGCGCGGCGGGCGGCGTCGGCACGACCGGCGTCGTCATCTTCATCGGCTCGCCCTGCGGCGTCGGCGCGGGTTCGGGCAGCGGCGTGACGGGTTCCTTCTCGGCCGCCTTCACGGTCGCGCGGTCGCGGCGGGCCGGATCAATCTTCAGGAAATGCTCGACGAGATTGAAGAAGCGCTCGTAGAACACGCCGGCGGGAATCGTCTCGCTGGCGGTCTTCACGAGCGCGTCGTCGCTCGACCCGATCGGCAGCGACAGCGAGCCGAACACGCTGAGCCCGACGCTCGCCGACGTATTCGACTTCTTCAGCGTGTAGCGGTCCTGCACCGCGTTCACGTACGCGATGCTCGACGAGCCGTCGGCATTCGCGTCCGCGCACACGACGTGAAACTCGATCACGACGTGCATGTCGTTGCTCGGCTGGAAATTCTTGCTGCCGTCGACCGCATCGTTGCGCGACGACGACACCACGTAGCCCTGGCTCAGCAGCGCGCGCCGCGCGGCCTCGCAGGCCGCGTCGGATTTCGAGCGGAACGTGTGCGCATACGGGCTGCTCGTCGCGTCGAACTGCTCCTGCTGGTAAATCGGCTTGGGCGGCGACGAGCACGCCGCCAGCACGGTCGCGGCCGCGAGCGCGCACGAAACGGAAAACAGGCGAAATCGGTTGTGCATGGCGTCTTTCAAAAGGCTCGGCGAGATGCCGCGCGGGGCTGCGGGCGCAGCGGCGGGGCCGGTGCGATGCGCGTGGCAATCTCGTATGGCCGGGGCGTCATTATAGTTTCGTTTGATGTCGCGCTCGCTTCAGGCGGCCGGCGCAGGCCGCGCGGCGGCGAGCAGTCGCGATGCCAGCGGGTGGTGTTCGCCGCGCCGCGAGCGGATCGCATGGATTTCCTCGGTCACGTCGCCCGCCCGGCCGAGTCGGCGCAGCCCACGCAGCAGCGATGCATCGTTCGCGCCGAGTTCGCTGAGCGGAAATACGCCGAGGCCCCGCGCCGCGAACACGGCCATCAGCGCGCTGTCCTCGAATTCCCCGGCCACGCGCGGCACGATCCGTTCCCGTTCCAGCCACAGGTCGAGGCGTGCGCGCAGCGCCGAGTGGGCGGTCGGCAGCAGCACCGGCAACTCGGCGAGGCACTGCGGAAAGCGCTGCCGCGCGGCCGTCGTGACGAGCGCCGCGGGCCCGTACCAGTCGACCGGCGACGCGACGAGCCGCTCGCTCGTCACGCGTAGATTCGACCCCGACGGCGCGCCCTGGCCGGCCAGCACGAGGTCGAGGTGATGCAGCGCCAGTTCCGCGAGCAGCGCGTCGTGCTCGCCCTCGTGGCACAGCAGCCGCAGCGTGGGCGTGTCGAGCACCGGCGCGAGGATCGCATGCGCGGCGAGCTTCGAGATCCCGTCGGCCAGGCCGACCGCGAGCCGCACGGTCGGCTGGCTGGCCGCCGCGCGCACCTCGTCGGGAATCAGCCGGCCCATCTCGAAGATGACCTCGGCGCGCGCATACGCGGCCTGGCCCGCATCGGTCATCGCGACGCTGCGCCCGACCGGGCGCAGCAACTGGTGGCCGAGCGCCTTTTCCAGTTCGCGGACCTGCGCGCTGATCGTCTGCACGGCCATGTCGAGCCGCTCCGCGGCGCGCGCGAAACCGCCTTCCTTCACGACGACCCAGAAATAGTACAGATGGCGAAAATTCAGCATCGGATCGATATTTCGGAAAAACCGAACCAAAGATCAGATTCTCTCTGATTTTTTCGAAGTCGTGGGGTGGCCTATCATCGGGCTTTCCACATTCGAATCGGCCCTTTTCATGGACTACCTGCTGACGCTTGCCGCCGACCCCGCCGTCTGGGCCGCGCTCCTGACGCTCGTCGTGATGGAAGTCGTGCTCGGCATCGACAACCTGATCTTCATCTCGATCCTCAGCAACAAGCTGCCCGAAGCGCAGCGCGCCCGCACGCAGCGCCTGGGCATCGCGCTCGCGCTCGTGATGCGCCTCGCGTTGCTCGGCAGCGTCGCGTGGATCGCGAGTCTCACCGAGCCCGTATTCACGCTGTTCGATCACGCGTTCTCGTGGCGCGACATGATCCTGCTGTCGGGCGGCCTGTTCCTCGTATGGAAGGCGACCACCGAGATCCATCACCACGTGTCGCACGACGGCGACGGCGCGGGTGCGTCCGGCGGCGCGGCCGGCCTGACGGTATGGGCCGCGATCGGCCAGATCGTGATGCTCGACATCGTGTTCTCGATCGACAGCATCGTGACCGCGATCGGCATGACCGAGCATGTCCCGATCATGTTCGTCGCGGTGATCGTCGCGGTGAGCGTGATGTTGTTCGCCGCGCAGCCGCTCGCACGTTTCATCGACCGCAACCCGACGATCGTGATGCTCGCGCTGTCGTTCCTCGTCGTGATCGGCATGACGCTGATCGCGGAAGGCTTCGGTTCGCACGTGCCGAAGGGCTATATCTACGCGGCGATGGCGTTCTCGGCGTTCGTCGAAGGCATGAACATGCTGGCGCGGCGTGCGAAGGCGAAGCGCGCGGCGCGGGTCGAAGGTCACTGAGAAAGCGGGCGGGCGAGGGCCCGCCCTTGGTTCGGAATGCTCAACGAAGGGAGAAGCGCGATGAAATGTCCGGTCTGCAAGACGCCCGACCTGCTGATGGCCGAGCGCCAGTCGATCGAGATCGATTACTGTCCGACGTGCCGCGGCGTGTGGCTCGATCGCGGCGAGCTCGACAAGCTGATCGCACGCGAAACCGGCGATGCGCCGCCGCGCCGCGACGAGCCGCCGGTGCGGCACGATGCGCAGGCGCCGCGCGGGCGCGACGACGGCTGGGGGCGCGACGGCCGCTCGCACGACGACCGCTATCGCCACGACGGCCAGCGTCGCAAGAAATCGGTGTTCGACCTGTTCGATTTCGATTGAGCGTGACGGCGGGCGTGCACCGCGCCGCACGATGAAACAAAGCCCCGCCGGGTGTCATGCCCGGCGGGGCTTTGTCATGCGAGTCGCGCGATCGGCACGCGCCAGCGCTTACGCGTTGCCGGCCGTCACGTCGATGCGGCGCGGGCGTGTCTCCTCGCGACGCGGAATCGTCAACGTGAGCACGCCGTCGCGCAGGCTCGCATCGATTCGCGACGTGTCGAGATCGGGGCTCAGCACGAACGTGCGCGCGAAGCGCGGCGCGCGGACTTCGGCATGCCGCACGCGCAGGTCGGCTGGCGTGTCGATGCGCGTGTCGGCTTCGATCGTCAGCGTGTTGTCGTGCACCTTCACGTCGAGATTCTCGCGCGGCACGCCCGGCAGGTCGGCGCGCAGCGTGACGCGCCGTTGGTCTTCGACGATGTCGACGGCCGGCGTGATCGCGGGCCGGCGTGCGGCCTCGGCGGCGGGCGCGTGGACGGCGCCGGCCTGGCGTTCCGTCAGGATCTGGCTCATATTCATGTCGTTCTCCTGAAGGTTACTGAACGTTGATCGCACGTGGCTTCGATGCCTCGCGCCGGCCGACGCGAATCAGCAGGCAGCCGTTTTCGTAGCGGGCGCTGACGTTGTCCGCGTCCGCGTTCTGCGGCAGCTCGACCACCCGGCGGAACGCACCGTGAAAGCGCTCCTGCGCATAGGTGCGCACGTCGTCGCCGGCGTCTTGCGGCACGGGCTTGCGCTCGCCGCTGATCGTCATCAGATCCCTGTCGATCGAGACGTCGAAATCGGCCGCGGCCATGCCGGGGGCGAACGCGACGATCTCGATCGCGTCGTCGGTCGCACCGACGTTCAGCGCGGGAAACGCGCTCGGCCGCACCGCGCGGATGCCGGTCGGAAGCTCGCCGAACAGGCTCGCCATCTGCCGCTGCACGCGGGCGAATTCATCGAACAGGTCGTGGCCGTGATGGATACCGCTCATGAAGGTCCTCCGGAACAGGAAACGCGAAAAACGCGCCGACGCGACGCCGATGGCGAGTGCGAGTGCGATGCGCGGCTTTCCGCCGAGTCGAAACGGGGGCAGTGCGTGTGACGGGCACCGCCTGGCAACCGGTAATTAGAGGCCGCCGCGGCGGTTTTCAAGAGAGGAAGTGCAACCGGCATCAACGCGTCGTGACGTGAATCGATGCGACAATCGTCGCGCTATCCACAGACCACGGAGACGGGACGGACATGGACATTCAACGCATCGCGATCGTCGGGGCCGGCGTGATCGGCGCGAGCTGGGCGGCTTTCTATCTGTCGAAGGGCTTCGACGTCGTCGCGACCGATCCCGCACCGCAGGCCGACGCGCGTCTGCGCGACGCGCTCGCCGCATTCCTCGGTGACCGGGCCGCCGAACTTTCCGCGCGGCTGTCGTTCGATGCGGATCTCGTGCGCGCGCTCGACGACGTCGATTTCGTGCAGGAAAACGGCCCCGAGCGGCTCGACCTGAAGCGCGCGCTGTACCGGCAGATGGACGACGTGCTGCCCGCGCGCGTGCCGATTGCGTCGAGTTCGTCGGGCCTGAAGATGTCCGAGATCCAGACCGCCTGCGACAAGCACCCGGAACGCTGCCTGATCGCGCATCCGTTCAACCCGCCGCACCTGATTCCGCTCGTCGAGCTGGTCGGCGGCGACGCGACCGACCGGAACGTGATCGCGCGCGTGAAGGATTTCTACGACGCGCTCGGCAAGCAGACGATCGTGCTCAACAAGGAAATGACCGGCCACGTCGCGAACCGGCTCGCGGCCGCGCTGTTTCGCGAGGTGTATCACCTCGTCGGCGAAGGCGTGGTGAGCGTCGCCGACGCGGACAAGGCGGTCGCATGGGGGCCGGGCTTGCGGTGGGGGCTGATGGGGCAGTGCCTGACCTATCACCTCGGCGGCGGCGCGGGCGGGATCGCGCACTTCCTCCAACACCTGGCGGGGCCGATCACCACGTGGTGGGACGACCTCGGCACGCCGTCGTTCGATCCGGCCGTCGATCGCAAGCTGAACGACGAACTGCGCGCGATCCAGGGCGAACGTTCGATGCAGGAACTGGCGGCCGAGCGCGATCGGCTGCTCGTCGAGCTGATCGACGCGCGGCGCCGCAGCTTCCTGCCCTGAGCGCGTTGCCGCGCGGCGTTCCGGTCGTGCCGTGAGCGGCTATTGCTGGACGGCCGTTTGCGGTGCCCGCGGCGTCTGCGCGAGCCACGCGGGCTGCGCGGCCTGCACCAGTTCGCGATTGCGTGCGCGCGTCGCGGCATTCGGCGGATAGTTGCCGTCGTTGGTCGGCAGTTCGCCGTCGAGGTACGCCTGCTTCAGCTGCGCGACGACTTCCGCGCGCGTCAGGCCCTGCGCGGGGGCAGCGGCATCGGTTTGCGCAAAGGCGGGGGACAGCAGTGCGGCTGCGGCGGTCGCGACGGCGAATCGCAAGACGTTCATGGTGTGCTCCGATCAAGGGGACGGGATAGCGGATGCGCGGCACATTGCCGTGCGTTCCGATGGGTCCCATTGTCGCGAGCGAGTGCTGCGCGGACGCTGACGCGTTCCGGGCAAGATTGTCAGTTGCGCGCTCACGCCGCGGCGGGGCGGCGTCGGCGTCACGGCGAAGACGATCGCTACAGCTCGGCCGCCGCCGCGATCAGCGTCGCCTCGAGCGCGAGCGTCGAGCGCGATGCGGCCGCCGGCCGGTCGATCACGTATTCGAGTTCGCCGAGTTCGGGGAGCCCCGCGTCGAGCCGCGCGAGCCCGGCCGGAATCACGTAGCCCGCAAACGCGCTGACGCCGAGCCCCGCGCTCGCGGCCGCGCGCAGCACCGCGATGCTGCTGCTCACGACGGTGATCCGGTACGGGCGGCCGACCGCCTCGAGCGACTCGAGCACGCGGCGGCGCGATACGCTCGGCTCCGGATGCATCGCGAGCGGCAGCACGGCCTCGTGGCCGGTGATCCGCGAATCGGGGCCGGTGCACCAGTACAGCGGTTCGCTGCGGATCACGCGGCCGCGCCGGCTGCCCGCGACACGCTTCGCGAACACCAGATCGTGGCGGCCTTCGTCGAGCGCGTCGAACAGGTCGCCCGACAACCCCGTCGAGATCGCAAGCTCGACTTCCGGATTGCGCTGCACGAAGCTCGCGAGCGCGGCCGTCAGGTGCGCGGACGCGAAATCCTCCGACATCGCGAGCCGCACCTTGCCCGACAGCGGCGGCCCGCACACCGACGTGACGGCCTCGTCCATCAGTTCGAGGATGCGCACCGCGTAGCGGAACAGCGCGTCGCCGTGCTGCGACAGATGCACGTTGCGCGTGTCGCGTTCGAACAGCGGCCGGTCGAGCAGCTCCTCGAGGCGGCGGATGTGCTGGCTGACGGTCGACTGCGACAGGCTCACGCGCTCGGACGCGGCGGTGAAACTGCCGGACTGGGCGACGGCGACGAAGCTGCGCAGCAGCTCGGGCGGTAATGGACGCATTGCTAAATCCACTGAATCGGTTTCGACAATTTCATAAATGGCCGGATCATGCGGCGCTAGTATCGGATCACGCCCCGGTGCGGCCCATGCAAACGGGGCGCACCGGACGCGTTGCCCGTGTCGTGCCGTCGGCTGCATCGGTCAGTCTAAGCCATCCGGCGTCCGGCCCGAAACCGCATCATCCCATCGACCGCCCGAGAACGCGCTCGCACGACGAGCCGCCGGGCCGCGGCGCACCGCCGCGGGAGACAGACCGTCCGCGCCCGGGATCGGCGTGCGGGCCTGGCTTCCGCACGCGTCAGGCGCCCGTCACGAAGAGACTGGAGACGACTCATGATCATCTACGGAACCGCGCTGCTGGCGTTCTGCCATCTGGCCGGACTGTTCCTCGGCGACCTGCTGGGCGCCGCGATCGGCGTGAAGACCAACGTCGGCGGCGTCGGTATCGCGATGCTGCTGCTGATCTGCCTGCGCCTGTGGCTGCACCGGCGCGGCTGGCTGCCGAAGGAAACCGAGGCGGGCGTCGGTTTCTGGGGCGCGATGTACATCCCCGTCGTCGTCGCGATGGCCGCGAACCAGAACGTGGTCGCCGCGCTGAAGGGCGGGCCGGTCGCGCTGCTCGCCGCCATCGGCGCGGTCGCGATCTGCGCGTGCTGCATCGCGGTACTCGTGCGCACGGGGCGCGACGACACGGCCTTCGCGGGCGTGCCGCAATTCGAACAACAGTGACGGAGGCCGCCATGCTGCAGATGCTCGAAAAAACCGTCGCCCACAACGGGCTCGTCGCGTCCTTCGCGCTGGTCGGCCTGATCATGTGGCTGTCGTCGATCGCGTCGCGCAAGCTTACCTTCGGCCGCGTGCACGGTTCCGCGATCGCGATCGTGATCGGTCTTGCGCTCGCGTATGTCGGCGGTGCGTTCACCGGGGGCGAGAAGGGAATCGCCGACGTGCCGCTGTTCGCGGGCATCGGCCTGATGGGCGGCGCGATGCTGCGCGATTTCGCGATCGTCGCGACCGCGTTCGAAGTGCAGCCGACCGAGGCGCGCAAGGCCGGCCTCGTCGGCGTCGTGTCGCTGCTGCTCGGCACGGTGCTGCCGTTCATCGTCGGCGCGTGCATCGCGCGCGCGTTCGGCTACACCGATGCGGTCAGCATGACGACCATCGGCGCGGGCGCCGTCACCTATATCGTCGGGCCCGTCACCGGCGCCGCGATCGGCGCGAGTTCCGACGTGATCGCGCTCAGCATCGCGACGGGCCTCGTGAAGGCGATCATCGTGATGATCGGCACGCCGGTCGCGGCCGGCTTCATGGGTCTGAAGACGCCGCGCTCCGCGATGATCTTCGGCGGCCTCGCCGGCACGGTGAGCGGCGTGAGCGCGGGCCTCGCCGCGACCGATCGCCGGCTCGTGCCGTATGGCGCGCTGGTCGCGACGTTCCATACCGGCGTCGGCTGCCTGCTCGGGCCGTCGGTGCTGTTCTTCACGACGCGCGCGCTGGTCGGCGCGTGACCGCGCATGGCGCGTCGCATGCGGCCGGCGCGCGCAGTTCCGCGGCGGCCCGCATCCATCGCGGTGTCCTCTGAGTCGGATTCGTCAACATCATCAATCGGCGGCGGCGCCAGGCTTAGAATGCCGCTGAACCATCGAAGCGGGAGAACTGTTCATGACGGGATGGAATCACGCGCGGCAGGCGCGCGATGCACGCCTCGCGGCCGGCGCGGCCTTCGCGCGCGGCAAGCGGGTCGATGCGCGCGACACCGTCGCGTTGCTCGAAGCGGTGCTGCGGCCCGGCGATCGCGTGTGCCTCGAAGGCGACAACCAGAAGCAGGCCGACCTGCTCGCGACGGCGCTCGCCGACGTCGACAGCGCGAAGATCCATGACCTGCACATGGTGCAGTCGGGTGTCGTGCTGCCGGAGCATCTCGACGTGTTCGAGCGCGGGATCGCGAAGCGCCTCGACTTCGCGTATTCGGGCCCGCAGTCGCAGCGGATCGCGAAGCTGCTGTTCGGCGGCAAGATCGCGCTCGGCGCGGTGCACACGTATCTCGAACTGTTCGCGCGCTACTTCATCGATCTCACGCCGCAGGTTGCGCTGATCGCGGCGGTCAGCGCGGATGCCGACGGCAATCTGTATACCGGCCCGAACACGGAAGACACGCCGACCGTCGTCGAGGCCACCGCGTTCAAGGACGGCATCGTGATCGCGCAGGTCGACCGCATCGTCGACAAGGTGCCGCGCGTCGACATCCCGGGCGACCGCGTGCATTTCGTCGTCGAGGCCGGCCGACCGTTCTACGTCGAGCCGTTGTTCACGCGCGACCCGGCCGCGATCACCGAGACCCAGATCCTGACCGCGATGCTCGCGATCAAGGGCATCTACGAACCGTACGGGATCAAGCGCCTGAATCACGGGATCGGCTTCAACACGGCCGCGATCGAGCTGCTGCTGCCGACCTACGGCGCGAAGCTCGGGCTGAAGGGCAAGGTCTGCACGCACTGGGCGCTCAATCCGCACCCGACGCTGATTCCCGCGATCGAATCGGGCTGGGTCGAGCAGATCCACTGCTTCGGCTCCGAAGTCGGGATGGACGACTACATCCGCGCGCGCTCCGACGTGTGGTTCACGGGCCCCGACGGGTCGCTTCGCTCGAACCGCGCGTTCTGTCAGACCGCCGGCCTTTACGCGTGCGACATGTTCATCGGCTCGACGCTGCAGATCGACCTGTCCGGCCATTCGTCGACGGTCACCGCCGAGCGCATCGCCGGTTTCGGCGGCGCGCCGAACATGGGCAGCGACGCGCGCGGCCGGCGTCACCCGAGCGAGCCGTGGCTGAAGGCCGGCGCGGAAGCCGACCCGGACACGCCGGCGGCGCTCAGGCGCGGCCGCAAGCTGGTCGTGCAGATCGGCGAGACCTTCGGCGACAAGAACGTGCCGATGTTCGTCGAGAAGCTCGATGCGCTGAAGCTCGCCGACAAGCTGCAGCTCGACCTCGCGCCGATCATGGTCTACGGCGACGACGTCACGCACATCGTCACCGAGGAAGGGATCGCGAACCTGCTGATGTGCCGCGACAAGGACGAACGCGAGCACGCGATCCGCGGCGTGGCCGGCTATACGGAAGTCGGTCGCGGCCGCGACCGCAGGATGGTCGAGCGGCTGCGCGAGCGCGGCGTGATCCGCCGCCCGGAGGATCTCGGCATCGATCCGCTCGACGCCGACCGCCGCTGGCTCGCCGCGCGCTCGATCAAGGATCTCGTGCACTGGTCGGGCGGTCTGTATGCGCCGCCGGCCCGGTTCCGCAACTGGTGAGGAAGAGGGCATGGAACAGTTGAACTATCGCTTCACCGCGCGCGGGCGTGCGCGGGGCGAACTGGCCACGGCGCTCGTCGGCGTGGTTGCGTCCGGCAATCTCGAGGTGCTCGTCGAGCGCGTGCTGCCGGGCAACGAATGCGAGATCGACATCCGCACCGCGGCGGTCGGTTTCGGCGCGGTGTGGCAGGCCGTCGTGTCGGACTTCGTCGAACGGCGCGCGCCGGGCGGCCTGAAGCTGTCGATCAACGACGGCGGCGCGCGGCCCGACATGGTGTCGCTGCGGCTCGCGCAGGCCGTGCGCGCGATCGAGGGGGAGGCATGATGACCGACACGATCCACGACGTCCCGGCGTTCGTCGCGAATGCCGCGAGCTGGTACGAGGCGTCGGCGCGCCAGCGCGTCGACGGGCTGCTCGACGCGGGCAGCTTCACGGAGTTTCTCGGGCCGGCCGAGCGCGTGACGAGCCCGCACCTGCCGCTGTTCGACCTGCCGCAGCAGTTCGATGACGGCATGGTGGTCGGCCACGGCCGGCTCGACGGCAAGGCGGTGTTCGTCGCCGCGCAGGAAGGCCGCTTCATGGGCGGCGCGTTCGGCGAGGTGCACGGCGCGAAGCTCACGGGGTTGCTGCGTGCGGCGCGCGAACGCGGCACGCCGGTGCTGATCCTGTTCGACACCGGCGGCGTGCGGCTGCAGGAAGCGAATGCGGGCGAACTCGCGATCGCCGAGATCATGCGTGCGCTCGTCGAGGCGCGCGCGACCGGCGTGCCGGTGATCGGGCTGATCGGCGGGCGCGCGGGCTGCTACGGCGGCGGCGGGCTGCTCGCTGCGTGCTGCTCGGCGCTCGCGGTGTCCGAGCAGGGCCGCATCAGCGTGTCGGGGCCCGAGGTGATCGAGACCAACCGCGGCGTCGAGGAGTTCGACGCGAAGGACCGCGCGCTGATCTGGCGCACGATGGGCGGCAAGCACCGTCGACTGATCGGCGGTGCGGATCGCTACGTGGCCGATACGCCCGATGCGTTTCGCGCGGCCGCGCTCGACCTGATCGGCCGTGCGCCGACATTCGACGCGGCGATGCTGCGCGTGGAGCAGGCGCGGCTCGAAGCGCGCGTCGCGCGGTTCGGCACGTGCAAGGATGCGCTCGACGTGTGGCGCGCGCTCGGCGCGAGCGAGCCGGAAGCGATTCCCGGCATGTCCGACGACGAATTCGCAAAGCTCGCCGACCAGCTACAGGAGCCACAGCATGACGCTCGATGAAGTTCTGAACTCGCTGTTTCCCAAGGGCCATTCGATCGAGCGAAACGGCGGCCTGCTGTCGGGCCACGCTGACCTGACCGGCACGCGCGTCGACGTGATCGGCGTCGCCGACCGCCTGCCATTCGGCATCGACGAAGCCCTCACGCTCGCGTCGCACGTGCTCGACACGATCGAGCGCGGCAGCGGCACGCCGCTTCTCGTGCTCGTCGACAGCGACAGCCAGCGGATGAGCAAGCGCGACGAACTGCTCGGCCTGAACGAAGGGCTGTCGCATCTCGCGAAATGCCTGATGCATGCGGAGCTCGTCGGGCACCGGACGATCGGGCTGCTGTACGGCCATACGGCCGCGGGCGCGTTCATCGCGACCGCGCTCGCGACGCGCACGCTGCTCGCGGTGCCGGGTGCCGAGCCCGAGGTGATGGACCTGCCGTCGATGTCGCGCGTGACGAAGCTGCCGATCGACGTGCTGAAGGAGATGGCGCGCTCGACGCCGGTGTTCGCGCCAGGACTCGACAATCTCGTGAAGATGGGCGCCGTCGACGCCGTGCTCGATCCGGCCCGCGCGCTCGACGCGCAGGTCGGCGAATGGCTCGGCAAGCCGGCCGATCGCACCGATGGTCGTGCAGCGCGCGGCCGGCCGGTCGCGGCCGACGTCGCGCGGCGCGTCGAGGCACTCGCGCGTGCCGCACGCTGACACGCCGCTGCGCCGCCACACGCTCGTCACGCTGACGGCGGCCGGGTGGGGCGCCGCATGCTCGCGCGATCCCGCGCTGGCGGCCGATCCGCTCGTGCAGGCGTGGGCCGCGCGCGGCTGGCCGCTGATCGTGCGCCGCGCGTCGCCCGACGAGGCCGATGCGCGGCGCGTGCCGCTCGGCGTGCCGCTGCCGCCTTCCGCGGGCAAGCGGCGCATCGCCCTGAACGTCGCCGCCGACGCGGTCGAGTCGGTCGGCCCGCTGCCCACGCTGGCCGACGTGCTGGTCGCCGCGCCCGACGCCTGGCACGCGACGCTGCGCGAGCTGGAGGCGCTCGGCAAGCGCTGCGGCGTGCAGGGTCGCGTGTTCGGCAGTCTCGCGTGGCAGGCGCTGACGGGCGAGTGCTATCTGAGCGCGTCCTCCGATCTCGACATCGTGTTCCCGCTGCCGGCCACCGCATCGCTCGCCGCGCTGCTCGACGGCCTGGCGGCACTCGACGCGCGCGCGCCGATGCGCGTCGACGGCGAACTGCTGCGCGACGACGGCGCGGGCGTGAACTGGCGCGAATTGCATGCGCGGCTGCCGGAAGTCGCGGTCAAGACGGCGGTGGCGGTCGAATTGATGTCTGCAGACGCATTCACGGGGGGCACGCGATGAGTGCATGGGCCGCTTGCCGCGCGGCGGCGCCGTCCGACGCCGAGCGCATCGCCGAACTCGCCGAGCGCAGCCTCGTGCTCGAAATCGAGACATATCCGAAACCGGGCCTCGTCAGTCACGTCGACACCGGCAGCCATGCGGACATGGACGCCGCGACGTTCGCGCGCAGCGCGGCCGTGCTTCGGCCGTACTTCGCAGAGCTCGCCGACGCCGGCGCGCGCGACGCGGGCATGGCCGTGCTGCGCAAGATCGGACTGCGCGCGGAACACGCGATGCTCGCCGCGACCGGCGGCGTCAACACGCATCGCGGCGCGATCTTCGGGCTCGGGCTGCTGTGCGCGGCCGCCGGCCGCCGCGCGGTGCCCGGCACGGCGGCACGCACGATGACGCTCGGCGCGTTCGTCGCGCGGCGGTGGGGCGCCGAGATCCTCGGTGGCCCGCGGCTGCCCGACAGCCACGGCGAGCGCGCGAGCCGCCGCTACGGCGTCGGCGGCGCGCGTCGCGAGGCGGCCGACGGGTTCGCGACCGTGTACGGCGTCGGATTGCCGGCACTGCGCCGCGCGCAGTGCCGCGTGCCGGACGATCCGGAAGCCGCGCGCGTCGACGCATGCTTCGCGCTGATCGCCGCGCTCGACGATACGAACCTGCTGCACCGGGGCGGGCAGGCCGGCCTCGATTTCGCGCGGGCCACGGCGCGCGCATTCGTCGCCCGCGGCGGCATACGCGCTCGCGACTGGCGATTGCGCGCGGCCGCCGCGCACCATGCGTTCGTCGCTCGCCGGCTGAGCCCGGGCGGCGCGGCCGACCTGCTGGCGATGAGCGTGTTCGTCGACGCACTCGAAGCGGCCGAGGAGGGGCGATGACGCTGGCGATCCTGTGTTCGGGGCAAGGCGCGCAGCGGGCGGACATGTTCGAGTTGACCGGTGCCGCGCCACAGGCTGATGCGCTGTTCGAGCATGCCGGCCGGCTCCTTGGCGACGATCCGCGCGACTGGGTGCGGCACGCTGAACCGGACGCGCTGCGCGAGAACCGCGCCGCGCAGATCCTTTGCACGGTGCAGGCGCTCGCGGCGGCCGCGTTGCTCGAAGCGGTGTGGCCGCGCCGGCGCTGTGTCGCCGGGTATAGCGTCGGCGAAGTCGCTTCATGGAGCGTCGCGGGGATGATCGATCCGCACGATGCGCTGGATCTGGCCGACGCGCGCGCGCGCGCAATGGACGCCGCGAGCGGCGGCGACGAACGGATGGCGTTCGTGCGCGGGCTGACGCGCGCGCAGCTCGCGCAACTGTGCGACGGCCGCGATGCGGCGATTGCGATCGCCAATCCGGGCGACGCATTCGTGGTGGCCGGACGGCAGGCCGACGTCGCCGCGGTGGCCGACGACGCGGCACGCGACGGTGCGCTGCGCGTCGCGCCCGTGTGTGTACGGATCGCGTCGCACACGCGCCGGCTCGCGTCGGCGGTGCCCGCGTTTCGCGCGTCGCTGGCTGCCGTGAACGTGCGCCGGCGGTTGCCTGGCACGCGGCTGTTTTCGGGGATCGATGGCGCGTCCGTGCTCGATGTTGATGCGGGGCTGGACAAGCTCGCGCGCCAGATCGCGGAGCCGGTCGAGTGGGCGGCCTGCCTGGCCGCGTGCGTCGAGGCCGGCGCGACCGCGTTTCTCGAGCTCGGCCCGGGCCGCGCGCTGACCGAGATGGCGGGCGGCGCGTATCCGGCGCTGCCGGCACGCAGCGTCGCGGATTTTCGTTCCGTCGACGGTATCGCGAGCTGGCTCGCACGCGTCGCGGCCGGCTGACGGGCGGCGTGCGAGCGGCCCGGAAACGCTCGGAAATCCCGGCAAGATCGATTCCGGAACCGGCCCGCCAGGCGGGCGTTGCGCATCGGGTGTTGCGCCGGCGCAGCACCGTCGCAGCAGGCGCTTGCCACGCGAATTGGCGTCGCTACAATGGCGCCCGCCATGAGACCCGCCGCCTTCCTCCTCGCCGTGCTTTGCTGCGCGGCGACCGCACACGCCAGCCCGATTCCGTCCGATGCCGCATCGGTCGGCACGTACTTTTCGTATGACAATGCGGCGGCCGACGCGACCGTCGACCTGATCGGTCAGGCGCAGCGCCGCGTGCTGCTGGCCGGCTACGCGTACGTGCCGCCCGCGGTCGCGGCGGCGCTGCGTGACGCGCGTTCGCGCGGCATCGAAGTGCGCGTCGTGCTGGTGCGTTCGTCGCGTGCGGGCAAATACAGCGGCGCGGGCTATCTGAAATCGGCCGGCATCGACGTCGCGATCGATTCGCGGCATGGCGATCCCGCGCCGCGCTTCGTGATCGTCGACGACAGCGTCGCGCTGACGACGCTGTCCGACGGCGCGCCCGCGCACGCGGAAACGGTGAACGTGTTCCAGCGCGCACCGGAACTCGCGCAGTCGTACGCGCAGTCGTTCTGGCGGCTGTACCGGCAGGCCGGCGGGCTCTGAGCGCCTGACGGCGAGTCCGCCCGGGCGAACGCCATCCATCCTTTTCCCGCCACGATCCGCATGCCGCGCGCGCCGGTATGACCCCGCTTGCATCGGCGCGTCCGATGGACCATGCTCGTTGAACAGGGTGCCGGTGCGGGTGTCTCGCATCCGGCGCAACGGCAGGGAGCCGATCGTGACCGAATGTTTTGTCGATCGCGCCGACGCGGGTCGCCGGCTTGCGCACGCGCTGCAGGATTATGCGGGGCGTCGCGACGTCGTCGTGCTCGCGCTGCCGCGTGGCGGCGTGCCGGTCGCATTCCCGGTCGCGCAGGCGCTGCGCGCGCCGCTCGACGTGCTGGTGGTGCGCAAGCTCGGCATGCCGTCCGATCCGGAATTCGCGATCGGCGCGATCGCGACCGGCGGAGCGATCCACCTGCAGCATTCGGCGATCCGCGCGATGGGCGTGACCGATGCGCAGCTGGCCGACGTGATCGCGCGCGAGACGGCCGAACTGCAGCGCCGCGAAGCGCTGTATCGCGGCGCCCGGCCGCCGCTGCCGGTCGACGGCCGTATCGCGATCGTCGTCGACGACGGCGTCGCGACCGGCGCGTCGATGCGCGTCGCGCTGCAGGCGCTGCGCGAGCGCCATCCCGCGCGCATCGTGGCTGCCGTACCCGTCGCACCGGACGGTGCCGGGCGTGCGTTCGACGATTTGGCCGACGCGTTCGTGACGGTGTTGCAGCCGCTGTCGTTCTTCGGGATCAGCCAGTTCTACGTGCGTTTCGACCAGACCGGGGACGACGAGGTGCGTGCGCTCCTCGACGCGGCCCGCGCGCCGGACGACGACGTCACGTCCGTCTGATACGGCGCCGGCGCGATCCCGGGCGACCGGCTTCGGCCTGCGCGAACACGCGCTGCAGCACCGGATGGACTTCGCTGCGCCAGCGCGCGCCCGTGAACAACCCGTAATGATCGCAGTCGTCGACATCGAGGCGCTGGCGCTCGCCGGCCTTGAGGCCGCGGCACATGGCGAGCGCCGCATGCGTCTGGCCGGTGCCCGTGACGGCGTCGCAACCGCCTTCGACCGTCAGCAGCGCGACGCCGCGCAGCGCGGCCGGCTCGACGCGCTGTCCGCCGACGTCCCACGTGCCGTTCGCGAGGCACATTCGCTGAAACACGATATCGACGGTATCCAGGAAATATTCGGCCGGCATGTCGAGCAGCGCCGTGTATTCGCGCAGCGCACGCCGCGCGTCCGCCAGCGCCGTCAGGTCGAAATGCGACGCCGCGCGCGCGTAGTCCTCGATCAGCGTCAGAAAGCGTTGCGGATACAGCAGCGCGATCTCGCCTTGCTGAAGATAGGTCGGGAACACGTGCCGGCCACGGCCGGGGAAGCGCGGCGGCACGATGTCGATCAGATGGCGGCGACACCACGCGAGCGACCGGGACGCGGCGGTGGTGCCGAGTGTGGTCGGCTTGACGCGCGCGTCGAGCGGCCCGCCGATCAGCGTGACGCTCGCGGGCGGGGCGAGGCCGCGCGCGGCGCGCAGCGCGAGTGCGCCGAGCGCGGGAACGGTGGCCTGGCACACGGCGACGACGTGCAGCGGCCGCGCGTCGCGGGCGAGCGCGTCGACGAAGCCGTCGAGCGTCGCCACGTATTCGTCGAGCCCGAAGCGACCCGCCGCGAGCGGGACGTCGCGCGCATTGACCCAGTCGGTCACGCAGACGTCGCCGTCCGCGAGCAGTGCCTCGACGGTTTCCCGCATCATCACGGCCGCATGTCCGGCGAGCGGCGCGCACAGCAGCACCGTGCGCCGCGTGTCGTCGCGCGCGAAGCGTCGCAGCTGGCAGAACGGCGTGCGCGCGACGATTCGCTCGTCGACCGCCGCGCGCCGAATCTCGAAGCGCGGCGGCCCGGCGGCGGGCCCGAGGAGCGGCTCGAACAGGTCGTCGTAGCACGATGACGCGGCGTGCGCCAGCGTCGCGGCTGGCCACACGTCGAACGCGTGGCACGTCGCCGCGCGCCAGGCGCGCATCCATTCCCGCTGCTGCTCGACGACGGCGTACCACATGGCGAACCTTGGTCGGAGGGGGCGTGAATCTGCATTATGGTCACTCTGGCCGCGCAGCGGGTGTCGGAAACGTGACTGGCCCTAGGCGGCGACATACGGCGCTGCTACAGTCATCGATCCCATCCCCTCAAGTGGAGCGTTCGCGATGAAGCTGATCGGCATGCTGGATTCCCCGTTCGTGCGCCGTGCCGCCATTTCGGCGAAGCTGCTCGACCTGCCGTTCGAACACGAGTCGATCTCGGTGTTCCGTCAGTTCGACCAGTTCCAGACATTCAACCCGGTCGTGAAGGCGCCGACGCTCGTGACCGACGACGGTGCGACGCTGATCGATTCGTCGCTGATCGTCGACTATTTCGACCATCGCGTTGCGCCCGAGCGGCGTCTGCTGCCCGACGCCGCCGACGCGCGGCTGCGCACGCTCGTGCCGGTCGGATTCGCGCTGGCGGCGGCGGAGAAGACCGTGCAGGTGGTGTACGAGCATGCGTTGCGGCCGGCCGAGAAGCAGCATGCCCCGTGGCTCGAGCGGGTGCTGGGCCAGATCGAGGCCGCGTATGACAAGCTCGAGCCGCTCGTCGCGGCCGCGAATGGCTGGTTCGGCGGCGCGCGCCTGCTGCAGTCCGACGTGACCGTCGCCGTCGTGTGGCGCTTCACGCAATTCACGAGCACCGAGTACCCGGCGCTCGCGCGGATCGATCCGGCCCGTTATCCGGCGCTCGCCGCACATTCGGCGCGGGCGGAAACGCTGCCGGCGTTTGTCGAGACGCCGCTCGACTGAAGCCCGGCGGCTGTCGCGTCGGCACGGGGGCGAGGGTGGCAGGCGACGCAACCGGCGTGTGATGTCGTCGGGACTCGAGCTGGCAGCCGGCACGGATCGACTCCGCCGCCATCGGCCGCGTGGTCACTCGTTTTCGCCTGGTGCGGCGTCCGCAAGACCCCGTCGCGCATGGTCCGTCTTGCGTTCCCGGGCCGTCCGCCGCCGGCCGCTCGGCCCTGTCCGCCAAAGGCGCGGCCGATTGTTATCCGCCGCTGACAAGTGACTTCGCATTCGCGCTGTTTATCCGGTTGCGGCCGATCCCTAGAATCCACTCCATCGAATATGCATTGCCTGATGGAGCCGATGATGAGAGCGCTGATCGAATCGAGTCTGTACCACCCGTCCGTCGTGTTGCCGCTTGCCGCGTTGACGCAGCTGATGGTCGAGCGCGATTTCAATCTCGGCCAGGTCGGCCTGATCGTCGCGGCGCGCGGTGCGCAGGCCGCGGTGTCGCGTTCGCGGGCGCTGATCTTCTGCCGCCACTGCGAAGCGCACGCATGATCGCGCGTCCATCCAACAGATGAAAAAAAGCCCGGCCGGCGCAAGCCGGTCGGGCGGATCGGGTTCGATCAAGCCCCGGCTTTTGCCGGGGCTTTTTCTTGGGCGATGCTCAGGCGCGTGCAGTCGACACGACGCCGTAAATTTCCGCGTCGTCGTCGTTCTCGCGCATCTCGCGCACCAGCTGGTGCGCCTCGCGGCGCGTCGCGACGGCCGGCGGCGAGCCCTTGAGCGGCTGGCGTGCGGTTTCGGCAAGCGCGACGACCGACACGATGCCGATCACGGCGGCGCCCATCATGTAGTACGCGGGCATCATCAGGTTGTGGGTCACGTCGACGAGCCACGCGGTGACGAGCGGCGTCGTGCCGCCGAACAGCGACACCGACACGTTGAAGCCGATCGCGAGCGCGCCGTAGCGGATCTCGGTCGGGAACAGCGCCGGCAGTGCCGACGGCATCACGCCGGTAAAGCACGACAGCAGCACGCCGAGAATCAGCAGGCCGCCGAACACCGACGCGGTGGTGCCCGCGTGGATCAGCATCATCGACGGGATCGACAGCACCAGCAGGCCGACGCAGCCGGCCAGCATCACGGGCTTGCGGCCAATCTTGTCCGACAGGCGGCCGGCGGCGAGCGTCAGCGGCATCATCAGCACCATCACGATCAGCACCAGCACGAGGCTGTGCGACTCGTCGAAGTGCAGCGTCGACGACATGAAGCTCGGCAGGTACGACAGCACCATGTAGTCGGTCACGTTGAAGATCAGCACGAGGCCGACGCAGAGCAGCAGCGCGCGCCAGTTGCGCATCAGCGTTTCGCGGAAGCGCGCCTTCGGCACGGCCTTGTCCTGCGCTTCGCGCTCTTCGGCCTGGCGCTTGAACGCCGGCGTTTCCTCGAGCTTCATCCGGATGTACAGGCCGATCAGGCCGAGCGGGCCCGCGATCAGGAACGGCACGCGCCAGCCCCACGACAGCAGCGCTTCTTGCGACAGCGTCGCCGTCAGTATCGCGACGGTCGCCGCGCCCAGCGTGTAGCCGATCAGCGTGCCGAATTCGAGGAAGCTGCCCATGAAGCCGCGGCGCTTGTCGGTCGAGAACTCGGCGATGAAGGTGGCTGCGCCGCCGTATTCGCCGCCGGTCGAGAAGCCCTGCACGAGGCGGGCGACGAGCAGCAGCACGGGCGCCATGATGCCGATCGACGCATAGCTTGGGATCAGGCCGATCGCGAAGGTGCCGACGGCCATCATGATCATGGTGGCGGCGAGCACGCGCTGGCGGCCGATGCGGTCGCCGAGCGGGCCGAACACCATGCCGCCGAGGGGTCGCACGAGGAACGCGGCGGCGAACGTGCCGAAGGTCGCGAGCAGCTGCGCGGACGGGCTGCTGGACGGGAAGAACACCTTGCCGAGCGTGACGGCGATATAGCTGTAGACGCCGAAGTCGAACCATTCCATCGCATTGCCGATGGCCATCGCGCTGACGGCGCGCTTGAGCAGGCTCTGGTCGACGACGGTAATGTCGTCCGCGGCGAGCGGGGCCTCGCCGGACGACGTGGTGGAAGAAGCAGCGGTCGGGCTGACGTGTGTTGCGGTCAAGGTCATGCACTCCTTTGACTGCGCCGGAACGGGCGGGCCGTCCGACACGGTTTGCCGGCGAGCGCGATGTCGCGTGCTGCGCGTCGGGGCAGGCCATTTAAGCGCTTACTGCACATGAGGCGGTAAAGAGCCGTAAGGGACTGCTTCGACGCGGGCCCGATGGGCCGTCGCGACGGTGCGCTCATGAAGAATGGGCCGCGTGATGCGAGCGGCAGATGCCGGCGCGGACGTGTCCGACGTTCCGGCAAGCGCCCCGGAGGGGCAACGAAACGAGAAAAGCGGGCCTGTCGGGCGGGCTTTCCTGTGGATGCAATTCCGGTCGAAGCACCGGCCCGCAACGCGCGGACGGACTCCTATCGAAATTGAGTAGACAGAGATTGAATGTTGAAACAGGCGACATGATAGCACGATGGCAGACGATCGTGCAAATTGCCCGGAATCCCCGGCCTGGCGGCGGTTCCGGCGAAGCCGGCTCCGGTATGATCGGCGGCGCGCGGCGGGGTCGCGCGGCCCGCCGGTTGGGGGCCGAATCTGCGAGGAACCGGATGACCGAACTGATCAGGATTGCGGCGCTGTTCGCCGTCACTGCACTGGCCGAAATCGTCGGCTGCTACTTGCCGTGGCTCGTGCTGAAGGGCGGCCGGCCCGTGTGGCTGCTGGTGCCGGCCGCGCTGTCGCTTGCATTGTTCGCGTGGCTGCTGACGCTGCATCCGAGCGCGGCGGGGCGCACGTATGCGGCGTACGGCGGCGTGTATATCGGGGTGGCGCTGATCTGGCTGCGGGTGGTCGACGGCATTGCGCTGTCCCGCTGGGATGTGGCGGGGGCGGTGCTCGCGCTCGGCGGGATGGCGATCATCGCGCTGCAGCCGCGCGCGTGAGCGCGGCTGCAGGCGCCGGTCGGGAGATGCCGCGTCAGGCGGCCTCGGCGGCGTCCGCGTCGGCGGACTTGCGCCACACGCAGGTGCCCTTGACCGACTTGTCGAGTTCGTCGAGCTGGGTCTGGTGGGCGGCGAGTTCGTCGCCGCTCGCCGCGAGAACCGGCAGGTCGAGCGACGCGAGCGACACGCGCTGGCCGTTCGCCGCGCCGCCGTCGGCGCCTGCGTCGTCGAGCATGTCGATCACGAGGCTGTCCTGGCCGCGTGTCATCGCGAGATAGACTTCGGCGAGCAGTTCCGAGTCGAGCAGTGCGCCGTGCAGCGTACGGTGCGCGTTGCTGATGCCGAACCGGTCGCACAGCGCGTCGAGCGAATTGCGCTTGCCGGGGAACATCTGCTTGGCCTGCACGAGCGTGTCGATCACGCCGCCGCAATGCTCGGTGAACGGCGGCAGGTCGAGCCGCGCGAATTCTGCGTCGAGAAACCCGAGGTCGAACGGCGCGTTGTGGATGATCAGCTCGGCGTCCTTCACGAAGTCGCGGATCTGGTCGACGACTTCCGCGAACTTCGGCTTGTCGCTCAGGAATTCGGTCGTGAGGCCGTGCACGGCCAGTGCGCCCGGATCGCTGTCGCGCTCGGGGTTCACGTAGATGTGCAGGTTGTTGCCGGTGAGCCGCCGGTTCAGCAGCTCGACGCAGCCGATTTCGATCAGGCGGTCGCCCGTGCGGGGATTCAGGCCGGTGGTTTCGGTATCGAGAATGATCTGGCGCATGTCGGATAAATCGGGAAAGACAGTGGGGTGGCCTGCGTTCAGGCCACGAGCGATTCGACGCCGCGATTCGCGAGCGCGTCCGCGCGTTCGTTTTCGGGGTGGCCCGCGTGGCCCTTCACCCAGCGCCACTCGACCTCGTGCTGTGCGACGAGCGTGTCGAGGCGCTTCCACAGGTCGGCGTTCTTCACCGGGGTTTTCGCCGCGGTGACCCAGCCCTTTTTCTTCCAGCCGTGGATCCACTCGCTGATGCCTTTCTGCACGTATTGCGAGTCGGTATGGACGATCACGCGGCACGGCCGTTTCAGCGCCTCGAGCGCGGCGATCACGCCCATCAGTTCCATGCGGTTGTTGGTCGTGTCGGGCTCGCCGCCGAACAGCTCCTTTTCGCGGTCGCCGTAGCGCAACAGTGCGCCCCAGCCGCCGGGGCCGGGATTGCCCTTGCAGGCGCCGTCGGTATAGATGTCGATGGTGTCGGTGGTCATGAGTGTTCTTGATGGGTGGTCGGGGTGGCCGCCGGCGTGAGGCCCGGCGCGAGCACGGGCTTCTTCATCTTGATCGGGCCGACGAGGCGCATGCCGCGCACGCGCTTGACGGCCGTGACCATGTAGACGGCGCCGAAGATCGGCCACCAGCGGTCGCCGGCGGCTTCCATGAAGCCGTAGCGGGCAAGCCATTTGTCGGTGACGAGCGGCGGCCGGTAGCAGCCGAAGCGGCCGCGCTCGAGATCGAAGCCGAGCAGCTTGATCCAGTCCTTGAGCCGGATGAACGCGATCTGGTCGCGCGCGGCCGGCACGAATGGACGGTTCGCCATGCGTCCGAACGATTGCCGCATGCCCCACAGGCTCAGCGAATTGAAGCCGGTGATCACGAGCTGGCCTTCCGGCATCAGCACGCGCTCGGCTTCGCGCAGCAGGCGGTGAGGGTCCGACGTGAATTCGAGCGTATGCGGCATCACGATCAGGTCGACGCTCTGCGACTCGAACGGCAGGTCGAGCAAGTCGCTCCACGTCGTGCTGCGACCGGCCGGCGCATGTTCGGGCGCGTGCGCCTCGCGCGCCCACGGATACTGGTAGGGCGCGCTCGCGCCGCTCGCCGGGTCGAGCACGAGGCCGCGATACGGCATTCGGTTTTCGCGCAGCGCATCGAGCTGCGGCAGGCCGAGCTGCAGCGCGTGAAACCCGAAGACGTCGGAAACGATCCGGTCGAGCTGCGCCTGCTCCCAGTCCAGCACGTAGCGGCCGGGCGGCGAGTCGGTCCAGGCGGGCCAGTCTATAATTTGACGATCGGACATAACGATGATTGCGCGCCCATGAACGAGCTGGAATACGTGCCGGTTCCGGCATTCGAAGACAACTATATCTGGCTCGTCTCGGACGGCCGCGATGCGATCGCCGTCGATCCGGGTGAAGCCGCGCCCGTACGCCGTGTTCTTGCCGAACGCGGCTGGCGGTTGACCGCTATTTTACTCACGCACCATCATGCCGACCATGTCGGCGGTGTCGCCGCGCTGCGCGATGGCCAACCGGACGATGTGCCGCTGGTCGTTTACGGCCCGGCGGCCGAGTCGATCGGCGTGGTCATGCGGCCGCTCGCGGGCGGCGATCGCGTGACGCTCGACGCACCGGCGCTCACGTTCGACGTGCTTGACGTGCCGGGGCATACGCGCGGTCACATCGCCTATTTCCAGGCGGCCGGGCAGGGCGCCGCGACCCCTCATGTTTTCTGCGGCGACACGCTGTTCTCGTGCGGCTGCGGCCGCCTGTTCGAAGGCACGCCCGCGCAGATGCTCGCGTCGCTCGACGCGCTCGCGGCGCTGCCCGGCGACACCCGTGTGCATTGCGCGCACGAATATACGCTGTCGAACATCCGCTTCGCGCTCGCGTGCGAACCGGGTAATGCGGCGCTCGCCGCCTGGCGCGACGACGCGCAGGCGCTGCGCGCGCGCGGCGTGCCGACGCTGCCCACCACGATCGCGCACGAACGCGCCGTCAACCCGTTCATGCGGTCGGACAGCCCGGCCATCCATGCGACGCTCGAGGCCGAGCTGCACGAAACGGTGCCGGATCGCCTCGCGGCGTTCACGCTGATGCGGGAGTGGAAAAACCGGTTCCGATGACGATTTCCGGAGGACTCCAAAAGCTCAAGCGGAGTCTGTAAAAATTGCTCCAAATGTAGGATTTGGCTGAGTTTTCGGTGTTTTTATTGACGTGAAGCACGCACTTCCGTAGTATCGCCAGCAATTTCCAGCCGTCGGAAGCCGAGATTTTCATGCGACTTATATTGAGTGCGATGGTGGTCCTGCTACTCGCCGCTTGTGCGAGCCAGGCTCCTGTCGCCAACAACGCCGCCGATTCGCAGGCGGCGTCCAACTACCTCCGTAAATCAGCCACCGCCAAAGAAACTGTCGACGTCGACAAGCAATCCGTCGGCGATCTGACCAGTGCAGATTCCGATCTCTGGGGCCGCATCCGTCGCGGCTTCCAGATGCCCGACCTGCAGAGCGACCTCGTCGACATGCAGACGACCTGGTACACGCAGCGTCCCGATTACGTGCAGCGCATGACCGAGCGCTCGCAGAAGTACCTGTATCACATCGTCGAGGAACTCGAGGCGCGCCATATGCCGACCGAGCTCGCGCTGCTGCCGTTCATCGAATCCGCGTTCAACCCGCAGGCGCTGTCGGTCGCGAAGGCGGCAGGCATGTGGCAGTTCATGCCGGGCACGGGCCGCACGTACAACCTGAAGCGCAACATGTGGCAGGACGAGCGCCGCGACGTGCTCGCGTCGACGAGCGCCGCGCTCGACTACCTGTCGCGCCTGCATGACATGTTCGGCGACTGGTATCTGGCGCTGGCCGCGTACAACTGGGGCGAGGGCAACGTGCAGCGTGCGATCGCGCGCAACCAGGCGGCCGGCCTGCCGACCGACTACCAGAGCCTGCGGATGCCGAACGAGACGCGCAACTACGTGCCGAAGCTGCAGGCGGTGAAGAACATCATTGCGAATCCGCAGCAGTTCGGCCTGACTCTGCCGGAGATCCCCAACCACCCGTATTTCGTGACGGTCACGACGTCGCGCGACATCGACGTGGCGGTGGCCGCGAAGCTCGCGAACCTGTCGCTCGACGAGTTCCGTTCGCTGAACCCGTCGTTCTCGAAGCCGGTGATCCTCGGCGCGACCGAGCCGCAGATCCTGCTGCCGTTCGACAATGCGGCAGCGTTCGAGAAGAACCTGAAGGCCTATAACGGCCAGTTGTCGACGTGGACCACCTATACGGTCAGCGAGCGCGCGCGCCCGGCCGCGATCGCCGAGAAGATCGGTGTCGACGCCGATACGCTGATGTCCGTCAACAAAATTCCCGCCGGCATGCGCCTGAAGCCGGGCTCGACCATCGTTGTGCCGCGCGGCGATGACGACGACGAGGACATCAGCGCGGACGTTGCGGAAAATGGTGCGCTCGCGATGGAGCCCGACGTACCCGACACGCGCAAGATGCTGATCCGCGTGCGCCGCAAGCAGTCGATGGCGGCGATCGCCGGCCGCTACGGCGTGTCGGTCAGCCAGCTGAAGGCATGGAACCGCACGCATCGCGATCTCGCAATGCCGGGCCAGGCGCTCGTGCTGCACGTCCCGGTCGGTCGCGCGGTGCCTGCCGAGCCGGGTCCGGAGCGGATCGCGACGTCGACCGCCGGCGCGCGTGTCGAGCGCGCGAGCCTGTCCGTCGGCGGCAAGTCGCGCGGCGCGAAGCACGGTGCCGCGAAGCCGGCGGCCCGCGCGACGAAGGCTGCTTCCGCGAAGGCGGCGCCGGCCAAGGCCGCGCCGAAGGCCGCTGCAAACAAGGGCAAGAAGAAGTAACGCGGTCGCGACTGCAGCGCGGCGGTCCGGCCGGATCGCGCGCTTGCGTTATCATCCGATGAAACCCGAAGCAACGCCGTCACCGAGGTGACGGCGTTTTCGTTTGTGCGCGGCAGCGGCGGCGTTGCTTCGCGCGGCCGGGATCGGATCACGAGGAGGAGCGATGTCGTCGGTGCAGGTGAGGGTGCTCGCGCTGTTTGCGGTCGGATATTTCGTGTCGTATGTGTTCCGCGGCGTCAATCTCGGCTTCGCGCCGTTCGTTACGCACGAGCTCGGGCTCTCGGCCGCCGATCTCGGGCTGCTCACCAGTCTCTATTTTCTCGGCTTTGCCGGCGCGCAGATTCCGGCCGGCGTGCTGCTCGACCATTTCGGCCCGCGCCGCGTGACGGCCGGGATGCTGCTGTTCGCGGCCGCCGGTGCCGCCGTGTTCGGCGTCGCGCACGACCTTGGCACGATGATGGTCGGCCGGCTGCTGATCGGCGTCGGCGTATCGGTCTGTCTCGGTGCGGCATTCAAGGCGCTCGCGCAGCATTTTCCGGTCGGCCGGCTGCCGCTCGTCAACGGTCTCGTGATGGCTGTCGGCGGCCTGGGCGGCGTCGCGGTCGGCTCGCCGTTGACCTGGCTGCTCGGCGTGACGAGCTGGCGTGTGATCTGCGGCGGCCTCGCGGTGCTGACGATCGTCGTCGCGGCCGCGATCGGCTTCGGCGCGCCGGATGCCGAGCGGCCGCGCCATCAGGGCGGACTCGTCAGCCAGTTCCAGGGCACGTGGCACATCCTCGGCAGCCGTGCATTCTGGAAGATCTCGTCGTTCTCGATCGTCACGCAGGGCGTGTTCTACGCGATGCAGTCGCTGTGGGTCGGTCCGTACCTGCGCGACGTCGCGGGGTTCGATGCGCCGCACGCCGCACGGCTCGTGTCGGTGCTCGGCTTCGCGATGATGGCCGGCTGTGTCGGTTTCGGCGCGGCGGCGCGCGTGCTCGAGCGCCGCGGCGTGTCCGTCCAGGCGTTTTGCGGCGTCGGCATGGTGCTGTTCGTCGCCACGCAAATCGCGATCGTCGCGCGCGTGCCGCTGCCGCCGGCCGTGCTGTGGGCGGCCTACGGAATGTTCGGCGGCGTCGGGATTCTCACCTATGCCGTGCTGGCCGGCCACTTCCCGGCCCAACTGATCGGCCGCGCGAACACGACATTGACGCTCGTGATCTTCGTGCTGATCTTTGCGTTCCAGATCGGTATCGGCGCGGTGCTGTCGCACTGGCCGGCCGTCGACGGCCATTACCCGGCTGCCGCGCACGTCACGGCTTGGAGC
Source organism: Burkholderia sp. BCC1638 (assembly GCF_902833195.1). Taxonomy (NCBI): domain Bacteria; kingdom Pseudomonadati; phylum Pseudomonadota; class Betaproteobacteria; order Burkholderiales; family Burkholderiaceae; genus Burkholderia; species Burkholderia sp. BCC1638. Next base: position 74,808 of record NZ_CADFEC010000021.1, read on the forward strand.
ATGCTGCTCGTGCTGCAACTCGCAAGCGCGGTCTGGTACGTATGGCCCGCGCGCAGCGCTGGCAAGCATGTTGATCCGGCGGTACGCTGACGGGTAAGGCGGCTGCGGAAACGGGGCCGCAGCAACGAACGGCGCGCGTGATGCCATGGCATTGCGCGCGCCGCATGCGTGATCGGACGGCCATATCGATTGAAGATAAGGCCATTTTCGGGCTATAATTTGAAAGTTTGTGCTGATCAACCTCGCACCCTAGCGCCTACCTCACTCATCCCGTTCATCCGCCGCACGCCGCCTGTCGGGCGATGCCGCGAAGCCTCGTGCGCCACGCGCCGGGTTCGCGTGCCGACACCGCAGGTCGCGTCCAGCTAGCGACTCCGCGCGCCTACGCAGCGCGGCGCTCGCGCGGCAGGGTAAACAGGTCGGCAGCAGGGTGTTCCCCAAGGAGCCTCCCGTGTTGCCGTCTTTTTCTCCCGCCTTGCTTGCACTCGCCGACGGCACGGTCTTTCGTGGTTATTCGATCGGGGCCGAAGGCCACACGATCGGTGAAGTCGTGTTCAACACCGCGATTACCGGCTATCAGGAAATCCTGACTGATCCGAGCTACGCGCGTCAGATCGTCACGCTCACCTACCCGCATATCGGCAACGTCGGCGTCAACGCCGAAGACGTCGAAGCCACGAAAGTCCATGCCGCCGGCCTGATCATCCGTGATCTGCCGACGCTCGCATCGAATTTCCGCATGGACCGCACGCTCGGCGACTACCTGCGCGACGAAGGCGTCGTCGCGATCGCCGGCATCGATACCCGCAAGCTGACCCGCATCCTGCGCGACAAGGGCGCGCAGAACGGCTGCATCCTGGCCGGCTCGAACGACGAGGCGAAGGCGATCGAACTCGCGCGCTCGTTCCCGGGCCTCGCGGGCATGGATCTCGCGAAGGTCGTGTCGACCACGAAGCCGTTCGAGTGGAGGCAGACCGAATGGCGCCTCGGCAGCGGCTACGGCATGCAGGAAGCGCCGAAGTACCGCGTCGTCGCGTACGACTTCGGCGTCAAGTACAACATCCTGCGCATGCTCGCGGAGCGCGGCTGCCACGTGACGGTGCTGCCGGCCGAGGCGAGCGCGGCCGACGCGCTGGCACTGAATCCGGACGGCATCTTCCTGTCGAACGGCCCCGGCGATCCGGAGCCGTGCGACTACGCGATCGCGGCGGCCAAGGAATTCATCGAGCGCGGCGTGCCGACCTTCGGCATCTGCCTCGGCCACCAGATCATGGGCCTCGCGGTCGGCGCGAAGACGCTGAAGATGAAGACGGGCCACCACGGCGCGAACCACCCGGTGAAGGATCTCGGCGACGGTCGCGTGGTGATCACGTCGCAGAACCACGGTTTCGCGGTCGACGCGGATTCGCTGCCGGCCAACGCGCGCGTGACGCACGTGTCGCTGTTCGACGGCACGCTGCAGGGCTTCGAGCTGACCGACAAGCCGGCATTCTGCTTCCAGGGCCACCCGGAAGCGTCGCCCGGCCCGCACGACATCGCGTATCTGTTCGACCGCTTCACCGCACTGATGGACGCGGCGAAGCAGCGCAACGCCTGACGCAACTGAAGCAACCGAAGAACGGGAGATTCGCATCATGTTCGGCCACGCACTCGGCATCACGGATATCTGGACCTACGTGTTCGGCGTGATCTTCATCATCCTGCTGCCGGGGCCGAACTCGATGTACGTGCTGTCGCTCGCGGCGCAGCGCGGCGTGAAGGCCGGATATCGCGCGGCCTGCGGCGTGTTCCTCGGCGACACGGTGCTGATGGTGCTGTCCGCCGCGGGCGTCGCGTCGCTGCTGAAGGCGAACCCGCTGCTGTTCTCCGTCGTCAAGTACGGCGGCGCCGCGTACCTGCTGTACATCGGTGCCGGGATGCTGCGCGGCGCGTGGCGAAAGCTGCGCACGCGCGCCGATGCGCCGGCCGATGCACCGCGTGCGGTCGATGGCGAGCGGCCGTTCCGCAAGGCGCTGATCGTGAGCCTCCTGAATCCGAAGGCGATCCTGTTCTTCATCTCGTTCTTCATCCAGTTCGTCGACCCGGCGTTCCCGCATCCCGCGCTGTCGTTCGTCGTGCTCGGGGCGATCGCGCAATGCGCGAGCTTCCTGTACCTGAGCACGCTGATCTTCGCGGGCGCGCGGCTCGCCGAGCATTTCCGCCGCCGCCGCAAGCTCGCGGCGGGCGCGGCGAGCAGCGTGGGCGGCCTGTTCATCGGTTTCTCGGTGAAGCTCGCGCTCGCCACCATGAGCTGAGCGCAGCCGCCGATCCGTGACAACGCCACGACAAAGATTACTTACTGAATTCACAAGCCATGCCAAAACGCACAGACATCAAAAGCATCCTCATCATCGGCGCCGGCCCGATCATCATCGGCCAGGCTTGCGAGTTCGACTATTCGGGCGCGCAGGCTTGCAAGGCGCTGCGTGAAGAGGGCTACAAGGTCGTCCTCGTGAACAGCAACCCGGCGACGATCATGACCGACCCGAACACGGCCGACGTCACCTACATCGAGCCGATCACGTGGGAAGTCGTCGCACGCATCATCGAGAAGGAGCGCCCGGACGCGATCCTGCCGACGATGGGCGGCCAGACCGCGCTGAACTGCGCGCTCGACCTGCACCACCACGGTGTGCTCGAGAAGTTCGGCGTCGAGCTGATCGGCGCGTCGCCGGAAGCGATCGACAAGGCGGAAGACCGCCAGAAATTCAAGGAAGCGATGACCAAGATCGGTCTCGGCTCCGCGAAGTCGGGCATCGCGCACTCGATGGAAGAAGCGACCCAGGTGCATGCCGAGATCATGGCCGGCACCGGCGGCAGCGGCTATCCGGTCGTGATCCGTCCGTCGTTCACGCTCGGCGGCTCGGGTGGCGGCATTGCGTACAACCGCGAAGAGTTTGAAGAGATCTGCAAGCGCGGTCTCGACCTGTCGCCCACGCGCGAGTTGCTGATCGAAGAGTCGCTGCTCGGCTGGAAGGAATACGAGATGGAAGTCGTGCGCGACCGCGCCGACAACTGCATCATCGTGTGCTCGATCGAAAACCTCGACCCGATGGGCGTGCACACCGGCGACTCGATCACGGTCGCGCCGGCGCAGACGCTCACCGACAAGGAATACCAGATCCTGCGTAACGCATCGCTCGCGGTGCTGCGCGAGATCGGCGTCGACACCGGCGGCTCGAACGTGCAGTTCTCGATCAACCCGAAGGACGGCCGCATGGTCGTCATCGAGATGAACCCGCGGGTGTCGCGTTCGTCGGCGCTCGCGTCGAAGGCGACCGGCTTCCCGATCGCGAAGGTCGCGGCGAAGCTGGCGGTCGGCTACACGCTCGACGAGCTGAAGAACGAAATCACCGGCGGCCAGACGCCGGCATCGTTCGAGCCGACGATCGACTACGTCGTCACGAAGATCCCGCGTTTCGCGTTCGAGAAGTTCCGCGAAGCCGATTCGCGCCTGACCACGCAGATGAAGTCGGTCGGCGAAGTGATGGCGATCGGCCGTACGTTCCAGGAATCGTTCCAGAAGGCGCTGCGCGGCCTCGAAGTCGGCGTCGACGGTCTCGACGAGAAGTCGACCGACCGCGACGAGATCGCGATCGAGATCCACGAGCCGGGCCCGGACCGCATCTGGTACGTCGGCGATGCATTCCGCATCGGCATGACCGCCGAGGAAATCTTCGCGGAAACCGCGATCGACCCGTGGTTCCTCGAGCAGATCGAGCAGATCATCCTGAAGGAAAAGGCGCTCGCGGGCCGCACGCTCGCGTCGCTGACGTTCGACGAGCTGCGCTTCCTGAAGCAGAGCGGCTTCTCCGACCGTCGACTCGCGAAGCTGCTCGGCGCGACGCCGGAAGACGTCCGCCGCCGCCGCGTCGAACTGAACGTGCGCCCGGTCTACAAGCGCGTCGACACCTGCGCGGCCGAGTTCGCGACCAAGACGGCCTACATGTACTCGACCTACGAGGAAGAGTGCGAGGCGCAGCCGACCACCAACAAGAAGATCATGGTGCTGGGCGGCGGCCCGAACCGGATCGGCCAGGGCATCGAGTTCGACTACTGCTGCGTGCACGCGGCGCTCGCGATGCGCGAGGACGGCTACGAAACGATCATGGTCAACTGCAACCCGGAAACGGTGTCGACCGACTATGACACGTCCGACCGCCTGTACTTCGAGCCGCTGACGCTGGAAGACGTGCTCGAGATCGTCGACAAGGAAAAGCCGGTCGGCGTGATCGTCCAGTACGGCGGCCAGACGCCGCTGAAGCTCGCGCTCGACCTCGAGGCACACGGCGTGCCGATCGTCGGTACGTCGCCGGACATGATCGACGCGGCCGAAGACCGCGAACGCTTCCAGAAGCTGCTGCAGGACCTCGGCCTGCGCCAGCCGCCGAACCGCACCGCACGCGCCGAAGACGAAGCGCTCGCACTGGCGGCCGAAATCGGCTACCCGCTCGTCGTGCGCCCGTCGTACGTGCTGGGCGGCCGCGCGATGGAAATCGTCCATGAGCCGCGCGACCTCGAGCGTTACATGCGCGAGGCCGTGAAGGTGTCGAACGATTCGCCGGTGCTGCTCGACCGCTTCCTGAACGACGCGATCGAATGCGACGTCGACTGCATCTGCGACGGCGAGTCGGTGTTCATCGGCGGCGTGATGGAACACATCGAGCAGGCGGGCGTCCACTCGGGCGACTCGGCATGCTCGCTGCCGCCGTACTCGCTGTCGAAGGAAACCGTTGCCGAACTGAAGCGCCAGACGGGCGCGATGGCGAAGGCGCTGAACGTGGTCGGCCTGATGAACGTGCAGTTCGCGATCCAGCAGGTGCCGCAGGCGGACGGTTCGAAGCAGGACATCATCTACGTGCTCGAAGTGAACCCGCGCGCATCGCGCACGGTGCCGTACGTGTCGAAGGCGACCAGCCTGCCGCTCGCGAAGATCGCGGCGCGCGCGATGGTCGGCCAGAAGCTCGCGCAGCAGGGCGTGACGAAGGAAGTCGAGCCGCCGTACTTCAGCGTGAAGGAAGCGGTGTTCCCGTTCGTCAAGTTCCCGACCGTCGATCCGGTCCTCGGGCCTGAAATGCGTTCGACCGGCGAAGTGATGGGTGTCGGCCAGACGTTCGGTGAGGCGCTGTTCAAGTCGCAGCTCGCGGCGGGCTCGCGCCTGCCGGAGTCGGGCACGGTGCTGCTGACCGTGATGGACGCCGACAAGCCGAAGGCGGTCGAAGTCGCGCGCATGCTGCACGACCTCGGCTACCCGATCGTCGCGACCAAGGGCACGGCTGCCGCGATCGAAGCGGCCGGCGTGCCGGTGAAGGTCGTCAACAAGGTGAAGGACGGCCGTCCGCACATCGTCGACATGATCAAGAACGGCGAGATCGCACTCGTGTTCACGACGGTCGACGAGACGCGCCAGGCGATCGCCGATTCGCGTTCGATCCGCATGAGCGCGCAGGCGCACAAGGTCACGTACTACACGACAATGTCGGGCGCGCGCGCGGCCGTCGAAGGCTTGCGCTACCTGAAGGATCTGGAAGTCTATGATTTACAAGGTCTTCATGCTCGCCTAAACTAAGCGTTCAGTTACCTGTCGAAGCAACACGTGCCGCGATTAAGCGGTGTTTCCGGTTCGCCGGAAATGCGCTTAATCGCGGTGATTTTTTTTATAGCCGTTTTTAGCGATTGAGCCGTTTATGAGCACCATTCCGTTGACAAAGCGTGGCGCAGAGCAACTGCGCGATGAATTGCAGCGCCTCAAGTCCGTCGAGCGGCCGGCCGTGATCAACGCGATCGCGGAGGCCCGCGCACAGGGCGATCTGTCCGAAAACGCCGAATACGACGCTGCGAAAGAAAAGCAGGGCTTCATCGAGGGTCGCATCGCGGAAATCGAATCGAAGCTTTCGGCCGCGCAGGTCATCGATCCCACCGTGCTCGACGCTGAAGGCCGCGTGGTCTTCGCATCGACGGTCGAACTCGAGGATCTCGAGTCCGGCGACACCGTCAAGTACCAGATCGTCGGCGACGACGAAGCCGACATCGATCACGGCCTGATCTCGGTCAGCTCGCCGATCGCGCGCGCGCTGATCGGCAAGTCCGAAGGCGACGTCGCGGCCGTGCAGGCGCCGAGCGGCGTGCGCGAATACGAAATCATCTCGGTCAGCTACATCTGAAGCGGGGCGACGTGATGCCGCATCGCGTGTTCCGTCTGCTGTCGGCCGTGTGGGTCGGCAGCCTGCTGACGATCGGGTATGCGGTCGCGCCCGTGCTGTTCAAGACGCTGGAGCGGATGACGGCCGGCTCGGTCGCTGCCCAGTTGTTTCGCATCGAGGCGATCCTCGGTGTCGTATGCGGCGTGTTGCTGCTCGCGCTGTCGAACCAGCAGGTGCGGCGCGGCAGCGGCGATTACCGGCGCGTGCGCTGGATCGTCGCGGCGATGGTCGCGTGCGTGCTGGTCGGGTATTTTGCGCTGCAGCCGTTCATGAACGCGCTGCGGGTGGCCGCGATGGAGGCGGGCACCGATATCGCGAACTCGCCGTATGCGAGCCGCTTCGGGATGCTGCACGGCGTGTCGAGCCTGTTCTATCTCGTCGAGAGCGTGCTGGGGCTGATGCTGATCTGGCGTTTGCCGGCGCGAGACGCCTGAACGGCGTGTGCGCCGCACCGGCAGGGCGGCACGGGGTGCCCCGTGCCGCGCGGCAGGATTACTTGCCTTGGTGCGGCCGCTTCGTGCTGGCCTGACGCTTTTTCGCACGCTTCACGGTGCCGCCCGCCGTCACGCGCTCGTTGCCGCGCACCGTGACCTTTACCGGCCTCGGACGGCGCACGGGGCTCGCGTTCGGCGACACCTTGACGACCTTGACGGTGCGCGGCGCACGGCCTTTCTTGTCGTCGACGGCTTCGGCCGCGCTCGGCAGCGCGCCGGCACGACGGCCGCGGGCCGGGGCCGCCACGGCAGCCTCGGGCTTCCAGATCACCAGCAGCTTGCCGATGTGCTGGATCGGCGCCGCGTTCAGGCGGTCGCAGATCTCGTCGTAAATGGCGACGCGCTCGTCGCGCTCGTCACCGAACACGCGGATCTTGATCAACTGGTGCGCGGCGAGGTGCACCTTGATTTCCTTCAGCACGGCGTCGGTCAGCCCGTCGGCGCCGATCAGCACGACGGGCTTGAGCGCATGGGCCTGGGAGCGCAGCGCGGAGCGCTCGGCGGGGGAAAGCGAAAGGGCGGGCATGGAAATGTCGAAATCTAAATAGGGGCGCGCTGCATCAGAAGCGAATCGCGGGAAGTTACCGCATCAGCCGCGCGCCGAAACCACGTAAAATCGCGGCTTGGGCCCGGAAGGGGCCGCAGCCGCGCGAAGAAGACGCGTATTATCCGCCAAAAGCACGGCTTCACGAAGCAAATAGCAGCAATCTCTCTCTCGAATGGCAAAAAACCGCTTTAACCAGCACTGGCTGCACGACCACATCAACGACCCGTACGTCAAAATGGCGCAGCGGGAGGGCTATCGCGCGCGTGCCGCGTACAAGCTGAAGGAAATCGACGAGCAGGACAAGCTGATCCGTCCGGGCCAGGTGATCGTCGATCTCGGCGCGACGCCGGGCAGCTGGAGCCAGTATGCCCGCAACAAGCTCGCGCAGGGCAAGAAGCGTGACGCGGAGCGCGAAGGCGGCATCGACGGCACGATCGTCGCGCTCGACATCCTGCCGATGGAACCGATCGCCGACGTCCACTTCCTCCAGGGCGACTTCCGTGAGGACGAGGTCCTTCACCGGCTCGAGGAAGTGCTCGAAGGCCGCTCGGTGGACCTTGTTATTTCGGACATGGCCCCCAACCTCTCGGGCGTGGCCTCGGCGGACGCGGCGCGCATCGAGCATCTGTGCGATCTGGCGCTCGAATTTGCGCAGAATCATCTGAAGCCGGAAGGTGCGCTGCTCGTGAAGTGTTTCCACGGCAGCGGCTACAGCCAGATCGTCGAAAAGTTCAAACAGCAGTTTAAGATCGTCGCGCCGCGCAAGCCGAAGGCGTCCCGCGACAAATCGTCCGAAACGTTCATTTTGGGCCGGCAACTGAAGCATCCGCGGTGACGCGGGGCGCGGTGCCGCAAACGGGCTCCGGCCCTTGCCAGACAAGCGAAGCGCTATCGCGACGGTTGTCAATGCTTATGGCAGGGGTGGTCGGACTGGATTAGAATGACCGAGGAGCGCCGCAAGGAAAATGTAGGCGCTCGTCTACGAGTGAAGGAGTGGTGCTTTGAACAACAATATGTTTTCGAAGGCAGCAGTGTGGCTGGTGATCGCACTGGTGCTGTTTACGGTGTTCAAGCAGTTCGACAAGCCCCGCGTCCAGGAAGGTGTGTCCTATTCGCAGTTCATGGACGACGCCAAGAACGGCAAGGTCAAGAACGTCATCGTGCAGGGGCGCAACCTCACCGTCACTCCGGCTGATGGCCAGAAATACCAGATCGTGTCGCCCGGCGACATCTGGATGGTCGGCGATCTGATGAAGTACGGCGTGCAGGTCAGCGGCAAGGCCGATGACGAGCCGAACGCGCTGATGTCCGCGTTGTACTACCTCGGGCCGACGATCCTGATCATCGTGTTCTGGTTCTACATGATGAGGCAGATGCAGGGAGGCGGCAAAGGCGGCGCATTTTCGTTCGGGAAATCGCGTGCGCGGCTGATCGACGAGAACAACAACGCGGTGAACTTCTCCGACGTCGCAGGCTGCGACGAAGCGAAGGAAGAAGTGTCCGAGCTCGTCGACTTCCTGCGCGACCCGCAGAAATTCCAGAAGCTGGGCGGTCGCATTCCGCGCGGCGTGCTGCTCGTCGGCCCTCCGGGTACCGGCAAGACGCTGCTCGCCCGCGCGATCGCCGGTGAAGCGAAGGTGCCGTTCTTCAGCATCTCGGGTTCCGACTTCGTCGAAATGTTCGTCGGCGTCGGCGCGGCCCGTGTGCGCGACATGTTCGAGCAGGCGAAGAAGCACGCACCGTGCATCGTGTTCATCGACGAAATCGACGCGGTCGGCCGTCATCGCGGCGCCGGCATGGGCGGCGGCAACGACGAGCGCGAGCAGACGCTGAACCAGATGCTGGTCGAGATGGACGGCTTCGAAGCGAACTCGGGCGTGATCGTGATCGCCGCGACCAACCGTTCCGATGTGCTCGACAAGGCGCTGCTGCGTCCGGGCCGTTTCGACCGCCAGGTCTATGTCGGCCTGCCGGACATTCGCGGCCGCGAGCAGATCATGCGCGTGCACCTGCGCAAGGTACCGATCGCGAACGACGTCGACGCGGCGGTCATCGCACGCGGCACGCCGGGCTTCTCGGGCGCCGATCTCGCGAACCTCGTGAACGAAGCGGCGCTGTTCGCCGCCCGCCGTGGCAAGCGCATCGTCGAGATGCAGGATTTCGAGGACGCGAAGGACAAGATCTTCATGGGTCCGGAGCGCAAGTCGGCGGTGATTCGCGAAGAAGCGAAGCGTGCGACGGCTTACCACGAGTCGGGCCACGCTGTGATCGCGAAGCTGCTGCCGAAGGCCGACCCGGTGCACAAGGTCACGATCATCCCGCGCGGTCGCGCGCTGGGTGTCACGTGGCAGCTGCCCGAGCATGACAATGAGACGTACTCGAAGGACTACCTGCTCGACCGTCTGGCGATCCTGTTCGGCGGCCGCGTGGCCGAGGAGCTGTTCCTGAACCTGATCAGCACCGGCGCGTCGGACGACTTCAACAAGGCGACGCAGACGGCGCGTGCGATGGTGGCGCGTTTCGGCATGACCGACGCGCTCGGACCGATGGTCTACGTCGACGACGAGAACGACAGCGGCCCGTTCGGCCGCGGCTTCACCCGCACGATCTCGGAAGCGACGCAGCAGAAGGTCGACGGCGAAATCCGCCGCGTGCTCGACGAGCAGTACGGCCTTGCGCGTCGCCTGCTCGAAGAGAACCGCGACAAGGTCGAGGCAATGACAGCCGCGCTGATGGAGTGGGAGACGATTGACGCCGATCAGATCAACGACATCATGGAAGGGCGTCCGCCGCGCTCGCCGAAGAGCTCGCCGGCCGTTGGCGGCGATTCCTCGGGTGGCGGCACGGCCGCCGAAGTGAAGCCCGGCAACGCGCCGGCGCCTGCTTCGCCGGCCTGACCTTCGCCGTAGCACCGTTCACGGGCTGGTGTGGCTTCACACCGGCCCGTTTTGCATTCATCAACACCTCCCGCCCGTGCCTGAATCCGCAGTTTCAGCCTCCATTCCCGCGCCGCTCCAGTGCGGCCGTTTCTCGCTGACGTTCGAACGCCCGCGCGTGATGGGCATTCTCAACGCCACCCCCGATTCGTTTTCCGACGGCGGCCGCTTCCTCGCGCGCGACGATGCGCTGCGCCAGGCCGAGCGGATGATCGCCGAAGGCGTCGACCTGATCGACATCGGCGGCGAGTCGACGCGCCCCGGTGCGCCGCCCGTGCCGCTCGACGAGGAACTCGCGCGCGTGATCCCGCTCGTCGAAGCACTGCGGCCGTTGAACGTGCCGCTGTCGATCGACACCTACAAGCCTGCCGTGATGCGTGCGGCGCTCGCTGCCGGCGCGGATATGATCAACGACATCTGGGGGTTCCGCCAGCCGGGTGCGATCGACGCGGTTCGTGAAGGTAACAGCGGACTGTGCGCGATGCACATGCTCGGCGAGCCGCAGACGATGCAGGTCGGCGAGCCCGACTACGGCGACGTCGTGACCGACGTGCGCGACTTTCTCGCCACACGCGCACAGGCGCTGCGCGACGCGGGCGTCGCAGCGGAACGGATCTGCGTCGATCCCGGGTTTGGATTCGGCAAGGCGGTGGTCGACGACAACTACGCGCTGCTGGCCGCGTTGCCGGACACGGCGCCCGCGCGGCCCGACGGGCGCGCATATCCGATTCTCGCGGGCATGTCGCGCAAGTCGATGCTCGGCGCGGTGATCGGCGGCAAGCCGCCGATCGAACGCGTCGCGGCGAGCGTCGCGGCAGCATTGTGCGCAGTCGGGCGCGGCGCGGCGATCGTGCGTGTGCACGACGTCGCGGCGACGGTCGATGCGCTGAAGGTCTGGAACGCCGTGCGCGAAGCCGCGCGGCAACGATAAGTCAGAAGTCAGAAAGACGAAGGAGGAAGGTTCGCCATGGGACGTCGATATTTCGGCACGGACGGCATTCGCGGCACGGTGGGCGAGGCGCCCATCACGCCTGATTTCGTGTTGCGTCTCGGCTATGCGGCCGGCAAGGTGCTGGCCGGCGCGGCCGACGTCGCGGCGGGTGCGCGTCCGACGGTGCTGATCGGCAAGGACACGCGCGTGTCGGGCTACATGCTCGAGGCCGCGCTCGAGGCCGGTTTTTCGGCGGCTGGCGTGGACGTGATGCTGGCCGGCCCGATGCCGACGCCGGGCGTCGCGTACCTGACGCGCGCGCTGCGCCTGTCGGCCGGTGTCGTGATCAGCGCATCGCACAACCCGTATCAGGACAACGGGATCAAGTTCTTCTCCGCCGACGGCAACAAGCTGCCGGACGATACCGAGGCCGAGATCGAGGCATGGCTCGACAAGCCGCTCGAATGCGCGTCGTCGGACCGGCTCGGCAAGGCGCGTCGCCTCGACGACGCGGCCGGCCGCTACATCGAATTCTGCAAGAGCACGTTCCCGGCCGCATACGACCTGCGCGGGCTGAAGCTCGTGATCGACTGCGCCCACGGCGCCGCGTACCAGATCGCGCCGCACGTATTCCACGAACTCGGCGCGGACGTCATCCCGATTGGCGTCGCGCCGAACGGCTTCAACATCAACGACGGTGTCGGCGCAACGGCGCCCGACGCACTGGTGCGTGCGGTGCGGGCGAACCATGCGGACCTCGGCATCGCGCTCGACGGCGATGCGGACCGCCTGCAGGTCGTGGATGCGACGGGCCGGCTGTACAACGGCGACGAATTGCTCTACGTACTCGTGAAGGACCGGATTGCGACCGCCGGCAAGGTCGACGGCGCGGTCGGCACGCTGATGACGAACCTCGCGGTCGAGGTCGCGCTGCAGCGCGAGGGCGTGCAGTTCGTGCGGGCGGCCGTCGGCGATCGCTACGTGCTCGAACAGTTGCGCGAGCGCGGCTGGCAGCTCGGTGCGGAAGGCTCGGGCCACATCCTGTCGCTCGACCGCCATTCGACCGGCGACGGCATCGTGTCGGCGCTGCTCGTGCTGGCCGCGCTCAAGCGCAGCGGCCGCACGCTTGCACAGATGCTTGACGGCGTCACGCTGTTCCCACAGAAGCTGATCAACGTGCGGATGAAGCCGGGTGCCGACTGGAAGGGCAGCGCATCGATTCGCGCGGCGATCGACGCAGCCGAAAGCGCGCTCGCCGGCCGCGGCCGAGTGCTGATCCGCGCATCGGGCACCGAGCCCGTGCTGCGTGTGATGGTCGAGGCCCAGCATGCGGCGGACGCGACCCGCCACGCGGAAGCGATCGCCGACGCGGTGCGCGCGGCGACGAGCTGAGCCGAATCGGTGACGGCGCGCGACCGGTCCGGCCGTGCGCGCGCCGCCTCTCCGATGATTCGACAAGCGGCGCCCTCGGGCGCCGCAATTCGTCAGACGCAAAGGTTTGCGCTATTAAATAGAGGATGACTTCGGCGCGGATTTCGTCTGACGCAAGAAAACATCCGACCCTGAATCGTGATGACCGCCGCAAAGGGTTTCCTGCCCCATGTGCGGTGAACACGATTCGCTCCGGACCTCGCATCGGCGGGTGCCGCACAGCCCTTCCTGACCGGCAATTCTTGCCGTCATTTCCCGCCGCGCTGCCCCTGCGCGGCCGCCCGCACAGGGCCCGATACACCCTTTCAACCAGTCATGTTACTGTCACGCCAGTTTCATCGATTGTCACATTATCGTCATGAGGAGCCCCTAACCTTCGCGGTGCCGTAGTCATCCGCTCACACACTGGAGGTCTCATGAAATTGATGCAAACCGCGATTGCCGGCCTGACTGGCGCGCTTTTCGCAGTCGCCGCGCAAGCTGCCGACATCACGGGCGCAGGCAGCACGTTCGCGATGCCGATTTATACGAAATGGGCTGCTGACTACCAGCAGGCCGGCGGCGCGAAGGTGAACTACCAGGGTATCGGTTCGTCGGGCGGCCTCAAGCAGATCAACGCGAAGACGGTCGATTTTGCCGGTTCGGACGCTCCGTTGAAGGATGAAGAACTCGCGAAGGAAGGCCTGTTCCAGTTCCCGACGGTGGTCGGCGGCGTGGTGCCGGTCGTCAACGTGCCGGGCGTGAAGGCCGGCGAACTGACGCTGTCGGGCCCGGTGCTCGGCGACATCTACCTCGGCAAGATCAAGAAGTGGAACGACCCGGCGATCGCCGCGCTGAACCCGAAGGTCAAGCTGCCGGATACGGACATCGCGGTCGTTCGCCGTGCTGACGGCTCGGGCACGAGCTTCATCTGGACGAACTACCTGTCGAAGGTCAACGACGAGTGGAAGTCGAAGATCGGGGAAGGCACGACGGTCAACTGGCCGACGGGCACGGGCGGCAAGGGCAACGACGGCGTCGCGGCCTTCGTGCAGCGCCTGCCGGGCGCGATCGGCTACGTCGAGTGGGCGTATGCCAAGAAGAACAACATGACCTATACGGCCCTGAAGAACTCGACGGGCACGGTGGTCGAGCCGAAGACCGAAACGTTCAAGGCCGCTGCTGCCGGCGCGAACTGGTCGAAGTCGTTCTACCAGATCCTGACGAACCAGCCGGGCAAGGAAGCATGGCCGGTCGTCGGCGCGACGTTCGTGCTGCTGCACGCGAAGCAGGACAAGCCGGAGCAGGGCGCCGAAACGCTGAAGTTCTTCAGCTGGGCGTTCAAGAACGGCGAGAAGGCAGCCGACAGCCTCGACTACATCTCGCTGCCGGCGACGGTCGAGACGGAAATCCGCAAGCAGTGGAAGACGAAGGTGACGGACGCATCGGGCAAGCCGGTCGCCACGGAGTAAGCAATCCAGCGGTTCGCTGCCCGGCCGTGCCGGCCGGGCAGTGCGTGCGGTAAGGCCGGGCGTCACGGCGCCCGGCGATCCAGAACAGGCGCCCATGTCTGATATTTCCTACACGTCTTCCCGGTCCGATGCCGCGCAGCAACGCGCGCCGAGCCGTCTCGGAGACGTTCTGTTCGGCGGCCTCGCACGGCTGGCCGCGATCGTGACCCTGCTGCTGCTGGGCGGGATCATCGTTTCCCTGATCATTGCGTCGATGCCGACCATCCAGAAGTTCGGCCTCGGCTTCTTGTTGCAAACCGAGTGGGATCCGAACTCGGATATTTACGGCGCGGTCGTGCCGATCTACGGCACGATCGTGACGTCGCTCATCGCGCTCGTCATCGCGGTGCCCGTCAGCTTCGGCATCGCACTGTTCCTCACCGAATTGTCGCCCGTGTGGCTGCGTCGCCCGCTCGGCATCGCGATCGAGCTGCTCGCCGCGATTCCGTCGATCGTGTACGGCATGTGGGGCCTGCTCGTGTTCGCGCCGATCTTCGCCGAATACTTCCAGAAGCCGATCGGCCGTCTCTTCAAGGACGTGTGGGTGCTCGGTCCGCTGACGTCGGGCCCGCCGATCGGCATCGGCATTCTCGCGGCCGGCGTGATCCTCGCGATCATGATCATCCCGTACATCGCGTCGGTGATGCGCGACGTGTTCGAAGTCACGCCCGTGCTGCTGAAGGAATCGGCTTACGGGATCGGCTGCACGACGTGGGAAGTGATGTGGAAAGTCGTGCTGCCCTACACGAAGACCGGCGTGATCGGCGGCGTGATGCTCGGCCTCGGCCGCGCGCTCGGCGAAACGATGGCCGTGACCTTCGTGATCGGCAACACCAACCTGCTCGACAGCGTGTCGCTGTTCGCGCCGGGCAACAGCATCACGTCGGCGCTCGCGAACGAATTCGCGGAAGCGCAACCGGGCCTGCATACGTCCGCGCTGATGGAACTGGGCTTGATCCTGTTCGTGATCACGTTCATCGTGCTGTCCATCTCCAAACTGCTGCTGCTTCGTCTCGAGAAGGGAGAGGGCAAGAAATGAGCGAGCCCGTCATGAATTTCCCGGGACCGAATGGCGCCGCGCTCGACGCGATGCGCAACCGCCTGCAGCGCAAGCGCAAGGTGACCAACGCGATCGCGCTGACCGCGTCGCTCGCCGCGATGGCGTTCGGCCTGTTGTGGCTCGTGTGGATTCTCTACACCACGGTGCATCTCGGCGTCGGCGGTCTGTCGCTGCAGCTGTTCACCGAATCGACGCCGGCACCGAACACGGAAGGCGGCGGCCTGGCGAACGCGATCGTCGGCAGCCTGCTGCTGTGCGGTTTCGGCACGCTGGTCGGCACGCCGATCGGCATCCTCGCGGGCGTCTATCTTGCCGAATACGGCCAGAAGAACCTGCTGGCGAGCACGATCCGCTTCATCAACGACATCCTGCTGTCGGCGCCGTCGATCGTCATCGGGCTGTTCGTCTACGCGATCGTCGTCGCGAAGTCGGGGCGCTTCTCGGGCTGGGCCGGCGTGATCGCGCTGGCGCTGCTGCAGATTCCGATCGTGATCCGCACGACCGAGAACATGCTGAAGCTGGTGCCGAACGCGCTGCGCGAAGCAGCCGTCGCGCTCGGCACGCCGAAGTGGCGGATGGTGTTGAAGATCACGCTGCGCGCGTCGGTCGGCGGGATCGTGACGGGCGTGCTGCTCGCGGTCGCGCGGATCGCCGGCGAAACGGCGCCGCTGCTTTTCACCGCGCTGTCGAACCAGTTCTTCTCGTGGGACATGAGCCAGCCGATGGCGAACCTGCCCGTCACGATCTACAAGTTCGCGATGAGCCCGTTCGCCGAATGGCAGTCGCTCGCATGGGCGGGCGTGTTCCTGATCACGCTCGGGGTGCTCGGACTTAACATCCTGGCGCGTTCGATCTTCTCGAAAAAGTAACGGCGGAGCAATCCGATGAATATGGCAGAAAGCCACCTGAATCCCGTCGAGCGCACCGCTGCGCCCGCCGGCACGCAAGATGCGGCACATGGCCGTCCGCTGGCGCCGCTGAACGCGAAGATCGAGGTCAACAACCTCAACTTCTTCTACAACAAGTTCCACGCGCTGAAGAACATCAACCTGCGCATTCCCGAAGGGAAGGTGACGGCGTTCATCGGTCCGTCGGGTTGCGGCAAGTCGACGCTCCTGCGCACGTTCAACAAGATGTACGCGCTCTATCCGGAGCAGCGCGCCGAAGGCGAAATCCTGATGGACGGCGAGAACCTGCTGACCACCAAGCGCGACATCTCGCTGCTGCGCGCGCGGATCGGCATGGTGTTCCAGAAGCCGACCCCGTTCCCGATGTCGATCTACGACAACATCGCGTTCGGCGTGAAGATGTTCGAGAAGCTCACGCGCTCGGAGATGGACGATCGCGTCGAGTGGGCGCTGACGAAGGCCGCGCTGTGGAACGAAGTGAAGGACAAGCTGAGCCAGAGCGGCTACGGGCTGTCCGGCGGCCAGCAACAGCGTCTGTGCATCGCGCGCGGTATCGCGATCCGTCCGGAAGTGCTGCTGCTCGACGAGCCGTGCTCGGCGCTCGACCCGATCTCGACGGGCCGCATCGAGGAGCTGATCGCGGAGCTGAAGAGCGACTACACGGTCGTGATCGTCACGCACAACATGCAGCAGGCCGCGCGCTGCTCGGACTACACGGCCTACATGTACCTGGGCGAGCTGATCGAATTCGGCGAAACCGAAAAGATCTTCATCAAGCCGGTGCGCAAGGAAACGGAAGACTACATCACCGGCCGTTTCGGCTGATGACGGAGAATCACAACCATGTCGGATAAACATCTGTCGAGCCAGTTCGACGCGGACCTGAATGCCGTGTCGTCGAAAGTGCTGGAAATGGGCGGGCTCGTCGAGTCGCAGATCGTCGGCGCGATGCATGCGCTGAACGAATTCGACCGCGAGACGGCCGAGAAGGTGATCGCGGCCGAGGAAACGCTGAACGCGATGGAAGTCGACATCGACCAGGAGTGCGGCAACATCATCGCGCGGAGGCAGCCAGCCGCGCGCGACCTGCGTCTTCTGATGTCGATTTCGAAAACGATTACGAACCTCGAGCGCGCCGGCGACGAGGCCGAGAAGATCGCGAAGCGCGTGCGCCGCCTGATCGACGAGCCGGCCGCGCGTGCGGTGAACATCGCCGAGATCAAGGTGTCGGGCGAGATGGCCGTGACGATCCTGCGCCGCGCGCTCGACGCGTTCGCGCGCCTCGATACGGTGGCGGCCGCGCAGATCGTCAAGGACGACAAGGAAATCGACCTCGAATTCCGCGCGTTCGTGCGCAAGCTCGTGTCGTACATGCAGGAAGACCCGCGCACGATCTCGGTCGGCCTCGAGTACCTGTTCATCGCGAAGGCGATCGAACGGATCGGCGACCACGCGAAGAACATCGCCGAATTCATCATCTACATCGTGAAGGGCACCGACGTGCGGCACCAGCCGCGCGACACGCTCGATCGCGAAGCCAACAGTTAATCGACTCCGTAAGGAAGAACAGAGGTGCCGATGCCCAGCAACATTCTCGTCGTCGAAGATGAGCCCGCGATTTCCGAACTGATCTCGGTGAATCTCCAGCATGCCGGTCACTGCCCGATCCGCGCGTACAACGCCGAGCAGGCGCAGAACCTGATCAGCGACGTGCTGCCCGATCTCGTGCTGCTCGACTGGATGCTGCCGGGCAAGTCCGGCATTGCGTTCGCGCGCGACCTGCGCAACAACGAACGGACCAAGCACATCCCGATCATCATGCTGACCGCGCGCGGCGACGAGCAGGACAAGGTGCTCGGCCTCGAAATCGGCGCGGACGACTACGTGACGAAGCCGTTCTCGCCGAAGGAACTGATGGCGCGCATCAAGGCCGTGCTGCGCCGCCGCGCGCCGCAGCTGACCGAGGACGTCGTGTCGATCAACGGGCTGCGCCTCGATCCGGCCACGCATCGGGTTGCCGCGCACGGCGACGGCAGCGAGATCAAGCTCGATCTCGGCCCGACCGAATTCCGCCTGCTGCATTTCTTCATGACGCATCCGGAGCGCGTGCACAGCCGCACGCAACTGCTCGATCAGGTCTGGGGCGATCACGTGTTCGTCGAGGAGCGCACCGTCGACGTCCATATCAAACGATTGCGCGCGGCCTTGAAACCGGCCGGTTGCGATGCGATGATCGAGACCGTGCGCGGCAGCGGCTACCGGCTCGCCAAGCACGCGTAACGTATCCGGACATGCCGTGTGCCACGGCATGCCGTTCATTCTTTCGGGCGCTGAATCATGAACATCATCTGGGCGCGCTTTCTCGTGTCGCTCATGCTGCTCGTGCTGATCAGCGTATTGGTCGGCGTGTTCGCCGGCCCGATCGCAGGCCTCGGGTTCGCGGTCGTGATGCTGGTCGCGCAGGGCTTCTTCAGCACCTTCCATACGCAACGCCTGTGGCGTCTGCTCGATGCGCCCGTCTACGGCGAGGTGCCGAGCGCACCGGGCATCTGGGGTGAAATCTACTACCGGCTGCACAAGCTCGCGAAGCAGTGGCATGCGCAGGTGCGGCAGGTCGAGCAGCAGCATTCGCGCTTCATCCAGGCGATCCAGGCGTCGCCGAACGGCGTCGCGATGCTCGACGACCATGACCAGATCGAGTGGTGCAACGCGATCGCGGAGGTGCATTTCGGCCTCGACGCGAAGCGCGACCTGCGGCAGCACATCACGAATCTGGTTCGTCATCCGGAGTTCGTCCGCTACCTGAATGCGCAGCATTACGACGAGACGCTCGTGATGCGCGGGATGGGCGACTCGCGGCAGAACGTGCTGGAAGTGCAGGTGTTTCCGTACGGCGAGAACCGCAAGCTGCTGCTCACGCAGGACATCACGGAGCTCGAGCGGACCGACGCGATGCGGCGCGACTTCGTCGCGAACGTGTCGCACGAACTGAAGACGCCGCTCACCGTGCTGTCGGGCTTCCTCGAGACGATGCGCGAACTGCCGCTGAACGAGGAGGATCGCGCGCGCTATCTCGAGATGATGGAGCAGCAGGCGTCGCGGATGCGGCACATCGTCACCGATCTGCTGGTGCTCGCGAAGCTCGAGGGCGAAAGCAAGCCGCCGATGGATCACGCGATCGACATGCGTGCCGTATTCGACCATCTGAAGGAAGATGCGCAGACGCTGTCGAACGGGCATCACGAGATCGCGTTCACGATCGACGAGACGCTCGGCGTCACGGGCGCGCAGACCGAAGTGTTCAGTGCGTTCGCGAATCTCGTGACCAACGCGATCCGCTATACGCCGGACGGCGGCAAGATTCTCGTGTCGTGGCGGCGCGAGGGCGCGCAAGGCGTGTTTTCCGTCACCGACAGCGGCTTCGGCATCCCGGCGGCCGACCTGCCGCGCCTGACCGAACGCTTCTATCGCGTCGACCGCAGCCGCTCGCGCGATACGGGCGGCACGGGGCTCGGCCTCGCGATCGTCAAGCACGTGCTGCAGCGGCATGACTCGCACCTGTACGTGCAGAGCGAGGAAGGACGCGGCAGCACGTTCACCGCACGCTTCCCGGCCTCGCGGATCATCGCGATCCGGCCGGCGACGTTCGAAGCGTGAGCGCATGACGCGAATCGGGTGCCTCACGTCGGCATCCCGCCGCAAATAAAAAAGCACAGCCCTCGGGCTGTGCTTTTTTATTTGGTGACGCGGCACGCGAACCCGCGCGCCGCCCCGTGTTTACGAACAGAACTTCGCGAGCAGCCCGAGCTGCGCGTTGCGGATCGTCTTGCCCGCACGACGCCGGCGGTAGTGGCCGTCGCTGAGCATCTGCCAGGCCGACTGGTTGTCGCCGAGGCAGACCGACAGCCCTTCGGCGATCACGCGGCGCTTCAGCTTGCGCTCGCGGATCGGGAACGCGACTTCGACGCGGCGGAACAGATTGCGGTCCATCCAGTCGGCGCTCGACAGATAGACGTCCTCGGCGCCGTCCGCGTGGAAATAGTAGATGCGGTGGTGTTCGAGGAAGCGCCCGACGATTGAGCGCACCGTGATGTTGTCCGACAGCCCCGGCACGCCGGGCTTCAGCGCGCACACGCCGCGCACGATCAGGTCGACCTTGACGCCGGCCTGCGACGCTTCGTACAGCGCGGCGATCACCGACGGCTCCAGCAGCGCGTTCATCTTCGCGACCACGCGCGCGCGCTTGCCGGCGCGCGCGTTGTCGATCTCCGCGCGGATCGATTCGATGATGCGCGGATGCAGCGAGAACGGCGACTGCCACAGTTCGTGCAGCGTGAGCTCGCCGCCGATCCCGGTCAGTTGCTGGAAGACGTGGTGGACGTCCTCGCAGATCTTCTGATCGGCCGTCATCAGCCCGAAGTCGGTGTAGAGGCGGGCGGTGCGCGGGTGATAGTTGCCGGTGCCGAGGTGCACGTAGCGGCGCAGCGACGCCTTGCCGTTCTGCACGACGCGCCGCACGATCAGCATCATCTTCGCGTGGCACTTGTGGCCGACCACGCCGTACACGACGTGCGCGCCGACGGCTTCGAGCTGAGACGCCCAGTTGATGTTGGTTTCCTCGTCGAAGCGCGCGAGCAGCTCGACGACGACGGTCACTTCCTTGCCGTTGCGCGCGGCTTCCATCAGCGCGTCCATCAGCGGCGAATCGGTGCCGGTGCGGTAGATCGTCTGCTTGATCGCGACGACGCTCGGGTCTTTCGCGGCCTGCTGCAGCAGTTCGAGCACCGGCTGGAAACTTTCGTACGGATGGTGCAGCAGGATGTCGCCGTCGTCGATCGCGTCGAACATCGTCGGCGCGTTGACGATCGCGGGCGGGATCGATGCGGTGAACGGCGAGAACTTCAGGTCGGGGCGATCAACGAGATCGGGAATCTGCATCAGCCGCACGAGGTTCACGGAGCCGGCCACGCGATAGCAGTCCTTCTCGCCGAGCAGGCTTTCCTCGAGCAGGCGCCGCACGATATGCGCCGGCGTGTCGGCCGACACTTCGAGCCGTACCGCGTTGCCGAGGTGGCGCGCGGGCAGTTCCCCCTGCAGCGCGACGCGTAGGTTGGTGATTTCGTCCTCGTCGACGAACAGCTCGCTGTTGCGGGTGATGCGAAACTGGTTGCAGCTCTTCACGACCAGTTGCGGGAACAGTTCGCCGACGAAGCGCTGCATGAACGAGCTGAGCAGCACGAAGCCGTGCTCGAAGCCCGACAGCGCCTGCGGCATGCGCACGACGCGCGGCAGCGCGCGCGGCGCCTGCACGATGCCCATCACCGCCTGGCGGCCGAACGCGTCGCGGCCCTCGAGCTCGACGACGAAGTTCAGGCTCTTGTTCAGCACGCGCGGGAACGGGTGCGCGGGGTCGAGGCCGATCGGCGTCAGCACCGGCAGCAGTTCATCGAGGAAGTAGCGGCGCGCCCATTCGAGTTGTTCTTCGTTCCACGTGTCGCTCGCGTGGAAGTAGATGCCTTCCTGTTCGAGCGCGGGCAACACGGTTTCGTGCAGCATCGTGTACTGGCGGTGCACGAGCCGTTGCGCGCGCTCGACGACGAGGTCGTAAGCGTGCTGCAGCGACATGCCGTCGGGCGTCAGAGCGCCGGGGTTGTCGCGGATCTGTTCCTGAAGGCCGGCCATCCGGACTTCGAAAAATTCGTCGAGGTTGCTGCTCGTGATGCAG
This sequence comes from Burkholderia sp. BCC1638, assembly GCF_902833195.1. Lineage (NCBI taxonomy): Bacteria > Pseudomonadati > Pseudomonadota > Betaproteobacteria > Burkholderiales > Burkholderiaceae > Burkholderia > Burkholderia sp. BCC1638. The sequence goes on from NZ_CADFEC010000021.1 coordinate 96,572, forward strand.
ATGAAGCGCAGGCGCTCGAGCAACGGAATCTGCGGGTCAGCCGCCTGGGCCAGCACGCGCTCGTTGAAACCGAGGATGCCGAGTTCACGATTGAGAAGCGGATAACGGACGGACATCGGCAGAGTAGGGGATGATTCGGGCGATGATTCGAAAGGACGCTCGGAAACTCTCACGGTACGATGACGTGCTGATGACGATAATGTATTTATATCGGGAAATTCTACGCCTGAACCGTTTCGTCTCATAAATGTTTCGGCCATATACAATCTACCCGTGTACATGCCCGTGAAGCGTGGCAATGGCAAGCGTTCCACGCTTAAAATGTCGCCTTTGATTGATCGTCCAGCGTGGCCGGACCGGCTGCCGCGGGCGAACGCGCACGGAGCCCCCTTCTGATGGTTACATCCCCCCACTTGCTGGCTGCCGTCGATCTCGGCTCGAACAGCTTTCGGCTGATCGTCGGGCGCGTCGAGGAAACGCCGGCGGGCAGCCAGATCTATCCCGTCGATGCGCTGCGCGAGCCCGTTCGACTGGCCGCGGGCCTGTCGAGCGACAAGATGCTCGATCGCGCGTCGCAGGAGCGTGGCTGGGAGGCGCTCAAGCGGTTCGGCGAACGCCTGCGCGATTTCCATCCCGATCATGTGCGCGCGGTGGCGACCAACACGCTGCGCGTCGCGAAGAATGCGGGCGAATTTCTCGGCGAGGCCGAAGCGGCGCTCGGTTTCCCGATCGAAGTGATCGCGGGCCGAGAAGAGGCGCGCCTGATCTATGCAGGCGCCGCGCATTCGGTGCCGGCGAGCGCGGGCAAGCGGCTCGTCGTCGACATCGGCGGCGGCTCGACAGAATTCATCATCGGCTCGCACTACACGCCGATCGTGATGGAGAGCCTCTACATCGGCTGCGTGAGCCATAGCCGTGCGTTCTTCCCGGCCGGCAACGTCGACGAATACACGATGCGGCAAGCCGAACTCGCGGCCAAGCGCGAGATCCAGATCATTTCCAGCGAATACAAGAAGGCCGGATGGGACCAGGCGATCGGTTCGTCCGGCACCGCGCGCGCGCTCGCGGAACTTGTCGAGGCGAACGGCTTCAACGACGCGGGCATCACGCACGGCATTTCGCGCGGCGGGCTCGAACGCCTGAAGCGCGCGCTGATCAAGTCCGAGAACGTGAACCGGCTGAAGCTGATCGCGCTGAAGCCCGATCGCGTGCCGGTGCTCGCCGGCGGCCTCGCGATCATGCTCGCGGTATTCGAGGAACTGGGCGTCGACTACGTCGATACCACCGACGGAGCGCTGCGTCTCGGCGTGCTGTACGACCTGCTCGGCCGGACCCAGCACGAGGACATGCGCGCGGTGACCGTCGAGGGCTTCACGCGCCGCTACGGCGTCGATCGCGCGCAGGCCGAGCGCATCGGCGCGCTCGCGGTGCGGTTCTACGACGAGCTTGACGATTCCGACGACGAAGAACGCGAGGAAGGCCGGATGTTCCTCGGTTGGGCCGCCGCGTTGCACGAGATCGGCTTGTCGATCTCGCACAGCTCGTATCACAAGCATTCGGCCTATATCGCGAGCAACGCCGACATGCCGGGTTTCTCGCGCACCGATCAGGCGCGCCTTGCCGCGCTCGTGCTCGGGCATGCGGGCAAGCTCGGCAAGCTGTCGCAGGCGCGCGACGTCGAATGGCCGCTGCTGTTCTGCCTGCGGCTCGCGGCGCTGCTTTGCCGGCGCCGGACCGATGCCGGGCTGCCGGACATTTCCGTGTCGCAGATGAAGAAGGGCGGGTATGAAGTGCGCCTGCCGAGCGCGTGGGTCGAGCAGAACCCGCTGACCGATTACAGCCTCAGCCAAGAAGCGGCCGAGTGGGAGAAGGTTGGCATTCCGTACCGCGTGGTTTATACGGGCGCGTGACGCGCCGGCACGGCGGCGGCGCGCTCGCGCCGCCAGATTGCCTTGGACGCGCTCAGTCCGAGCACACGATCGCCGTCAGGAACGGGAATGCCTGCTTGACGGTCGCGTCGCTGCCGGCCTTGCGCACGGCCTGTTCGACCGCGTTCTTCGTGCCGCGCACCACGACGCCGTACGCCCAGTCGCCGATCGGCGTGCCGTCGCCGGGCTGGAAAAGCGGATCGTTCGCCTGGTAGCCGAGCACGACATAGACGCCGAAGCCGTAGGCGGTCAGCGGATGGTTCGTGCGGAATGCGTTCACCGAATTCGATTCGACGTGCATCGGCTCCGACTGGATGTCGCCTGCCGCGAGCAGCGGCGCGACGAACTTGTGGCCGTTCGAATGGCAGTCGAGCGCGTCGTCGAGCGACTTGGCCGATGCGACTCCGGGCGCGCCGAGAGTGCCGATTGCGAGCAGCGCGCCGAGCACGGCGGTCTTGAAAACGTGATTTTTCATGCGCGATTGCGGATTGGTCGCGGACATTATCGCGTGTTCGCGCAATTTTCGTGCGCGGGCTGCGGGCGGTGGCACCGGTGGCGGACGCGGACGGCGGACCAAACACCAAACGAAAAAGGGCTGCAAGCGCGATGGCTTGCAACCCTTGTCGTGTATCTCGTGGTCGGAGCGATAGGATTCGAACCTACGACCCTCTGATCCCAAATCAGATGCGCTACCAGGCTGCGCTACGCTCCGACGAGCCAGAGATTCTATCGTCTAATGGGTAACCGGGTCAATCACGTTTTGCATACGGCGCATATCATCACGAACCGCTCACGATTGGCGACAATTCGAAGCGTGATCGTCCGGCCCGCGGGTGTGCGGCCGGATCATTCGTCGAAGCATGGAGAGACATCATGATGAACCTGATCCTGTGGCGCCACGCCGAAGCCGAAGACTACGCGGCAACCGACCTCGCGCGCCAGTTGACGGCCCGTGGGCGCAAGGATGCGCAGGCCATGGCCAAATGGCTGCGCGGCCGGCTCGAGTCGAGCAGCGTGATCCTCGCGAGCCCGGCGGCGCGCACCGTGCAGACCGTCGAGGCGCTGACGGACCAGTACCGGACCATCGATGCGCTCGCGCCGGGCGGCAGCGTCGACGACGTGCTGGCGGCCGCCGGGTGGCCCGACGGCATCGCGCCGACGGTCGTGATCGTCGGGCACCAGCCGACGCTCGGCTGCGTCGCGGCGCAGTTGATCGCCGGCAACGACGATAGCTGGAGCGTGAAGAAGGGCGGTATCGTGTGGCTTGCGAGCCGCACGCGCGACGGCAGCCGTCAAGCCGTGCTGCGCGCGGTATTGACGCCGGACCTTGTCTGAAGCGGTTCGAAGGCATTGATCATACGGTTTCGCAGGCTTTCTGCTAAAGTCAATTCGGCGACACGTCATTGAAAGGACACGGTCGTGCCACAGAACGGTAACGACCGGTTACTACATTGGCTGGCATGTCGTCCTATTCCTTACGATCAGGAAAGCCTAATGCGAGAACTGCCGACGCCTACGCTCCCCTTTGCCTCGCTTCCCCTCGACACGTCGCGGCGTCACCTGCCGCGCGCTGCTGAAACCGTCACATCCGAGTACCGTCTGCGTGCCGCCTGGGCGCGCACGGAAGACGAACTGCGCGAGGCCCAGCGCCTGCGTTACACCGTGTTCGCCGACGAGATGGGCGCGCAGGTCAGCGGTCCGTCCGGTCTCGACGTCGATCCGTTCGACGCCTATTGCGATCATCTGCTGGTGCGCGACCTCGATACGCTGAAGGTGGTCGGCACGTACCGTGTGCTGCCGCCGCATCAGGCCGCGCGTGTCGGCCGTCTGTACGCCGAAGGCGAATTCGACCTGTCGCGCCTTACGCACCTGCGCGGCAAGATGGTCGAGGTCGGCCGCTCGTGCGTGCACAGCGACTACCGCAGCGGCGCCGTCATCATGGCGCTGTGGGGCGGTCTCGGCGCGTACATGATGCAGAACGGCTACGAGACGATGCTCGGCTGCGCGAGCGTGTCGATGGCCGACGGCGGGCACTATGCGGCGAACCTGTATCAGTCGCTGCCGGCCAACTCGCTGACGGCGCCGGAATATCGTGCGTTCCCTCATACGGCGCTGCCGGTCGACGAACTGCAGACGGGCACCGTCGTTGCACCGCCGCCGCTGATCAAGGGCTACCTGCGTCTCGGTGCGAAGATTTGCGGCGCGCCGGCGTGGGATCCCGACTTCAACTGCGCGGACTTCCTGACGCTGTTCCGGCTGTCGGACATCAACGCGCGCTACGCCCGGCACTTCCTGGGCTGAGCCATCCCGATCGCGGCGCGCCGCTCAGGCACGCACACAAGCGAACGCCGTCGCGCGGCAATCTGCCGCGCGACGGCGTTTGTTCGTTCCGCGGAAAGCGTTTTATCCGGCCCTGTTAATTTTGGCGAACCGTACTGACCACCGTGCGGGCAGACGCACGTTCGGCGTGGGCCGCGCGGGCGGCCCGGACAACGGGGCGGGCTTGCCTAGTGCTTGCGCCGCCAGTCGAGCAGGTGATGTTCGGCCATCCAGTGATGGATCATTCCCTCGCCGCCGTGGCTGCGCTTGTATTCGCGCGACTCGAAATAGGACAGGGCGACGAGCACCATCAAACCGATGAACAGGCCGATCAGGCCGGCGATCTCTTCAGATGACATGGCAGCCTCCTTTCAACGGCACAGCGCCATCTGCTACATGGTAGAACATGCGCGGGACAACCCCTAACCCGGAATTCCGCTAGACTCGGCGCGGTCCTGGCGCGCGATGGGCGCGCCGTTTTCCGGAGCCTCACCGATGACCCGTTTCATGCTGGCCGTGCTGGCCGCGTCCATTCTCGCCGGCTGTTCCAGCGATCCCCGCCAGGCTCGTCGCGGCCACCCGCCGCAAGATCCGGCCGATTATCACGGCGTGCCGACCGACATGACGCCGCCGTCGATGCTCGGTGAGCCGGCGCCGTCGGCACCCGCATCCGCGCAATAACGAAACCGGCCGGCCTGCCCGGCCGTCAGGTGCCGGCTGCGGGTGCGTCGGCGCCGATCCGCCGCGTCAACGCTGGCAAGTAGCGCGCGAGCGTCGCGCCACGCGCGACCATGAACAGCAGCAGCGCGAACCACAGACCGTGGTTGCCGAACGGGCCGACAGCCGCCAGCGTCGCGGCAATGAAGATCGCGAACGACACGACCATCGCGCGCATCAGCGACTGCGTCTGCGTCGCGCCGATGAACACGCCGTCGAGCAGGAACCCCCACACGGACACGATGGGCGAGATTGCCGCCCACGGCAGGTATTGCAGCGCGACCGCGCGGATCCCTGCCTGGTCGGTCAGCCGTGCGACGATCCAGCCGCCGGCCGCCCAGTAGACGAGCGCGAACAGCAGCGCGCCGAGCGCGGACCACAGCAGCGTGACCCGTACGGCCTGCCGGAATGCGGTGCGGTCGCGTGCGCCGGCTGCGGCGCCGACGAGTGCCTCGGCCGCATGCGCGAAGCCGTCGAGCCCGTAAGCCATGAAGGTCTGGAAATTCAGCAGCAGTGCGTTGGCCGCGAGCGTCGCGTCACCCTGCGTGGCGCCCAGGTGCGCGAACCAGCCGAATGCGCCGAGCAGGCACAGCGTGCGCAGGAAGATGTCGCGATTGAGCGCGATCAGCCGCTTGAGCGCCGCACGATCCGCCAATGCACCCGCGGCCAGCGGCGCGAGGCCGCGCGGGCGCAGCCGCCACAGCATCCATGCGCCGAGCGCGAAGCCGCACGCGTCCGCGGTCGCGGTTGCCGCGCCGATCCCGGCGATGCCCCAGCCGAAGCCATACACGTACAACAGCACGGCACCGATGTTCACCGCATTGATGAAGACCTGCGTGACGAGCGCGAGCCGCACGCGCTGCGCGCCGAGCAGGTAGCCGAGCACCACGTAGTTCGCGAGCGCGAACGGCGCGCTCCAGATGCGTGCGTGGCCATAGGCCAGCGCCGTCGCGCGGACGGCGTCGCTGCCGCCCAGCGCGGTCAGCGCGAACGACAGCAGCGGCACCTGCAGCGCGAGCACGGCGGCGCCGAGCGCGAACGCGACGATCAGCGCGCGCAGCACGTTGAGCCGGATGCCGGCGGCGTCGCCGGCGCCGTGCGCCTGCGCGACGAGGCCGGTCGTGCCCATGCGCAGGAAGCCGAAGCCCCAGAACACGAAGTTGAAGAACAGTCCGCCGAGCGCGACGCCGCCGAGATACTGCGCGCCGTCGAGGTGGCCGGCGACGGCCGTGTCGACCGCGCCGAGGATCGGCTGGGTCAGGTTCGCAAGGACGATCGGGAAGGCGAGCGCGAGGACGCGCCGGTGCGAGACGGCGGCCGATCCGGTGCCGGCCCCCTGCGGTAATGCGGATTCGGACATGGCGAACGCGTCAGGCGCGTTCCTGCACGCAGACCCACGGCGACACGACGACCGCCCACAGCTCCGGATTGCGCGCCGCGAAATCGGCGGCGGTTTCCGCCGGCATGCGCGCGACTAGACCGGACGACAGCCAGCGCGTGACCTGGTCGGCGTCGTCGCCGGCGATCGCTTCCGCGACGCTGACGAGATCGAGATCGCGTGCGACCGACAGCAGCTTGCCCTGCGCGAAGAAGCGCTCGAGATCGCACCAGTCGATCTTGGCGGTTTCGCCGAGGAGTTTGGCGTAGAGCGGGCTGTGCGACGCGCCCGAGGCGGATTCGTGTTGGTCGGAGGACATCGGAGGTGTGCTGAAAAGACTGCGTGGGCGCCACTATAAACCATCCGGGCGCGCGGCCGGCCGCCCGACGTGGCGGGGCGTGCCCGGTTCACGCGTCGCGCAGCGCGCGGCGCACGATCTTGCCGGTTGCCGTCATCGGCAGGCCGTCGACGAACGCGATCGCGCGCGGGTACTCGTGCGCGGCCAGGCGCGTCCGCACGTGGACCTGCAGCGACTGCACGAGCGCGTCGTCGCCGACATGGCCGGGGTTCAGCACGACGAACGCCTTGACGATTTCGGTGCGCGTCGGGTCGGGCACGCCGACGACGGCTGCCATCCGCACCGCCGGGTGCGTGAGCAGGCAGTCCTCAATCGGCCCCGGGCCGATCCGGTAGCCGGCGCTCGTGATCACGTCGTCGTCGCGGCCGACGAAGCGCACGAAGCCGTCGGCATCGATCGTGCCGGTGTCGCCGGTGAGGAGGTAGTCGCCCGCGAACTTGTCGCGCGTCGCGGCGGGATTGCGCCAGTATTCGAGGAACATCACCGGGTCCGGGCGGCGCACCGCGATGCGTCCCTCGACGCCGGGCGGCAGCGGTGTGCCGTGCTCGTCGACGATCGCGACCGCATGGCCGGGCACGGCCTTGCCGATCGCACCGGGCTGCGCATCGAACAGCGCAGCGCATGACGACAGCACCATGTTGCATTCGGTCTGTCCGTAGAACTCGTTGATCGTCACGCCGAGCGCGTCGCGTCCCCACGCCGTCAGCTCGGTGCCGAGCGATTCTCCGCCGCTCGCGACCGATTTCAGCGCCAGCGCGTGGCGCTCGCGCGGCGCGGGCACCGCGCGCATCAGCTTCAGCGCGGTCGGCGGCAGGAACGCGTGAGTCACGCCATGTCGCGCCATCAGCGCGAACGCGGCTTCGCCGTCGAACTTCTCGAAGCGGCGCGCGAGCACCGGCACGCCGTGGTGCCATGACGGCAGCAGCACGTCGAGGAGCCCGCCGATCCATGCCCAGTCGGCGGGTGTCCAGAACAGGCGCGCGTCGCGCGGGAAGCATTGCTGCGACATCTCGACGCCCGGCAGGTGGCCCAGTAGCACGCGATGCGCATGGAGCGCGCCTTTCGGCTTCCCGGTCGTCCCGGACGTGTAGATGATGACCGCCGGGTCGTCGGCGGCGGTGTCCGCCGGCACGAAATCCGGCGATTCGGCGGCGAGTGCGGTGTCGAAGCGCAGCACACCGGGCGCATCGGGCGCATCGTCACCGATGCAGTAGCACGTGCGCAGCGCCGGCAGTTGTGCGCGCAGCGGCGCGATCTTCGCGTAACCGGCCGCGTCGGTGACGAGCGTGGCGGCTTCGCTGTTCGCGAGCCGGTATTCGAGCGCGTCGGCTCCGAACAGCGTGAAAAGCGGCACCGCGATTGCGCCGAGCTTGTACGCGGCGAGATGGGCGATCGCCGTTTCCGGACCTTGCGCGAGGAAGATCGCGATGCGGTCGCCACGTTGCAGACCCGCCCGCGCGAGGCTGTTCGCGAAACGGTTAGAAACATTCCTCAGGTCGTCGAACGTGAGGCGGGACACGTCGCCTTGCGTCGTCTCGTGAATCAGCGCGAGCCGCCCGCTGCCGTCGGCCCACTTGTCGCAGACATCCACGCCGATGTTGTAGCGGGCCGGAACGTCCCACGCGAAGCGGGAGAGGAGGTTGTCGTAGCGGTCGGCGGCGGGCAGCATCGCAAGTCTCCTTGGCGTCTATCGTCGGCATCGGTCGCTGGATTACATCGGCATTTCACGCGACCGAAACCACAATGGCGCCTGATGGATAGGGGAATGTGCGGACTCGTGCAACGGGGGCGGCTCAGTGCACGATTCCGCTATGACGCATAAGATCATGACAAGACAGTGATATGACCATGGATTTGCTTCTGATAGCTGCGGGGTTCAGCCTGTTCGGAATCGGCGCGCTGGTGGCGTTTGCCAGCCGCGTCGATCCGTTGTCCGGCCGGTTCACTGGCCGTCTGCGCAAGCGCTGACACGACCTTCCCGATCTCCCTCGCGACGACATGCGATGCATGCCGGCATCGCGTGTCGTCCTCCTTCGGCGGTGGCGCGCTCAGCGCGCCGGCAGGTAGCGCGCCGGATCGATCGAGCGGCCGCCGTAGCGCAGCTCGAAGTGCAGCGCGACGCGATCGCTGTCGCTGTTGCCCATCTCCGCGATCGTCTGCCCCTGCGTGACCGACTGGCCTTCCTTCACGAGCAGCGCACGGTTGTGCGCGTAGGCCGTCAGGTAATCGGCATTGTGCTTGAGGATGATCAGGTTGCCGTAGCCGCGCAATCCGTTGCCCGCATAGACGACGGTGCCCGGCGCGGCGGCCAGCACCGGCGTGCCCGTGGCGTTCGCGATATCGATGCCCTTGGATTTCGAGCCGTCGAAGCTGCGCACCACGTTGCCGGCGGCCGGCCAGATCAGCGCGATGCTGGTGGCCGGCTTGACGGCCGATTCGACCGGCGCGGAAGGCGCGGGGCGGCTGCGGCCCGCACTGCCGGTGCCGGTGGTCGACGCGGTCGTCGTGCCGGGCGGCGGCGCGATGCGCAGCACCTGGCCGACCTCGATCGCGTCGGGATTCGTGATCTGGTTCCAGCGCACGATGTTCGCCATCGACGTGCGATTCTCGCGCGCGATCTTGTAGAGCGTGTCGCCGCGCTCGACGCGGTAGTAACCCGGGCCGACGGGTGCGGAGCCGCACGCGACGAGCAGCGCGGCGCAGGCGGCCGCGAAGAGCCGCTTCGTTGTTGTTCCGAACATTGAACCTCGCAAAACCCCGCCGCGCGGGACGCGGCAGGCGATACAAAACGTCCGATTTTAACGGGTTCGACCCGAGCACCGCAGTTTCGGGCCGCGGGCGCGGCCGGCGCGCACCGGTTCGCCGATGCGGCCGACGTCAGCCGGCGAGCGGCAGCACGCGAATCCGCAGCGTGGCCGTTTCGGTCGCGCCCGGTGCGAGCATCCGCAGCCCGAGGCCGTTGTGGATCGCGTCCGGCAGGCCGAGCCACGGCTCGACGCAGTAGAAGTCCGATTCCGGCTGTTCCGTCCAGGTCGTGATCGCGTACCACGGGATCGAGCCCGGGACGTCGAGCGCGATCTCGATCGTGCGGCGGCGACCCGGCATCACGATGCGCACCGGCGTGGAGGGCGCGCCGTCGAGGCAGTGGAAGCGGTCGAGAATGTCCGGATCGCCGAGGCAGTACGATGCTTCGCCGGGCTCCAGCGGGCTGATCGAGCCATCGGCGCGCTGCATGCAGCGGCGCGTCGGCGGCAGTTCGAGCGTGGTTTGCGCGCGCTCGCCGTGCGGCAGCGCGAAGTAGAAATGGTGGCCCGCGTAGTAGGGCAGCGGCGTGTCGCCGCGGTTGGTCGTGGTGAGCGCGACGTCGAGCGTGTGGGCGTCGGCGAGCCGGTAGGTCGTCTCGAACCGGAAATCGAATGGATAGCTGTCGCGCAGCGCGTCGTTCGCATCGAGCGTCATCGACAGCGCGGCGCCGTCGGCCGACGGTTGTGCCGCGAACGGCAGGTCGCGCGCGAAACCGTGCATCGGCAGGTCGCGGACCACGCCGGCGGCATCGCGCCAGCGGCCCAGTTCGCCGTCGACGCGATGGCGGCCGAGGAACGGGAACAGCAGCGGATTGCCGCCGCGCACGCGCGCGAGGTTGCTCCAGTCGGCGGCTTCCGGCCAGAAAATGACCGGCTCGCCGTCGACGTGCCACGACAGCAGGCGGCCGCCGAATTGCGGGGCGACCCGGACGAGTGACGAGCCGGCGTGAAGTTCATGAATGTCGTGCTGCTGGAAGATCGGCATGGCGAATCGGTATGAACGGGTGGGCGGGGTGCGCGATGGCGCGCTCCATTATCGGGCCGCGACGCGGTCGGGGAAAACCCTTCTCGGGAAATCGCGAGTTTTTCAGACTGCCGACGGTCTGGATAATGCCTGTAAACCGGTGATGTTGCCGGGTCATGACACTTCGTGGAGGGGGCCATGGATCTGGCAATGGCAATGGGAATCGCACTGTTCGGCATGTTCACCGGCAGCACGGTATTGTTTTTCTATCAGCTCGGCCGCTGAGGGCAATTTCTGCCGGAATCGAAAGGCCCGCCATGCAAATGGCGGGCTTTTTGCTTTCTGTACGCTTACAAGTTGCAAGCGTTTGTGTGCATTGCCGCAATAACCAGCCAAATGCCTTGGCGCAGTAATCCTGGCTGGGCATAATCGGGGCGCGTTTTTCGGACGCGCGATGCGTCGTCCGCTTTTCTACCCGATTGATCACCACTAAAAGGACCGACGCGTGAGTCTCTGGTTTCTGGTATTCCTGAGCGTCCTGCAGGGCGTCACCGAACTCTTCCCCGTCAGCAGTCTCGGCCACACGCTGCTCGTGCCGGCGCTGTTCGGCATGCACATCGACAAGCACGCGCCGCAGTTGCTGCCGTTCCTCGTGGCGCTGCACCTCGGCACCGCGCTCGCGCTGCTTTGGTATTTCCGCGCGCGCTGGATCGCGCTGATCAGCGGCTTCTTCGCGCAGCTCGGCGGCCGCAAGAACGACGACGGGCACCTGATGTGGGCGCTGATCATCGGCACGATCCCGACCGGGATTGTCGGTCTGCTGCTCGAGAAGCGCATCGAGCGCGTGTTTCACGACCTGCGGATCGTCGCGATCGCGCTGATCATCAACGGCGTGCTGCTGTGGATCGGCGATCGGATCCAGCGCAGCCGTGCACACCAGCCGCCCGAAAAGATGACGTTCAAGCAGGCGTTCTTCGTGGGCCTTGCGCAGATCGGCGCGCTGATTCCGGGTTTCTCGCGCAGCGGGCTGACGATGATCGCCGGTAACGCGGCCGGGCTGACGGCGGAGAAGGCGGCGGAGTTTTCGTTCCTGCTCGGCACACCGATCATTTTTGCGGCGGGCGTGCTCGAACTGCCGAAGCTGTTCCATGCGCGCGACCAGCTCGCGGATGCGCTGCTCGGTGGCGTGCTGACGGCGATTGCCGCTTATCTGAGTGTGCGGTTCTTGATGCGCTATTTCGAAGGGCGCGGGCGGCTGGCTTCGTTCGGCTTGTATTGCGTGATTGCCGGGGTGTTTTGCCTTGGGTGGTTCATGCTGCATCCGCAGCCGGTTTGATGGTTGCGACGCCGGTCGCGCGTCGCGCGTGATATGACGCGATGATCGGGTATAATTTCGGGCTCGGCTTCATGCCGGGCCCGTTTCGTTTCGGGGCTTTGAGTGCGGTTTGTGCTCGAAGCCTTTCGCGTCAAATGCGGCCCGGGTTGTGTGGCCGTGTCTTTTCCCCTCGACCGCCCTTAGCTCAGTTGGATAGAGCAACGGCCTTCTAAGCCGTAGGTCACACGTTCGAATCGTGTAGGGCGGGCCAGTCAGATCAAGCTTCTGCGGTTGTCTACCTCGACTCGCGACTCCGTACCGGAGTTCCATGTAACCGCCATGTAACCTGATTTCGTCAATTCGGGGCGAGGACTACGCCGTACACACGTTTTGAAATGCACGCGCCGCGCTCGGTGGATTCCATGATCGCGTCTCGAAATTGACGGGGCCTTTGTGTACCGTAGTGTGTACCAAACACGTGCTGTGGGGACGTTGCGGATCGATCAGAATGGCTTAAAGAATGACAACTCCGAGTCAATCGATGTGAGGCGCGCATAAAATTCGACTGCGTAGCGATCGGTCATGCCAGCAACGAAATCACAAACCACCCGCTTTCGCGAACTCACGTCATCCCCCGAAAGGGCAAGATACTTAGTCCGCCAATCGTCCGGTAGAAGCATGTACCCTGCATCGCTAGCCAAAGCTGACGTGCTGAACCGTGAGTTCGCGCCAACTGCACCGAACCGGGTCTGGGTAACGGACATCACGTACATCCGGACTTACGAGGGCTGGCTGTATTTGGCGGCTGTTATGGATCTGTACTCGCGCCAAATCGTCGGTTGGGCTACGCGCTCGACGATGACCAGCGATCTGGTTTTACAGGCGCTGTTGGCTGCGGTTTGGAAGCGCAAACCGCGACCCGGTGTCATGGTGCATTCCGACCAGGGCAGTCAATTCACGAGCGATGACTGGCAGTCATTCCTGGAGGCGCACCATATGGTGCCAAGCATGAGTCGGCGCGGTAATTGCCACGACAATGCCGTGGCCGAGAGCTTTTTCAGCGCCCTAAAAAAGGAGCGAATCAAGCGGCGCATCTATCCGAGTCGGGCGACGGCGACCTCGGACCTGTTCGATTACATCGAAATGTTTTATAACCCGGTTCGTCGGCATGGTTCCGCCGGCGATCTTTCACCGATTGAGTTTGAGCGGCGCTACGCGTTAAACGGCTCGTGAGTGTCTATGAAACTCTGGCCGGTCCACCCGTCGCAGGATCACGTGAACGCGCCGATACCCGTAGTGCACGCGCGTAGCGGTGATCTCCTTGATACGCATCAGCAGCGCCGATGAATCACGCGCAACCGACTGATACCGATACAATGAGCGAGACATGCCAAACAACGCGCAGGTCTTCGTCAGACTCGTTCGATAGCGATCACGCAATTCATCGATCAACATGGGCCGTCGGGAAGGCTTCAGAGCTTTTTTGCGAGTACGTCCTGCAGCATGGCCTTGCCCAGGCTCAGGTCCGCCACGAGCCGCTTCAGCTTCTCGTTCTCCTCTTCGAGCTGGCGCAAGCGGCGCAACTCAGAAGGCCCCAACCCTCCGAATTTCTTCTTCCAGTTGTAGAAAGTCGCCTCGCTGATTCCGAGCGTGCGACAGATCTCTTCGACCTTCGTACCCAGCTCGGCTTGCTTCAGTGCAAATGCGATCTGCTCTTCCTTAAACTTGCTCGTCTTCATGACATGGCCTTCGTGTCCGCTTGGACACATCCTGCCGAATTTCTCTACTTTTGAACCGGACTATTTCTTGGGGCAGGGTCAAGTCGGGATGGCATCAGTCTCAGTTTGTGTTGTAAATCTGACACGCGGTGAGGTGATGTGCCAATCTTGGTCAACATGGCGCCATCTGATTATTCACGTGGTCCAAAATGTCAAGAGATAATGTTTGATCTGCCCGTCTTCCATCATCCGATCAAGATACCTTCGTAGTTCTAATGTTTGTTTCGAGTAGCCGGTATTGATTCAAATTTAAAGGCGAAGATGCAGGCGTCATCACGTGTGTTTATCGGCATATTATCGTCTGCGCGGCAATTGAGCGGGCGGCGAAGTGGCTCGTCGGCATCGATAGGTGCATCGAGAATTTCGGCTGCTTGAAGCTTCAATAAAACGTATTCGAAGTGTCAAATTTTTATTGTGGAAGACAAGTGTTTCGGCCGGTATTTGGCTTTGGCGTATTTTGATTGAGTGTATGTACGGTGACCTGCGTCGATCTTCGTCGGGGGAGGCGAGTACTTTCCAAAACCAAAAGGAGCCTGGCGGGAGCGGAGTACTTGGAGCTGGATGGTCGTTAAAGGAAGCTGCATTTTAGGGTACGGGGAGTCTCGGTTGCGAAGGGGAAGCCGTGAAGGGCGT
>NZ_CADFEC010000022.1:0-103353 GCF_902833195.1 Burkholderia sp. BCC1638
GCGCCACAACCAAGCGCTCATCGCGCTCGCACGGCGACGCTGTGACGTCCTGTTCGCCATGCTGCGCGACGGCACCATTTACCAACCCAAGTCAGCCCCTACCGCTTGACGAAACACATAGGGGCACCCTTCTTTCTTGTTTGATGAAGGACGTCGTCGCGGTTGCCGGCAGGGCTACATGCCGTTAGCTCGTGGCAGCGCGAGTGTAGCACCGCACTCGTCCGAGAAATATTTCATCGAAGTATTGTCGGCTCGACTCGGCGGGAACCGAGACGTATCAAACGTGATGCCACAGAAACGACAATGCCCGCTTGTTGAGCGGGCACGTGAAGAGGTGGGGCGGGAACAAACCGCGGAACGACGTCCAGTCCGATAAGCCTCGCTCCCTGTTTTCTTTCGCCAAATCTGACCGGCTACAGCATAAGAGTAGCTGGCGTTTTACTGGCTCGCAATGCACGCTCTGCGGCCTTACCCGGCTGCCCCGGCCTCGAGCGATGTGACGTAGCGCAGCAGGTCTTCGATGCGTCCTTCGGATACGAGTAGTTCTGCCGTTTTGTAGTCGAAGACCGGCAAAGGCTCATTGCGATACCAGAAGAGCGCGCTCTGCAGGTCGCCGGAGATGTCGGTTGCGGCTCGAATAATCCTGAGTGCTTCCCGAAGGTACTTCTGCACGCTTTCGGAGCCCGCCAGCCGGCTTAGCGTATTGCGATGAACATGTGCCAGTCGTGCGAGTGTCTGCATATCGATATGCAACGCGGCCGCGAAGTGTCGCGCCGAGACGATTGGTGCAGCGCTTTCCGAGTCCTTCAAGGACGCCATGAATTGGTCGAAATCGAGGGGCGATGTCGAATTTAGGGCTAGATCACGACTGATGATTGCTTAGTGCACACTATTTGCACATTTATAGCACAAGTAGTGTCGGCCGCGCTGGTCGGTGATACACCCGTCTGTGGCGCTATTTGTGGCCAGATCTCGCCGAGGGACCTAGGCGGGGTCGTGACATTCTCAAAGACGACTTTTCTGAGAATTTTCGTGGCCAAGGACATCTTTTCTGAGACAAGAAGCATGCGGTGTTCTCAAAAAAGATGTCCAAGTCCTTGATTTATATAGGGAACCAAAGACATCTTTTCTGAGAGCCCACAATCGCCGCCGGATCGTATTCGGGGCGCGGGCGCGAATCGGCTCGCGTTGACGCCCGATGCCCGGGTCACCAGGCGGCAGGTCGATCATGGCTTTGCCGCGCGCCCTGTTTCCATCACACGCAGCACCGGCCGGCCGTCCACGTCCTTCAGCGGAAAGTACGAGCGATGCGTGGCCGGATCGACAGCGACGACGTGTGCGTTCGGTCCGAGCCGGCCTTCGCCGAGTTTGACGACGTCCGAGCCTCTGACGCCGAACATCGAAACGACGCCGGCTTCACCCGCGACATAGAGCACGTCCGACGCGGAATCGAACGCCAGCACGTCCGGCCCGCCACCGATATGGAACGCTCGAACCACACGCCGCGCGCGCATATCGAAGACGAGAAGCGTGTCATTGTCCTCGCACGCGATGAAGGCGAGGCGGCTGCGCGGCTCGATCAGCAAACCGTGATTGCCTTTCGCACCCGGCAAGTCGAGACGGTCGACAATACGGTCCGTCGCCGGATCGATTTCGACGAGCTGACGACGCGTCTGGACGTTCACGAAGATGTGTCGTGAGACCGGGTCGTACTGCGTGTTGCCGGCCTCGCCGTCGAGCGGAATCGTCGCGACGCGCCGGTTGCTCCGGACGTCGATGACCGTTTCCGTTTTTCCGTATTCATCGGATACGTACAGCTTATGCATGTTGGCCGCATAGGCCATCCCGTCGGGATAATGCCCGCCGGGCATGCGCGCGACGATTTTCAGCGTCGCGACGTCGATCGCGACGATTTCGTCCGACCCGGTCGCGGATGCGTAGATGCGCGACAGCTCCGGCACGGCAAGCACGCCATGTACCGACGATACCGCCGAGATCCGTGCGATCACGCGTGATGCACGCGTATCGAAAGCAATCACTTCGTCGTCGCCGAGGTGGGCGATCATGAGCCGGTTGCGGGGTGAGTCCAGACTTGCGTAGTCGAGCCGGGTCGGTCTGCCCGGCAACGGAATGTCCGCGACGTGCTTCAGCGGCAGGGCGCCGATCGACGTATCGTCGCCCGCGGCGAAAGCCTGGTGAATCGACGGGCCCGACGCGCCGAACCCGCCGCACAGCGCGACGAGCAGGGGCAGGCTGGAGCGCCAGTGTCCGGCGTGCTTCATGATTTCCTCCCGCGACGGCCGCCGCCGCATTTGCGATGCGGCGTCGTCGTCGCTTTGCATGGTTCCCCGCTCGTTTGTCGTTCCACCATGGTCGCCGCTTACCGCGGCCGCTCGTCGTTTGGTTCGATGTGCCGAAAAGCTGCGAGCAGCGTGAGGTCGTACGCGATCTTCAACACACCGCATGCGAGCAACGGCGCACCGAGCCAGCCGAGACCGAACAGGCCGCCGGCCAATGTCGGCGCGAGCGCGGCCGCGAGGCTGCGCGGGACGGATGTAAAGCTGGCCGCTGCCGGTCGCTCCGCCGGCGTGACGACCGCCATCACGTAGGCGGTTCGTGTCGGCACATCCATTTGCGAAAGCGCGCTGCGCATCAGCAGCAGCGTCAACGTCAGCGGCAACGTTGGCGCGAGAGCGGCGCCGATCAGGCAGACGCTCGACGGGATATGCGTGAACACCATCGTGTTCAGCAGGCCGATCCTGCGCGCCAGCGGCGCGGCCGCGAGTTGCGAGCCGGCCGAAAGCAGGCCCGCCCAGAAGAAGAACCGGCCGGCGGCGGCGATCGAGAGGCCGAAGCGCTGCATCAGCCACAGCGACAACAGCGAGTTGACGACGAGACCGCCCGCGAACGCGTCGACGCTGAACAGCATCGCCAGCCGGATGACGATCGGGCGCGACGGGCCGAGCGGCGGCGGCGCCTGCGTTGCGGCGTGCGTCTCCGGGCGCGGCAGTCGCCGATACAGCATGCAGACGACGATACCCGTCGCCGCATAGACCAGAAACATGCCGCGCATCGCGCTCAGCGTGGTGATTCCGGTATGTGATGCAACGAAGATCGGCAGGCCGGCCGCAAGGGATCCGACCGCCGCCGAAACGGCCCCGACGAGGCTGTATCGGGCAAACAACGCCGTGCGCGCGTCGCCGTCGGCTGCTTGCGCCAGACGCGACTGTTCGAGCGGCAGAAACAGGCTGACGTCGCCGGAGCTCGGATTGAGCGTGCCGGCGAAGGCGACGACGAACAGCGGCCACAATGCGGAGAAGCTCGCGAAGCCGATTCCCGTCGCTGCCATCAGCGCCGCCGCGAGCGTCAGCATGCGCCGCTGCGTGAAGCGGTTTGCGAGCATGCCGACCGCGATCGTCGCGATTGCGGAACCCGCCAACGTGGTGGTGCCGATCAGGCCGACATCCAGTTGCGAAAGCCCGAGCGACAGCAGATACGCGGGCAGCAGCACGGCAATGAATCCATCGCAGAAACCGCGCAAGCCGCGGCTCGCGAGGATGAGCCATGCGGCCTCGTCCACGCCCGCCGGCAGTATTCGGCTGGCGAGCGTCGAAGCGCGTCGGCTGTCAGGCAGGGGCATCACGCCGGCACCACGCGTAAAGCGCATCGTCGATGAATCGCGCAATCAGCCATGGCCACCTCCCCGCAGTGAGGCTCAATGATGGAGCAGCGGATAGGCCACCAGCCCGATGAGCGCGGCAGCCGTGACGATGACCGGCTCCTGCAACTTCTTGAAACGCCACAGCAGCAGCACGGTACCGACGGCGAGCAGTGCGGTCGGCAGGTCGACGATCGAGCGTTTCGCGATGACGAGGACGGAGCCCGTGATCGCCCCGACGGCCGCGGCGGTGATTCCGTCCACGAACGCCTTGACGTCCGGGCGGTGCCCGTACTTCTTCACGTACGGCGCGGGAATGACGGTGAACAGATAGCAGGGCAGGAACGTGCCGAGCGCCGCGACGCATGCGCCGGGCAAGCCCGCCACGAGATACCCGATGAAGCCGACGGTGATCACGACGGGACCGGGCGTGATCATCGCGACCGCGACCGCATCGACGAACTGCTTGTCGTTGAGCCAGTGATGTTCGGTGACGACGCCGCCGTAGAGGAACGGCACGATCGCAAGCCCGGAGCCGAACACGAACGCGCCTGCCTTCGTGAAGAACGCGCCGATCTGAACGAGCTGCGGCAGATCGATGCCGCTCAGTATTCCGCTGGCGGCCGGCAGGTTGGCCGCGGCAACCGCATTCAGTCCGCCCCGGTGCAGCCACTTGGGCGGGGCGCGCCACAGCCAGCCGACCAGGCCCGCGACGAGGAACAGCCACGCGATTTCCGATTCGGTGATGAAGGTCACGGCGGCGAGCGTCACGAAGATTGCCCAGAGCAGCTTGTCGTGGCCAACGGTTTTCGTCGTGAGCTTGTAGGCGCTCATCGCGATGATGCCGACCACCGCGGCGCCGACGCCGTAGAAGACGGCCTGCATCCAGGACAGCCCGCCGAAATGCGCGTACGCGAACCCGAGCGCGAGCACCATCAGAAACGACGGCAGCACGAACGCGAAGCCGACGAGTGTCGCACCGAGAATGCGGTAGTGAACGAAGCCGAGATAAATCGCGAGCTGGGCCGCCATCGGCCCCGGTGCGAGCTGGGCCAGCGTGAGCCCTTCCTTGTAGTCGGCCTCCGTGATCCAGCCGCGGCGCTCGACCAGGTCGCGACGCATGTAGCCCGCAAGCGCGACCGGCCCGCCGAAGCCGAACGTGCCGAGACGCAACATGTAGGCGACCAGCTCGCCGAGCGAGTAGGTCGGTTCGGTCGTGGCGATGGCAGTGGTCATGACCTGGCTCCGGTTTCGTTCTTTCCGCTCGACGAGAAATGCGCGTGCAAGGCGTCGAGCACGGCGCTCATCTGCTCGAGCAATTGATCATCGTTCTCCGTGCGCTGGCGCGTGCCGGCCATCACGGCCTCGAAGCCGATCGCCTCGGGCGCCGCGAGGCCACCCACGTCGAGTGCATGCACGATCTCGGCGAGCCGCGCGAGCGCAGGGTTTTTGTCGAGGCCGAAACTGGCCAGCAGCACCTCGAACGTCACGCGCTCGCCGACATGCGTGAACGTCGCACCGTCGAAATCGAAGCCCAGCGCGTCCGCCGGACAATCCGCCGGCGATGCGAGCCAGATGAAGCGGGCGCGTGCGTCGATGAAGCGGCGGATCAGCCACGCGCTGGCGACGCGATCGACCCACATCCGCTGCCGCGTCGCCCAGGTGCGGCCCTGATATTCGTCGATCGCCAGCGGGCGGATCGCGCGATCCGCGGCGTGCGGTTCACCCGGCGACAGCACGGTGTCGACCAGTGCGGCGAAATCCTGCAGCGCGACTTCGGCGCGGGTGGCCGAGTCGCCCGGGAAATAGTCGATCGCGCGGATGGCGTCGAAATCCTTGCGCATGCGCCGCAGCAAACGTGTCAATTCCGTGGCCGACTGGCCTGCGAGGGTCTTGCGGGCGTCCGCAAGGGCCTGGATAAAGGCGGCGTCATCCTCTCCGCGATCGAAGAGTGCGCGGAATTCCAGTTCCTGCTGCGCGTCCAGGCTCGGCGCGCGTAACAGGTGAGCCGTGCCGCCACTTTCGGCAATCGACCCCGCGAGGTCGCGCAGCGTGCCCTCATGTTCTTCGGTGTACGGCAGCAGGTAGATGCCGTCGCGCAATACCGCACAGCCCTTTGCCTTCAGCGCGCGCCAGAACCGCATGCGGGCCGTCGCGTTTTCAGTCGGAAGGGTCAGAACGAGGAGCGACCAGGTAGAGATTGTGTTCATGTAGATAAATCTACACGACAGTTGCGATTGCTACAAAAATACTTCGCGCGATGGTCATCTGATGTCGCCCCCGTCTTGCGTTAGCCGGATCTATACCCCTCCCCCCTATAGGGAAAGGCGATTTGAGATATAGTCCCCCCCGCTATATGAAGGGACTACCATGAGCCACACCATCAAGGACAAGCAGAAGCTGCTGAACCGGGTCCGCCGCATCAAGGGACAGGTCGAAGCGATCGAACGCGCGCTGGAGGACGAGCGCGGTTGCAACGAAATCCTCCGCCTCATCACGAGCGGCCGCGGCGCGATGAACGGCCTGCTCGCGGTCGTGCTCGAGGATCACATCCGCAGCCATCTGGTCGACGCTGAGGGGCACGACGAAGAAGGCAGCGCGACCGAGCAACTGATCGAAGTCGTACACAGCTACTTCAAGTAAACGGAGGCGCAATGAGCAATTTCAACGATGACGCCTTCGGCGCAGGGCAAGACCACATTTTTCTCGGCGCGGCCCACGAGCAGAACGAACGCAGGACCTGGACGGTCATCGCGCTGTGCGCGGCGATGATGGTGGCCGAGATCGTCGGCGGGTCGCTGTTCGGCTCGCTGGCGCTGATCGCGGACGGCCTGCACATGTCGACGCACGCGGGCGCGATGCTGATCGCCGCGTTCGCCTATACCTATGCGCGCAAGCACGCGAACGATCCGCGCTTCGTGTTCGGCACGGGCAAGCTCGGCGACCTCGCGGGTTTCACGAGCGCGATCGTGCTCGCGATGATCGCGCTGCTGATCGGGTACGAAGCGGTCGCGCGCCTGCTCGCCCCGGTCCCGATCCATTTCGGCGAGGCGATTCCGATCGCGGTAGCCGGCTTGCTCGTCAACATCGCGAGCGTCTGGCTGCTGAGCGGCGATCATCATGGCCATAGCCACGGTCATGGCCACGGTCATCACCACGGGCACGACCATGGCGATCACGACGACCACGAAGAGGAAGCGCACCGGATCTTCGACCAGCAGGGCGCATTCGTCGTGTCGGTGTTCGAGGCGGGCGTCCCGCCGGTTTTCCGCGTCGCGCCTGCGACGCACGAGACGACGCTCGTCGATGCGGGCGCCGTGTCGGTGACGACGATCCGCCCGGACGGCACGCGTCAGGTGTTCGCGATGCAAAGCCGCGATGGGTATCTGGAGTCGACCGAAGCCATTCCCGAACCGCATGAATTCAAGGCGATCGTGCGCTTGAACGGCCGCGAACACGAACTGGCGTTCGAGGAACACGATCATGGCGCGTCCGCGGCGGCGGCGCGCGATCACAACATCCGCTCCGCCTACATCCACGTGATCGCCGATGCCGCGGTTTCCGTGCTGACGATCGTCGGGCTGCTGCTCGCGCGTGCGTTCGGCTGGGTGTGGATGGATCCGCTGGCCGGCATCATCGGCGCGCTGGTGATCGCGAACTGGTCGTACGGCCTGATGCGCGACACGGGCGGCATCCTGCTCGACATGAGTTCGGATCGCCGTCTGGCGGACAAGGTGCGCGGCGCGATCGAAGGCGCCGGCGACCGCGTCGGCGACCTGCATGTGTGGCGGCTCGGGCCGGGGCACATGAGCGCGGTGGTGTCGGTGACGACGACCGATCCGGATCGGGATGCGCGCTTCTATCACGGCGTGCTGCAGCGATTCAAGGACCTGTCGCACATCACCGTCGAAGTCGTTCCGGCGACGCGAGGACGATAAGCATGGCGGTCAAGTCCCCTTGTGTGGACGTGTGTTCGTTCGACGGCCGCACCGGCTATTGCGTGGCATGCCTGCGAACGCGCGATGAAGCGCGCGGCTGGAAGAAGATGACGGATCACCGGCGTCATCAAATCGTGAACGACCGCGCGCGGCGGCATGCGAAACTGACGCGGGAAACGACCGACTGATCACGACACCATGAGCGCTCCGTCACCGACTGCCCGCAGACCTGCGATTCCACGGACCGTGTGGGCCCTGGGCCTCGTGAGCCTCTTCATGGACCTGTCGTCCGAGCTGATCCATGCGTTGTTGCCGATCTACCTGGTGTCGACGATGGGCATGAGCGTCGCCGCGCTCGGCGTCCTCGAAGGGGCGGCCGAAGCGACGGCGATGATCGTCAAGGTGTTCTCCGGTGCGATCAGCGACTGGCTCGGGCGCCGCAAGGGGCTGCTGCTGGTCGGTTACGGGCTCGCGGCGCTGACCAAGCCGTTGTTTCCGCTGGCGTCCACGCCGGCCGTCGTCGTGGCGGCCCGTCTGCTCGACCGCGTCGGCAAGGGGATTCGCGGCGCGGCGCGCGACGCGCTGGTGGCCGACATCGCGCCGCCCGAAATCCGCGGCGCGTGTTTTGGCTTGCGTCAGTCGATGGATACCGTGGGCGCGATTTTCGGGCCGATGCTCGCGATCGTGCTGATGCTGTGGTTCGGCGACCGCATCCGGACCGTGCTGTGGTTTGCCGTGGTGCCGGCCTTCGTCGCGATCGCATTGATCGTCTTCGGCGTGCGGGAGCCCGAGCAGTCGAAACCGGACCGGCGCTTTCGCTCGCCGCTGCGCTGGAACGCCCTGCGCGAGTTTCCACGCAGCTACTGGTTCGTCGTCGCGGCCGGCGCGACGTTTACGCTCGCGCGCTTCAGCGAGGCGTTCCTGGTGCTGCGTGCGCAGCAGACGGGGCTCGACGCGGCGTGGATTCCGGCCGTGATGGTGGCGATGAGCGTGACCTATTCGCTGTCGGCCTGGCCGGCCGGCATCGTGTCGGACCGGCTCGATCGCCGCGTGCTGCTTGCGGCCGGCATGGTGTTGCTGATCGTGGCCGACCTGCTGCTCGGCATCGGCACGTCGACGCTCTCGATGTTCGCCGGCGTGGCCGTGTGGGGGCTGCACATGGGCTTCACGCAGGGCATCCTCGCCGCGATGGTGTCGGAAACCTCGCCGGCCACGCTGCGCGGCACCGCGTTCGGCGTATTCAACCTGGTGAGCGGCATCTGCATGCTGCTCGCGAGCAGCATCGCCGGCGCGCTGTGGACGCATTTCGGCGCGTCGACCACGTTTCTCGCGGGCGCGGCGCTGGTCGTCGTGCCGCTGTGCCTGTGCCGGTTCATGCCGCGACCCGGCGCCTCGCACGCGTGACGCGGCGCCGGCCGGGTCTGCCGACGTTCGGCGCAAGGCCGAGCTGACGGCCGGGCACGACGATGCCCGAAGAACGCACCCGCCTTGGCGGTCCGCCCGTCTCCGGCGCCGGCCGACGAAGGCCCACCTCGCCTCCTTTCCCGCGCCGCGCATCGCCTGCTGCTTTCAGATTTGAAAGATTGTCCGGCGTTTGCGATAGAATGCCCCCCCTGTTCGCCGTGGCCATGCCCACGGACGGGCACCGGCACTCGAAGCGGCGCGCCGCGCGCGCGGACCACCGCTCTCATTTCGATGCCGGCGATCTCCCTGCCGTTGGAAACACAAGTTCTGTAATTTGGATTGCTAATGAAGAAGCACAACATCACCAAGTACATCGTCATCGCGATGGTGCTTGGCATTGCCGTGGGCTACGCCTGTCATAGCGCGTTTCCCGACCCGAAAATGGCCAAGGAAGTCGCCGGCTACGTGTCGCTGCTGTCCGACGTGTTCCTGCGGCTGATCAAGATGATCATCGCGCCGCTGGTGTTCGCGACGCTGACGGTCGGCATCGCGCAGATGGGCGACAGCGGCTCGGTCGGCCGCGTGGGCGTGAAGGCGTTCGGCTGGTTCATCATCGCGTCGTTCACGTCGCTGCTGCTCGGCCTCGTGACCGCGACGATCCTGAAGCCGGGCAGCCACTTGAGCCTGCCGTTGCCCGCCGCCGACGCGGCGCTGAACCTGAAGACGGGCGCATTCACGCTGAAGGACTTCATCGTCCATCTGGTGCCGAAATCGATCGCCGAGGCGATGGCGAACAACGAGATCCTGCAGATTGTCGTCTTCTCGATCTTCTTCGGCACCGCGCTGTCCGCGCTCGGCGACGCCGGCAAGCGCCTGACCGGCGTGATCGACGATCTCGCGCAGGTCATGCTGAAGGTGACGGGCGCGGTGATGTGGTTCGCGCCGGTCGCCGTGTTTGCCGCGCTGGCGTCGACGATCACGACGGAAGGGCTCGGCATCCTGCTCACGTTCGCGAAGTTCATGGCGAGCTTCTACCTGGCGCTCGCGCTGCTGTGGGGCGTGCTGACGCTCGCCGGCGTGGCGTTCCTCGGCAAGCGCGCGTTCACGCTGATCCGCCTGATTCGCGAGCCGTTCCTGCTGTCGTTCGCGACGGCGAGTTCCGAAGCCGCGTATCCGAAGCTGCTCGACGCGCTCGACCGGTTCGGCGTGAATCGCAAGATTTCGAGCTTCGTGCTGCCGATCGGATACTCGTTCAACCTCGACGGCTCGATGATGTACTGCACGTTCGCGGTGCTGTTCATCTCGCAGGTGTACGGGATCGACCTGCCGCTCGCCACGCAGATCACGATGCTGCTGATGTTGATGGTGACGTCGAAGGGGATGGCGGGCGTGCCGCGCGCGTCGCTCGTCGTGATCGCGGCGACGCTCAACCAGTTCCATCTGCCGGAAGCCGGGCTGCTGCTGATCATGGGCGTCGACATGTTCCTCGACATGGGTCGCTCGGCCACCAACGCCGTCGGCAATTCGATCGCGGCCGCGGTGGTCGCGAAGTGGGAAGGCCAGCTCGGCGAATCGCGCGACGACGCGGATTCGGACGGCGGCGGCGAGATCAAGCAGGTGAAGGTTCGGGAGACGGCGTAGTCCGCGTGATTTCCCTGCTGTAAATGAAATGCGCCGGCCCGGATTCCACATGGATTCGGGCCGGCGCGATAACCGCCAGCGGTCATTCCTTTACCCGTCTTTACCCGCATCCGGCGATTTTCCCGATTCGCCGAAAAACCTTCCGCCATTTCCGATTCGCCGCATTCAACACCGCGGCGATATTCCCGCCATCGAAAGATGCACAGCCCCGATAGCACGCGCGAACGCGCAAGTGATCGTTCACTCTCACGCAGTCGCGCGCCCCGCCTGCGCGAGCAGCCCGCAATTTTTTTCGATTTATATAACGCTATTCTCGGCGTTGCCGATTATCGAATGCACGCGCGATGTAATACCGACTGCACCGGGTGATTTAGCGGAAGTATTTACGCATTGCCGATTTTAAAACCATCCGGCTGCCCCTCATGTGAATGACTCCACCATTCAGGAGAGCATCAGCCATGGTTGCCAGAAAACCGATTCAGGCCGTGCTGCTCGCGGCCGCGATCGCCGCGATCGCGCCGGCCGGAAACGCGGCGAATACCACCGACTGGATCGCGAATACCTATGGCACGCTCGCCGCGCACGTCGGCAACGTCGCACGCGCGATGTGGGTCGCGCCCGAAGGCGTGATCTACACGGCGTCGATGTGGGACGAGGACGAGGGCGGCGTCGCGATCTACCAGAACGGCAAGAGCGCCGGCTCGATCGGCTCGCACTCGGAATTCCAGGGCAGTGCGATCACGGGCAATGCGACGTCGCTGTTCGTCGCGCTGCAGCCCGGCAACGGATACGGCAGCGGCGCGGTCGGGCGCTACAACCGCGCCACACGGTTCCGCGACAAGCTGATTCAGGTCACCGCGGCGACCAACCAGCCGCGTATCGACGTCGTCACCGGGCTCGCCACGGCCGGCTCGCTGCTCTATGCGAGCGATTTCTACGGCAATCGCGTGCGCGTATTCACGACCGACGGCGTGTGGCAGCGCGACATCGGCGTGTCGGCACCCGGCGCGCTCGCGGTCGACGGTGCGGGGAATATCTGGGTCGCGCAGAAGAACGCGGGTTCGATCGTCGAATTCAGTCCGGCCGGCGCGCCGCTGAACACGATCCGGCTGGCCGCCGGGTCGCAGCCGTCGGCGCTCTATTTCGATGCGGCGGCGGGGCAACTGATGGTCGGCGACGAAGGCCCCAACATGAACATCAAGCGCTATGCCGTCTCGGGCCGGCCCGCGCTGGCCGGCACTTTCGGCGTGCCCGGCGGCTATCTCGACACGACGACGGGCATCAAGGGCCAGGTCGGCGCGAAGCGCTTCACCCGCATCGCCGGCATCGGCAAGGACACGGCCGGCAACCTCTACGTGCTCAACAACCCGTGGGGCGGCAGCTGGGACCTCGGACGCAACGGCGCGACCGACATTCACGCGTACAGCAGCGCCGGCAGCCTGCGGTGGACGCTGCAGTCGCTCAACTTCGAAGGCATCGCCGCACCGGATCCGGTCACCGACGGCGCGCTGTTCTACAGCGGCACCCACGTCTACGGCGGCACCGCGGGCGGCACCTTCGTCGCGAACACCGTCGATCCGTTCGCGTATCCGTCGGACCCGCGCATCAACATGAGCGACACGCAGCGCGACGAGCACTTCGGGCTGCTGACGTCGGTCGGCGCGAACCGGATACTCGTCGCGGCGGGGCAGAATCCGCCGGTTTACTACTTCTTCCACTTCAACGCGGCCAATGGCTACGTCGCGATTCCCGACGGGGCGATCCCCGGGCCCGCGTTCAACACGACCCGGCGCGTGTCGGCCGGTTTCAGCCTCGACAGCAAGGGCGGCGTCTGGGCCGGCCTCGACAAGACCGGCGCCATTTATCACTATCCGCTTACCGGTTTCGATGCGAGCGGTAAGCCTTCGTGGGGGCCGGGCGTGCCGACGCCGGTGCCGGCCAGCATCCAGCCGCTGACGCGCATCCTCTATCTCGCCGACAGCGACACGATGGTGCTCGCGCAGGGTGTGGTCGGCAGTACCGACTGGACGTCGATCGGCACGCGCATCGAGGTGTATCACGGCTGGAGCGCGGGCAACACGACGAAGCCGAATCCGGTGATCACGCTGCCGCACAGCGGCGCGAAGTCGATCGACGCGGCCGGCAACCACCTGTTCGTCGGCTACTGGTTCAGCAGCAGCGGGCCGCTGTGGCCGAACATCGACGCGTTCAACCTCGACACCGGCAAGCTCGACACGACGCTCGTCAACGCGAGCCCCGCGACCGTGGATACCAGCAGCGCGATCGATGCCATGTACAGCGTGCGCGCGTATCGCCGCTCGAACGGCGAATACGTGGTGACGAAGAACAACGTGAAGGGAAACAGCATCACCGTCTATCGGTGGACGCCGTGACGGCAACGCATCGAATGTGACGATGACACCGCGATGGCTGTCATCGAAACGCCTTCGCTGTAACCATGTGTAATAAGCCGGCCCGCAACGGAGCCGGTCATGCGCTTGACATTGGGCGGCGATGTAATGCCGGCACGTCGGCGATCGCCGACGCAACGCACTCGATCGATTGGCACAGGCCCTCGCCACCGCGCGGCACGGGCAGACGAGGCCAGGATCATGCCGGACACGTCAGACGGTAATCGCCCCCACAGGTATAGAGGATTCCTATGAGAAATAGCCAGGTCAAGCGCGCGCTCCGACTCGGAGCCGTCATGTCGGCCGTGCTGCTTGCGTCGCACGCGCACTCGGAAGGTTTCAACGCCGCCGACGCCACCCGCGTGCCGAGCGGTCAGTTCGTCACGCCGCTCGCCGTGCGCGGCGCGATCCAGCAATTCCTGAATCCGGGGTTGCCGGCCTATCCGCATTTCGTCGCGGGGGAAGCCGTGCGCTCGCAATTGAGCCCGGACGGCAAGACGCTGGCGATCATCACCGCCGGCCAGAACTCGCTGTACAAACCGGACGGTTCGGTCGACACCGCGGCCTCGACGCAATTCATCTTCCTGTACGACGTCGCCGGCGCGAACAAGACGCGCCCGGTGCTCAGGCAGGTGCTTCAGCAGACCAATGCGTTCGTCGGCCTGGCGTTTTCGCATGACGGCAGCAAGCTCTATGCGACCGGCGGCAGCGACGATGCGGTCTACGTCTATGCGCAGCAGGGCGGCGCGTGGGCGCTGTCGACGACGATCGCGCTCGGCCACGCGGGCAAGGGCGTCGGCATCCGCGTGCAGCCGAACGCGGCCGGGCTCGCGTTGTCGGCCGACAGCAAGACGCTCGTCGTCGCGAACAACTACAACGATTCGATCAGCGTGATCGATACCGCGACCAACAACGTGCGTTACGAGCACGACCTGCGTCCGTTCTTCTCCGGCAACGAAGGTCGCAGCGGCGACGCCGGCGGCACGTTCCCGTTCGCGGTCGTGATGAAGGGCAACGGCATCGCGTACGTATCGTCGGATCGCGATCGCGAGATCGTCGCGATCGACGTGTCGTCGCCGTCTCGCGGCCGGCTGGTCAAGCGCATCAAGCTGGACGGCAACGCGCTCGGCATGACGCTCGACGCGTCGCAATCGCGGCTGTTCGTCGCGCAGGACAATGCCGACCAGGTCGCGGTGATTGACACGAACGCCAACGCGATCGTGACCCGGATCGACGCGCGCGCGCCGGCGGGCGTGCTCGCGCATGGCCAGGCGCATACGGGCGCGGCGACGTATGCGGTCACGCTGTCGCGCGATGGCCGCACGCTTTATGCGACCAACGCCGGCGCGAACGAAATCGCCGTCATCCCGCTCGTCGGCGAGCGCGCGTATCGTGTCACCGGCCTGATTCCGACCGCGTTCGAGCCGCACGACGTGACGTTCAGCGCCGACGGCACGTGGATGTACGTGGTGAACGGCAAGAGCACGACCGGCCCGAACCCCGGCCACCTGTTCGGCGCGACCCCCGCGGAGACCGCCGCGTCGCGCGCATCGAACGAATACCAGTTCCAGCTCGAGCGCGCGTCGCTCGTGAGCGCGCCGGTGCCGGCCGCCAACGAGCTGCCGACGCTGACGCAGCAGGCCGCGCGCAACAACTTCTATCGCCCGGAAGACAACGACAGGGATAACGAAGTGATGGGCTTCCTGCGCCGTCACATCAAGCACGTGATCTACGTCGTCAAGGAAAACCGCACGTTCGACCAGGTGCTCGGCGACATCGGCAACGGCGCCAACGGCGATCCGAAGCTGGCTCAGTTCGGCCGCAACATCACGCCGAACTTCCATCGTCTGGCGAGCCAGTTCGTGACGCTCGACAACTTCATGAACCCGGGCGACGGCAGCATGGACGGCTGGTCGTGGGCGCTGCAGGGGCGCGTCACCAACACGGAGACGATCACCCAGCAGATCAACTACGCGGCGGTCAATCGCGGCCTGTCGTACGAGAGCGAGGGCACGAACCGCAACGTGCCGGTCAATTGGGAGTCGGTGCAGCAACGCGACGCGGCGGCCGGGCCGGCCGGCACCACGAACTACAGCAACGCGGCCGCCAGCCTGCCGGGCGGCGCGGCGAACCTGCTGCCCGGGACCGGCAACCATGCGTCGTCCGATGCGCCGTTCGGCCGCCAGCGCGGCTACATCTTCGACGCGGTGCTCGCCGGCGGCGGCACCGTCCGCAACTACGGCTTCCTCGTGAACAACATCGGCAGCATCGGCACGGCGGCGAATCCGATCGTCGATCCGCGCGCGGCCGGCGTCGTTCAGGTCGCCGCGCTCGACCCGCGGCTGGCGTCGATGACCGACGTGTACTTCCGCGGTTTCGACCAGACGTATCCGGACCAATGGCGCCTCAACGAGTGGAAGCGCGAGTTCGACCAGTACGTCGCGAGCGGCAACCTGCCGACGCTGTCGCTGGTGCGCCTGTCGCACGATCACATGGGGGCGTTCGGCACGGCGTTCGCCGGCGTGAATACGCCGGAGACGCAGCAGGCGGACAACGATCTGGCGGTTGGCCGGCTGGTCGAGGCCGTCGCGAAGAGTCCGTATGCGAACGACACGCTGATCGTCGTGACCGAGGACGACGTGCAGGACGGCCCCGACCACGTGGATTCGCATCGCGGGCCCGCGTACATCGTCGGGCCGTACGTGAAGCAGGGTGCGGTGATCCGGACGCGCTACAGCCAGGTCAATGCGCTGCGCACCATCGAGGACGTGCTCGGCACGCAGCACATGAACCTGAACACCGCCTACCAGCGGCCGATGACCGACGTGTTCGACGTGCACGGCCCCGCGTCGTGGACTTACACGGCCGTCGCGTCGACGGCGCTGAAGGGCACCGGGTTGCGGCTGGCCGAAGGAGCGGGCGAGAACTTGCTGCAATACGCGGCGGGGCCGGACGTCACGCCGAAGCATGACGCGGCGTACTGGGCGAAGGTCACGGCGAAGTTCGACTTCGACGATGCCGACGAGGTGCCGGCGGATCAGTTCAACCGCGTGCTGTGGAAAGGGATGATGGGCGCGCAGCCGTATCCGAAGCTCAGGGGCGTGACGCAGAAGGTGGCGAGCCGCGACGACGACTGATCGTTCTGCTGCCCGGTGTGGAAGCGGGCTCTCCCGTCAGGAGGGCCCGTTTTTTTACCACATCAAAAGAAAAGCCGGATCGATACTTTTTGCTCAGGATCCGTCGTGCGATGCACAAAATGTGTCGGTCGATGGCGGTGCGGGCCGCAGGTGCGCGGCGCGAGGCGGCCGCATGCACAATGCGCAGGCACGCTGCGTGCGCAACATGCGGTGAAGGATTTCGCCGTCGACTGTCGGCCGGTTGCGTAGCCGCCGATGCCCGGTTGGCATTCATCGCCGGCGTTTGTAAAGAAGCCACGGCAGCGCGATCGAACGACGTGTGCCCGTTCAGCCGGCACGCGCCATCACACTCAAATGTGGCCCAGCAGCACCAGTATCACGACGATGACGACGATCAGCCCGAGGGAGCTCGATGGCCAGTAACCCCAGCTTCGACTGTGCGGCCATGCAGGAAATGCTCCGATCAACAGCAGAATCAGAACGATGATAAGGATTGTACCGAGCATCGCACCCCTCCTGAACTTGTTCGACATAACGGTGCCTGCGAGCGCAATTCCCGTGCCGCCAGGCACGGCCGTCGGCGCGAGCCGGTGACAGCGCGCTGTTTGAATACCGTGAATTCATGCAATGAATACCGTCCGATTCAGAAAATAAATTTCAAAAATGCAAACCCGGTCGCTATGCTGATCCATCGGTTTCCCCCTCAGGCGGGCATGCAATGGCTGAACTTTTTCTGGTGCGGCACGGGCAGGCGTCGTTCGGCACGGACGATTACGACCGACTGTCCGCGGCCGGCGACCGGCAGGGCGTCTGGCTTGGCGAGTATTTCGCGCGGCAGGGCCTGACGTTCGACCGCGTGATCTGCGGCACGATGAACCGGCATGCGCAGACGGTCGATGCGATCCTGCGCGGGATGGGCCGCGAAGGCGCGCAGGTCGACCGCCATCCGGGCCTGAACGAATACGATTTCCACGGGCTGTTCGCGGCGGCGGCGAGCGACTATCCGGAGATCGCGCGGCTCGCGGCCGGCTCGATGAAGGAATACTTTCGCGCGCTGCGGCAGGTGTTGCACCTGTGGGCCGACGACAAGCTCGGCGACACCGCGCCCGAAACCTGGGCGCATTTCCAGCAACGCGTCGCCGACGCCCGCGCCGCGATCCGCCAGGGCGGCAGCCAGCGCGTGCTCGCGGTGAGTTCCGGCGGCCCGATCGCGGTGACCGTGCAGCAGGTGCTCGCCGCACCGCCGTCGAGCGCGATCGCGCTGAACCTGCAGATCCGCAACAGCAGCCTTTCGCAGTTTTTCTTCAACACCGAGGCGTTCCACCTGGCGTCGTTCAACGGCATTCCGCATCTAGAGGATCCCGAACGACATGCGTGGCGCACCTACGGCTGACCCCACGAACGATCGCGACGATGACGAACCCTTCCCAGCCCCTTGACGTAGCTCGCCTCACGCGCTATCTGGAAGCGCACGTGCCGGGTTTCGAAGGCCCGCTCGACATGGAGAAGTTTGCCGGCGGCCAGTCGAACCCGACCTTCCTGCTGCACGCGAAGAGCGGCCGCTACGTGCTGCGCCGTCAGCCGCCCGGCGAGCTGCTGAAATCCGCGCATGCGGTCGATCGCGAATTCCGTGTGTTGAGCGCGCTGTCGGGCACCGCGGTGCCGGTCGCACACCCGTATCACCTCTGCGAAGACCGCGACGTGATCGGCAGCCTCTTCTACGTAATGAGCTTCGAGGACGGCCGGATCTTCTGGGATCCGGCGCTGCCGGAGTTGCCGAAGGCCGATCGCGCGATCTGCTACGACGCGCTGCTGCGCACGATGGCCGCGCTGCACGACGTGGACGTCGACGCGGTGGGTCTCGCCGACTACGGCCGCCCCGGCAACTACTTCGAGCGGCAGATCGGCGTGTGGACGAAGCAGTATCGCGCGGCGGAAACGGAGCGCCTCGACGCGATGGAGACGCTGATCGACTGGCTGCCGAAAGCCTGCCCCGAGGACACCGGCCGGCCCGCGCTGGTGCACGGCGATTTCCGCATCGACAACCTGATGTTCGCGCGCGACGACTATCGCGTGCAGGCCGTGCTCGACTGGGAACTGTCGACGCTCGGCAACCCGCTCGCCGATCTCGCGTATTTCTGCATGTGCCTGCGGCTGCCGTCGGGCGGCCAGGTGCGCGGGCTCGCGGGCCAGGATCGTGCCGAACTCGGCATTCCCGACGAAGCGGCGATCGTCGCGCGCTACTGCGAACTGCGCGGGATCGCGCCGATCCGCGACTGGCATTTCTATCTCGCGTTCAGTTTCTTCCGGCTCGCGGCGATCGCGCAGGGCGTGAAGGCGCGCGCGTTGCAGGGCAACGCGTCGAGCGAGCAGGCGCTGCGCGTGGGTGCAATGGCCGGCCGGCTGGCCGAA
The DNA here is from genome assembly GCF_902833195.1 of Burkholderia sp. BCC1638. NCBI lineage: Bacteria > Pseudomonadati > Pseudomonadota > Betaproteobacteria > Burkholderiales > Burkholderiaceae > Burkholderia > Burkholderia sp. BCC1638. The sequence goes on from NZ_CADFEC010000022.1 coordinate 18,602, forward strand.
ATGGCGGTCGACGTGATCGGCGCGCATCGCTGACATCGCGGACATCGCCGGCGTCGCCACGCGGCGGCACGAAAAACATCAATGGAGGAGCACAGCAACATGGCAACGAATCTGTTCGACCTGACGGGCAAGATCGCGCTGGTGACGGGCGCGAGCCGCGGCATCGGCGAGGAAATCGCGAAGCTGCTCGCGGCGCAGGGCGCGCACGTGATCGTGTCGAGCCGCAAGCTCGACGACTGCCAGGCGGTCGCGGACGCGATCGTCGCGGCGGGCGGTCGCGCGGAAGCGCTGGCGTGCCACGTCGGGCGGCTGGAGGACATCGCCGCAACCTTCGAGACGATCCGCGGCAAGCACGGCCGGCTCGACATCCTCGTGAACAACGCGGCCGCGAATCCGTATTTCGGGCACATCCTCGATACCGATCTCGCCGCATATGAAAAGACCGTCGACGTGAACATCCGCGGCTACTTCTTCATGTCGGTCGAGGCCGGCAAGATGATGAAGGCGCAAGGCGGCGGCGCGATCGTCAACACCGCGTCGGTGAACGCGCTGCAGCCGGGCGACCGTCAGGGCATCTACTCGATCACGAAGGCCGCGGTCGTCAACATGACGAAGGCGTTCGCGAAGGAATGCGGGCCGTTCGGCATCCGCGTGAACGCGCTGCTGCCGGGCCTCACGAAGACGAAGTTCGCGGGCGCGCTGTTCGCCGACAAGGACATCTACGAAGCCTGGATGGCGAAGATTCCGCTGCGCCGTCACGCGGAGCCGCGCGAGATGGCTGGCACGGTGCTGTATCTCGTGTCGGACGCCGCGAGCTACACGAACGGCGAATGCATCGTCGTCGACGGCGGCCTGACGATCTGAGCGCGCGATGAAACTCGACAGCTACGCCGGGCAGGCCGTGATGATCACCGGCGCCGCGAGCGGCTTCGGCGCGCTGCTCGCGAGCGAGCTGGCCGCGATGGGCGCGCGGCTCGCGCTCGGCGATCTGAACGAGGCCGCGCTCGAACGCGTGGCCGCGCCGCTGCGCGCGGCCGGCGCCGACGTGATCGCGCAGCGCTGCGACGTGCGCATCGAAGCGGAGGTCGCGGCGTTGGTGCAGGCGGCGGTCGCGCGCTTCGGGCGGCTCGACGTCGGCATCAACAACGCGGGCATCGCCCCGCCGCTGAAGGCGCTGATCGAGACCGAGGAAGCCGATCTCGACCTGAGCTTCGCGGTGAACGCGAAGGGCGTGTTCTTCGGAATGAAGCACCAGATTCGCCAGATGCTCGCGCAGCGCGAAGGCGTGATCCTGAACGTCGCGTCGATGGCCGGGCTCGGCGGCGCGCCGAAACTGGCCGCGTACGCGGCGTCGAAGCACGCCGTGGTCGGGCTCACGAAGACGGCCGCGCTCGAATACGCGCGGCACGGCATTCGCGTGAACGCGGTGTGCCCGTTCTACAGCACGACGCCGATGGTCACCGACAGCGACATCGGCGATCGCCAGGATTTTCTCGCGCAGGGCTCGCCGATGAAACGGCTCGGCCGCCCCGAGGAAATCGTCGCGACGATGCTCACGCTGTGCGCGAAGGAAAACACCTATCTGACCGGGCAGGCCGTCGCCGTCGACGGCGGTGTGTCGGCCTTCTGAACCGAACGAACGGAACACGAAAATCTCGAGGAGTCGATCATGGACTTTGGCTACACCCCGAAAGTGGAAGAATTGCGCGAGCGCGTGCGTGCGTTCATGGACGCGCACATTGTGCCGCGCATCCGCCAGTGGAACGAGGAGGTGCATGCGGGGCAGTATCCCGTGTCGTTCATGGAGGAGTTGAAGGAGCGCGCGAAGGCCGAAGGGCTGTGGAATCTGTTCCTGCCGCACCTGAAGGACGACGAGCCGGGCACCGGGCTGACGAATCTCGAATACGCGCCGCTCGCCGAGATCATGGGGCGCGTGGGCTGGGCGTCGGAGGTGTTCAACTGCAACGCGCCGGACACCGGCAACATGGAACTGCTGCACATGTTCGCGACGCCCGAGCAGCGCGAACAGTGGCTGCTGCCGCTCTTGCGCGGCGAGATCCGTTCGGCGTTCGCGATGACGGAGCCCGACGTTGCGTCGTCGGATGCGACCAACATCACGACGCGCATCGAGCGCGTCGGCGACGAATACGTGATCAACGGCCGCAAGTGGTTCATCACGAACGCCGCGCATCCGAATTGCAGGATCTTCATCGTGATGGGCAAGACCGATCCCGACGCGGAATCGCACCGGCAACAGAGCATGATCCTCGTGCCGCGCGACACGCCGGGCGTGACGGTCGTGCGCAACATCACGGTGGTCAATCATTACGCACCGGAAGGGCACTGCGAGATCACGTTCGACAACGTGTGCGTGCCGGCGCGCAACCTGCTCGGCGAGGAAGGCAACGGCTTCGCGCTCGCACAGGCGCGCCTCGGGCCGGGCCGGATTCACCACTGCATGCGTTCGATCGGCGCGGCCGAACTCGCGCTGGAACTGATGATCGACCGCGCGCAGTCGCGCGAGGCGTTCGGCAAGCCGCTGAACCGGCACGGCACGATCGGCGAATGGATCGCGCGCTCGCGCATCGAGATCGACCAGGCGCGCCTGCTGGTGCTGAAAGCCGCATGGATGATCGACAAGGTCGGCGCGAAGGCGGCGCGCAAGGAAATCTCGATGATCAAGGCGCTCGTGCCGACCGTGTACACGGACGTGTGCGACCGCGCGATGCAGGTGTTCGGCGCGATGGGCCTGAGCCCCGACACGCCGCTGGCCGACCTGTGGACCTGGGGCCGCGCGCTGCGCTTCGCGGACGGCCCGGACGAGGTGCATCTGCAGGCGATCGCGCGCATGGAGATCAAGGACGCCGTGCGCGGTTCGACCGAGCCGTACCTGACGCGGCCGCCGCGCGGTTGAGCCGCGCGCCGCGTGGGGAGGCGACGCGGCGGAGCGGGAGACGCACGCCGTATTAAGATGCCGGCAAGGAGATCCGGCGATGCGCCTTTCGAAGATTGATCTGAACCTGTTCGTCGTATTCGAGGCGATTTACAACAAGCGCAACCTGACGCGCGCGGCCGAGGTGCTGAACCTCACGCAGCCGGCCGTCAGCAACGCGCTGGCGCGGCTGCGCAAGACGCTGAACGACCCGCTGTTCGTCAGCACGCCGGCCGGGATGATGCCGACGCCGATGGCCGAGAACATCGTCGGCCGCGTGCGCGAGGCGCTGCAACTGCTCGATTCGAGCGCGCACGAAGGCGACGTGTTCGATCCCGCTTCGTCGGAGCGCGTGTTCCGGCTCAGCATGAGCGACCTGACCGAGGCGCTGCTGCTGCCCGCGCTCGGTGAACTGCTGCAGACACATGCGCCCGGCATGCACGTGCGCAGCTACACGATGGACCGCCGCGAAGTGGCGACCGCGCTCGCGAACGGCTCCGTCGACATCGCGATCGACGCGCCGCTGATCGGCGATCCGCACCTGCACCAGGCGCTGCTCGTGCGCGACCGCTACGCGTGCATGATCCGCGACGATCACCCGTTCAAGGGCGACACGCTGACCATGGACGACTACCTGTCGATGGGGCACATCCACGTGTCGAGCCGCCGCAAGGGCAGCGGGCACGTCGATGCGGAGCTGACGCGCCTCGGGCTGCGCCGCAACATCCAGATGCGCGTGCAGCACTACATGGTCGCGCCGCTGATCGCGATGCGCGGCGATCTCGCGCTGACGGCGCCGCTCAGGCTGCTTCAGCGTTACCCGGCGCGGATTCTCGAACTGCCGTTCGAGATGCCGGGGCTCGAATACTTCTGCTACTGGCATCGCAGCGCCGATCAGGATCAGGGCAGCCAGTGGCTGCGTGAGCAGTTGATGATGCTGATGGGCGGGATGGGCGAGCCGCAGTGAAGGGCGCGGCGTTCGCCCGCGCGTGCCGGCTCAATACGAATCGTCGTCGAAGCGCGACGATGCGGGCCGGCGCTTCATGTCCTTCACCCAGGCCCTGACCTGATCGGGATCCTCGAATTCGCGCAGCGCGACGGTCAGGTCCTGATTGCTGCGCTGCATGCCGGCGATGTCGCGCGCGAGCATGCGCAGGACCGTATCGGGCGCGACCTTGGTGGACGACGCGATGCCGTAGCTCCGCCGAAAATCATTCTCGACGTGCTGGATCTCCTGATCGAGTTCGCGCAGTTGTTCCTCGAGGATGCCGTTGTAGCGCGTGAGCCGCGCTTCGCTGAGGCCGTCGATCGCGCGCCGATCGATCTGTTCGATTTCCAGCTGCAGTTCCAGCAGTTGCAGCAGGTTGCCCTTCTCGTAAGCGCGGTTGACTCGCTGCATCAGCGCGGTCTTGCGTTGCTGTTCTTGCGGATCGGTTTCGCGATCGGGGTGCAGCGCGCTCGCGAGCTTGCGATAGATCTCGCGGATCGATTTTCTCGATTCGGCCTGCTCGGCCTCGATCCTGGCCTGCGCGGCCGACTGCTTCGGCGATTTCTTGCGTTTTGCGCGCTGGGCCTCGCGGGCCGCGTGAGCGGCCATGTCGCGCTCGAACTGTGCGTCGAGTTCGGCCTGCATCCGTTCGGCGAGTTCGTCGGGCGACAGTGAGTCGAGATCCTCGGCCGGTTGCGACTGAGATTGCGGGTGGGGCTCCCGTTCCGTTTCCGTCGGTTCGGGCTCGGCCGCCGCGTTGCCGACGCGCGCCGATTCGGCGTGCCGGTTGAAAATGACCTTCAACGCAGCGTCGTCGCTGACGTTCAGCAGGTCGCGCGCCATGTCGGCGATCAGGTCGGACAGCATGCGCTGCTCGGCCTTGCTCAAGCCTTTTCGCAGGAACGTGTCGTCGAGCAGATGAATCAGCCGGATCCGCAGCGCCGTCGCTTCCTGTTCGAGCGGCAACAGGCCGTCGACGAACTTCTTCTGGAACGCCGGCATCACGGCTTCCCACGCGCAGAGCCGCTCGCGCCGCTTTTCGATGTGCTTGACGAGCGTATTGAAGGTTTGCTGGGCTTTCGACAGGCTGGCGGTCTCGTGACCGGGCGCGATGGCGACCGCGGCACCGCGACGTGCGGTCATGATGAATCTCCTCCGGCCGCGGCAAAAGGGGGCGCGGCAGGCCGGTATTTTAGCCGGCATCTCCGTGGCCGGCGGCGAGACGGACGGCTCGGGAAACCGTGCACGCCGCGCGGCAAGCTCAGAACAACTGCCCCTGCCCCGAGATCACGCGTTCGAAATCGTCGCGCAGGAACGGCAGGATCGCATCGGCGACCGGCTGCAACTGACGGCTCACGTAGAACGCGTAGTCGATCGGCGAGCGCATCGTTTCGAGCGGCTCCGGGCCGGCCGTCGTCATCACGTAGCTGATCCAGCCGCCGCGCTGGTATTGCAGCGGCCGGCCGCGCGCCTGGTTGAATTCGTCGGCGATCCGCGCGGCGCGCACGTGCGGCGGCACGTTGCGCTGATATTCGCTCAACGGCCGGCGTACGCGCTTGCGGTAGATGAGTTGCGCGTCGTATTCGCCGGCCAGCGTGCGGCGCACGTAGTCGCGAATGAAATCCTGGTACGGCTCGCGCTTGAATACGCGCCGGTAGAGTTCGCGCTGGAATGCCTGCGCGAGCGGCGTCCAGTCGGTGCGCACCGTTTCGAGCCCCTTGAACACGAGGTCCTCGCCGCCATTCGCCGCGAGCGCGAGGCCCGCGTAGCGCTTCTTGCTGCCTTCCTCCGCGCCGCGCACGGTCGGCATCAGGAAGCGCCGGTAATGCCGTTCGTACTGCAATTCGAGTGCGCTTTCCAGCCCGAAGCGATCGCGCAGGTGCGCCTGCCACCAGCGGTTCACGTGGTCGACGAGCGCGCGGCCCTTGGCGGCGGCCGCGTCGTCGTCGTGCTCGCGCCCGAGCCAGACGAAGGTCGAATCGGTATCGCCGTAGATGACTTCGTAGCCCTGCGCCTCGATCAGCTCGCGCGTGCGATGCATGATCTCGTGGCCGCGCATCGTGATCGACGACGCGAGGCGCGGATCGAAGAACCGGCAGCCGGTCGAACCGAGCACGCCGTAGAACGAATTCATGATGATCTTCAGCGCCTGCGACAGCGGTGCGTTGCGCTGGCGTTTCGCTTCGTCGCGGCCTTCCGACACGCGCCGCACGATGTCGGGCAGGCAATGCGCGGTGCGCGAGAAGCGCGCGCCGAGAAAGCCCGGCACCGACGTGTCGTCGCCCGGATGCGCGAGCCCCTCGATCAACCCGACCGGGTCGATCAGGAACGTGCGGATGATCGACGGATAAAGGCTCTTGTAATCGAATACGAGCACCGAGTCGTACAGCCCGGGCCGAGAATCCATCACGAAGCCGCCGGGGCTGTTCTGGCCCGTCACGTCGCCGAGGTTCGGCGCGACGTAGCCGAGCCGATGCATGCGCGGCAGGTACAGGTGCGTGAACGCGGCGACCGAGCCGCCGGTGCGATCGGCCGCGAGGCCCGTGACGGTCGCACGTTCGAGTGCGAAGGACAGCAGGTCGGCCTTGTCGAAGATGCGCGTCACGAGTTCGCAGTCCTTCAGGTTGTAGCGCGCGAGCGCGGGCTTGTCGTGATCGAAGCGGCGCTGGATCTCGTCCATCCGCTGATACGGATTGTCGATCGACTTGCCTTCGCCGAGCAGCGACTGCGACACGTATTCGAGGCTGAACGACGGGAACGTCCACGTCGCCGATTTCAGCATGTCGATGCCGTCGAGGATCAGGCGGCCGGCCGCGCCCGCGAAGAAATGGTCGGGCTGCTGGCCGTGCGCGCGCCACTCGAGCACGCTGCCGCCGCGGCCGAGCTTCAGCGGCACGCCGTATTGCTCCGAGTGCGCGTGCAGGATGCGCAGGTCGAACTGCACGAGGTTCCAGCCGATCACCGCATCGGGATCGTGTTCATCGAACCAGTCGTTGAGGCGTGTGAGGATCTCGGCCCGGCTGTCGCAGTAGTCGAGGCGGAAGTCGATGGCCGGCGCGTCGCCGTTCGGCGGGCCGAGCATGTAGACCTGTCGCTGTCCGCAGCCTTCGAGCGCGATCGAATACAACTCGCCGTGGATGCTCGTCTCGATGTCGAGCGACACGCAGCGCAGTGCCGGCCGATAGTCGGTCGCGGGTTTCAGTTCGGCGTCGGTCAGCGTGCCGTCGCGGCCGGCCGTGCCGCGAAACAGCACGGGCGCCGTGATGAAGCGCTCCATCGCGTAGCGGTCGGGCGGCTGCACGTCGGCTTCGTAGACGTCGACGCCGGCCGCGGCGAGGCGTTTCTGGAGTCCGGACAGGTGACGGTAGCGGCGGCAGTAGAGGCCGGCCACCGCGCGCTGGCGGAAGTCGCGCAGCGCGAGCGGGCGCAGTTCGGCATCGCGTTCGACGGCGAGCGTGCGTTCGGCGAGCGCCTGCTGCTCGGCCGGCACGAACGCGACGGCTTCCTGCGGGCGCAGCCGCACGCGGCGCGGACCGTGTTCGGTTGCCAGCCAGAACTCGATCTCGATGCCGGATGCGGTGTCCCGCCAGTGGCGGGTGAGGATGAAACCCTGCTCGAACGCCGTCAAAACGCTTGCTCGTCGTGGATGCCCAGGCGGCGGATTTTAGCGCCTCTCGCGCGGTTCCCGCCGAAGGGCGCGTCGATGGCATCAGGTGGCAGGAAGCCGCCGCGCGATCCGCCACGCAGCGCATCGACCGCGTGCAGGCACCGGCGTCGCGTGCAGACCGGACGACGCGAGTGCGTCACGTATTCGTCTGCCGAGCGTTCCGCGCCACTGCGGTATTCAAGCCGGCATCGGCGCGAAATTCCGCTTCAGGTGTTCCGCTCGCCGTGGCCGCTGATACAGATAACCCTGCGCGTACTGAATCCCGACCGCATGCAGCGCGCGATGCTGCTCTTCCGTCTCCACGCCCTCGGCAATGATCTTAAGGCCGTAGTGGTGGGCGACCGCCGCGATCCCTTCGATCAGTTTCGCGTTGCCCGTCGTGAGCTGCGAGATGAACTGTCGATCGATCTTCACGTAGTCGAACGGAAAGCGCGACAGCATGTCCAGGTTGCTGTGATGCGTGCCGAAGTCGTCGATCGCGAACTTCGCGCCTTTCGCGCGCAGCGTGGCGAACATCTCGGTGGTGCGCGGATTCTTCTCGAGCAGGATGCGCTCGGTCACTTCGAGCACCAGCGTGCAACCCGGTGGAAGCCGGCCGATCGTGTCTTCGACGACGGACACGAAGCGGGCGCGTTCGAGATCCTTCGGCGCGACGTTGATCGCGATGCGCAGCGGCATCGACGGCGCGAGTGCGGTCAGTTCCGATACGGCCGTCCGAAGCACGAACTCGGTCACCTTCGGCAGGACCGCACTCGACTCGACCTGCGGCACGAACACGGCCGGACTGATGGCCCCCCATTTCGGATGGTGCCAGCGCAGCAGCGCCTCGACGCCGACGGTCCGGCGCGTTTCGACGTCGACGATCGGCTGGTAGACGACATGAAATTCGTTGCGCTTCAGCGCATTGCGCACGGCCTTCAGCAACAGCCGGCGCGGCGCCATCGCGAGCAAGTACGCGGCCGCGACGAGGCCGTTGACCAGCAGCGCGATCGTCAGGCAGATGAGTCGGTAGTGCCGCTGCACCTGCGAAACATAGGGTTCCGCCGAGGTGACGGAGACCGTGAACGGCCACGCGTTCGACGCGATCTTGCTGCCTGTGGCCGGCGCCGCGCCGAATGACGGCACGAACGCGCCATGCTGATCGATGCTGCCCGCGCCCTCGATCGACAGCGTGGCCGTTTCCGCCCCGAAGCGGGTCCCGTGCGCGAGCATGTCCGCCACATAGTCGCCCTCGACCACATAAAGGACGCCGGAGTCGGGCGCGGTCGCGCGAAACGCCGCCAGCACCGGAACGTGCTGCTGAAACGGTGTCTGCCGAAGCAGCGTGATGGCCGTCATCCCCGGCGCGGGCGCGTGAATGTACGCGTCGAGCGGGACGTCGATCGCGCCCAGCGCCGACGAGCACGTGACGCGACCGCCGTTCGCCAGCCCGACGGCCCGACGGCCCGACGGCCCGAAGATAGCGCAGGTGAGTGCCCACTTCGGCGAGCGTACTGAAGATCGTCGTGCAGGGCCGCCCGACCAGCGCGTTCAACTCATTCGGGTGCCGCGAGCGAATCCCGTCGAGGATGCGGTCGACCGATATCACGATGTCGTTCGCGACGTCGCGTTCGTGCCGTGCAATCGAGTCGCGCGCCAGGCGCCCTGCAACGACGAGCGCCAGCATGAACACGAGAATGCAGGCGATCAGGGCGCCGGGGAAGACGACATGCGGCCACGCGCCGCTGCGCTGGAACGCGGGCTTCGGGCGCGGTGCGAGCGCGGAGGGTCCTCGGGTCGTACTTGTTGTTGTGCGCATGTGAATGCAGGTCGAACCGGTCGATGACTTGGCGCGAGGCATTCGCCGTGCCTGGCCGGGGCACCGCGGCTCGCGCCCATATCGGGACGCAAATCGATTCTACGCTCGCGAAACGCACGAAGCGACAGCGCGGCGGGCACAGGATTCGAGGCGCTTTCTCGTAACATACATCGACAACGCATGTATAACGGTATCGCACGCCCAAAAAAAACCCGGCCGCATCGGTATGCAGCCGGGACAGAAGTCACCGTCTCTTGGCACGAGGATGGTGCGCGGCAAGTATAAGGCGTGTCCCACCTTATTACGAAATATTGCTATCCAAAATGTAGATAACTATCGAGATTGATGCTTGGTGAGAAATATTTGCGCCGCGCGTCATTTCCGGCGGCCGTGCTTCAGAAGTCGTTGCGCATCTTGTGGAGCAGGTCGCGGGGCGATTGATGCGTGTCCACGGCGGTGAGGACGTCGGTCAGGAACCACGGCAGGTTCAGCTGCGTATCGGAATCGCCGACACAGATGCGGATCGGCGGCGCTTTTGATGCCGCGCGGGAGCCGGGCGCGGTGCCGGCGGACGTCGAGGACGGCACGCAGTTTCTCGCTTGCTGCGCAACCGGCGCGGCGGCATTGTCCGCCGCGGTGCCGGCGACCGCCGGCAAGCCGACGGCGGCAAGCAGGATCAGGATGGCGAAGGGAGCGGCGCGTTTCATGTGATTCTCCGGCGATGCACGTTCGACACCGCCGGCGGGCCCAAGTTCGGCAAGCCGCCGAGGCCCCGCAGGCGCGACGACATCGGCATGTCCGACGCGGTCGAACGCGCTGCGTGAGCGGTCTCGCGCACCGGATCGATCGTTCAAACGTCAAGAATCGTTTGGATCACCCGTCAGACGCTTGCGATGCCGAATGCGCTCATTTATCGCGCCGCCACGACGGCGCCGATACCGGGCGTCGAGCCAGTTCGCAAGGAGCATTCGTCATTACCGCATTCAATCGTCGCACGCAAATTCGTGCTTTTCTCGTCGCCTCGGTCGCGTATCTCAACCTGTCGCAGTCCGCGTCGGCGGCCTATACGGAATCGTGGATGAGCGACCACGACGTCAAGGAATACGCACATCAGATCAAGCATTCGCCCGCGGCGGCGAGCGGCGTGACGGCCGTGAAGCCGGGGCGGCAAACCGGCTCTTCGCGGTCGAATGCGCCGGCCGCGGCGCACGCCGACGCGAAACCCGTGTCGAAGGCGCACGCGGCGCCCGCGAAGACCCGCAAGGTCGAGCATGCGGTCGGCATCGATCCGAAGGCGCCCGTCGTCGCGAAGCCGAAGGCCGTGCGGACGGCTCACAAAAGCGCGGCCGTCCAGCATTGACGCCGCGATAACCGACGCATTCGACCTTCACGGAGAATTTCATGTCGCTGATGGACCGCCTGCTGTCACGCGGCGTGCAGAACGGTACGTCGAGAAGGCGCGTGATCGTGCGTGTCTGGCTCGACGAGCTCGGGCGTGTCCGCGATCTCAAGGTCAGGCGCAGTTGCGGCGACGCCGCGCTCGACGAGAAGGCGCTTCACGCGATTGCGGTGATGCGCTTCCCCGGCGGTCACCTCGGCTCGGGCGGGAAATCGGCGAAGCGCTGGCACGATCTCGATTACCCGGTGGACTGACGACGCGTCACGGATAGCCGTAGCAGCACTTCAATTTCCTGCAATCGTAGACGTGGCTTCGCGCGGCAATTGTCGCGCCGTCGCACGCCGCCTGGAGATTCGACTCGCGCGCGTTGTGCAGCATCTTCACGATGAACCGCGAGCCGTTCCGATGCCCGTATGCAGGTGCTCAGGTCAGTGCAGGCCTGCCGATGCGATCGAGCGCATCGTGTCGGTGATGCGCACGCAACGCGACAGACCGAACGTCTCGGCTTCGCGGCGTTCCGGTTCGCTGCTCGCGACGGCCACCGCGCGCTCGGGCGGCACGCCCAGCGCCTGAAGCGCGACGTCGAACGGATGCTGATTTGCTACTGAGTCCTTCTGATGAGCGTCGGTCACGACGACCGAGAAGCGGTCGAGGTTCGCGCGGCCGAACTGGCCTTCGAACATGTCGCTGAGCCGGGCGGCAGGCAGCGTCGTGACGAGACCGAGTCGATATCCTTGCTCCGACGCGCTGTCGAGCCACTGGATGATCGCATCGCGCTGGTTGCGCGATTCGTGCGAATCCGGTGTCGCTTCGATCTGCGCGAATGCGGCGTCGAGACGGGTGACGATGGCTTCGATGACCACGGTGATTCCTCTCCTGAGACGTGACGATCCGTTCGCGGACGGGAATGCCGCACACCTTAGCGTCGATCCGGAATATGCGACCAATTAATATTTATATCCGACTCATACGATTCGACTAATGAATGGGGCGGTGAGCCAGCGCTGGCGCGGGATGCATGTGAGGCGGTGTTTTCCGGATGATCTGCATCGTATCGACGCGCTTAGACGTGATGCACCAAAGGCGCGCACGAAATGAATGCACCCGATGTGTGCAGATGAAAAAAAAGCGTATCGGGCGAGATGCGCCCGAGACGCCGTCTTGCGATGCCGCGTGGCGGTCGGCGATCAGTGCAGCTTGATCGACGGCTGGTTGCGGCTTTGCAGCCAGTGGCTCAGCGACTGGAACAGTGCGCGCTTCAGTCCGTACACGCTGAACAGATGCTTGCGGTACAGGAACTTGTACAGCCCGATCGCGGCGAGCCCGTCGACGATCAGGGAGCGCGAACGCACGCCGAGGTCGGCCTGATACACGGCGCCGGCTTGGCCGAGCGACACGACGGTGCCCGCATCGCGGAACGTGAAGCCCGACACCGGCTTGCCGGCGAGGCGCCGCGCGAGCGCATCGCCGAGATACACGGCCTGCTGGTGCGCGACCTGCGCGCGCGGCGGCAGGAAACCGCTCGCATCGGCCGACGGGCATGCAGCGCAGTCGCCGAATGCATACACGTGCGGATCGTCGGGCGTCTGCAGCGTGTCGGTCACGATCACCTGGTTCGACCGGTTGAGCGCGATGTCGCCCAGTTCCCGCAGGATCGCGGGGCCAGCGACGCCGGCCGCCCAGATCGTGATGTCGCTCGCAAGCCGCTCGCCGGTCGCGGTCATGACCGCGTCAGCGCCCACTTCCGCGACGCGTGTATCCGTCAGCACGTCGACGTTCAGCGTGCGCAATTGCGTATGCATCCTGGCCGACAGCCTTGCGTCGAGCGCCGGCAGGATGCGCGGGCCGCCTTCGATCAGCCGGATATGCACGTCGCGCGCGGACACCAGCGCCTTGAAGCGATACGTCGTCAGCTGCTGGATCGCATGGCGCAGCGCCGCGGCCAGTTCGACACCCGTCGCGCCCGCGCCGATCACGTTGATGCAGATCGGTGCCGCGCGGTGCACCGGCTGCTGCTCGGCCAGGTGGTTCGCCTTCGTGCAGGCGGCCAGGAACTTGCGGCGGAAATCCTCGGCCTGGTCGAGATTTTCGAGCGGTAGCGCGTGCCGCGCGGCGCCCGGCACGTTGAAGAAGTTCGTCACGCTGCCGACGGCCAGCACCAGATCGTCGTAGCCGAGCTCGCGTTGCGGCAGGATCTCCGTGCCGTCCGCGTCCTGCACCGGCGCGATCGTCGCCGTGCGTGCCGCGCGGTCGACCTGCTGCAGCGCGCCCTGCACGAAGCGGAAGCCGTGGCGCTTCGCCTGCGCCGCGTATTCGATCGTGTGCGAGGCCGGATCGCGATGGCCGGATGCGGCTTCGTGGAGCAGCGGCTTCCAGAAGTGCGTCGGGTAGCGGTCGACGAGCACGACGTCGGCTTGCCCGCGGCGGCCGACCGTGTCGCCGAGGCGCGTGGCGAGCTGCAGGCCGCCGGCGCCGCCGCCGACGATCACGATGCGCGGCACGCGCGGTGCGCGATCCGTTGCAAGGGTAGGCGTGATGTGGTCCATGTTGTGGCTCCCGCTGATGACGATTCGGATGACATTGCTCAAGAACCGACGATATAGTTTTGAACCTACGCGAACAATTTAATGTTTATAAGCGACTCATATGTATTCACTTATAGGAAAGACCGCGACGTTCCGGCAGCTGAAGGCGCTGGACATGATCGCGCGGCTCGGCAGCGTGTCGCGCGCGGCCGAGGAGCTGAACCTGACGCAGCCGGCCGTGTCGCTGCAGGTTCGCCTGCTCGAGGAGGCGGTGGGCGCCGCGTTGCTGCAGCGGGTGGGGCGCGGCGTGCAGCTGACCGCCGCCGGTGAAATCGTGGCGCGCTATGCGCGCGAGATCCTGCATCTATGGAGCGAGGCCGGCGACGAAGTGGCCGCGCTGACGGGCGACCTCGGCGGCACGCTGCGGATCGGCGCGATCACGACGGCCGAGTATCTGATCCCGCCGCTGCTGGTGAAATTCACCGCGACGCGACCGCACGTGAAGACCTATTTCAAGGTCGGCAATCGCGACGACATCATCCGCATGCTCGCGACGCATGAAATCGATCTCGCGGTGATGGGCAGCGCACCGAAGGAGCTGCGCACGCACGCGGTCGAGTTCGCGAAGCACCCTATGGTGTTCGTCGCGGCGCCGGGTCATCCGCTGATGCAGCGCAAGCGCGTCGCGCTGAAGGATCTCGAATCCGCGCATCTGCTCGTGCGCGAACGCGGCGCGGGCACGCGCTCGACCGTCGAGAGCCTGTTCAAGACGGCCGGCTACCGTTTCCATGTGGGCTCCGAACTGTCGAGCAACGAGGCGATCAAGCAGATGGCCGAAGCGGGGCTCGGCGTCGCGTTCCTGTCGTTGCACGCGTGTGCACTCGAGTTGCGCACGGGGTTGCTCGGGCAACTGCCGTTTCCGGGCAACCCGATCGAGCGCGAATGGTATGTGGTCACGCTTGCCGACCGGCGGATCTCGCAGGTGACGGGGCTGTTTCGCGACTTCCTGATCAAGCAGGGCGCGCCGGTGATCGACGGCGCGACGGTCGCGCCGCACGAACGGCGGCGCAAGTAGACGCACGCCGGGACGCGGGCGGCGTGTGCGAGCCGTGCGTGCCTTCGGTCAAACGAGCCCGAAGTCGTCGTTGCTGTCGGGAATCGACGCGAGCAGCCGTTCGAGGCGGTACCAGCCGAGCATGCGCAGGCATCGCGCGGCGAAGGCGATCCGGTCGTTGCGGGGAGCGGGGCCGTCGGGACGGCGGGCTGTCCGGGACGGCGAAGAGGGAATGAACGCCGCGCGCAGTGGGCAGGAATGGGGCATGACGGTCTCCGTAGGTGTCGGATGAAGCCCATCGTAAGCGCCGCGGCGCTCGTCGGCGCGCACGCAAGGATGCGGCGGAGCAGGAACGGATGATCTTTTTCTGCTCGTTGCGGGAATGGCGGCGCGCGACCGGCAAACGGCCGGAAAAAGCGTCACAATGCGCGTTCGACCCACGATCTGGTGGAGAAGAACCATGAGCGATCCGATTCTCGCCGCGCCGACCGACAACGGCGTGCCGGTCAGCCTGCGCTCCAGCCGCGGGCTCGGCTGGCGCGGCTTCGGCGCGTCGCTGCTGGAGATTCGCGCGGGTACGTACCGGATTCCGGCGGCCGATCATCACCGCATCGGCGTGCATATCGGCTCGCCCGTGCGCGCGGATTGCGTGTGCGACGGCCAGCGCGTGTCGCGCATCCAGGCGCACGGCGACATCGACGTGATTCCCGCCGGCCTGCCGGGCCAATGGACCGACAGCGCCGACTGCCGGATCCTGCACGTCATGCTCAGCGACACGTTCGTGCGGCGCACGTTCGAGCAACTCGAGCTGAAGCCGTCGCAGGCGCAGATCCGCCGGCGGCTGCAGGTGCGCGATCCGCGCCTGCAACACATTGCATGGGCGATGGCCGCCGAACTCGAGGCGGAAGACGCGTCCGACCCGCTCTATGCGGAGAGCCTGTGCACGGCGCTCGTCGCGCGACTGGTCGATGGCCAGCCCGTGTTCCGCGAGCGCCGGCGGACGCTCGCGCCGAAGGCGGCGGCGCGCGTGATCGACTATGTCGAGGCCAACCTCGAACGCCGCATGACGCTCGCCGAGCTTGCGGCGCTCGTGTCGATCAGCGTGCCGCATTTCAAGGTGCTGTTTCGCGAGACGCTCGGGATGCCGGTGCATCAGTACGTGGTGCGGCGCCGGGTCGAGCGTGCGAAGGCGTTGCTGCTCGAAGGCCGGCTCAGCATCAGCCAGATCGCGCTCGAAGTCGGGTTCGCACATCAGAGCCATATGGCGAACTGGATGAATCGCGTGCTGGGCGCGACGCCGACGGAGGTCGCGCGGTCCGGCGCGCGGGGCGGGCTCCGGCTGGCTTATGACGGCGAGGACGATGCGTCGGCGTCGGATCGATAGCCGCTGACGAACCGGTGGGCCGTGCGATCCGAGCGCGGCCCCGCATCCGGTCATCCTTTCCTGTTCACATCATCCGCACCTGCGCGCTTTCCCGTTCGCGCACGCAGACAATCACTGCACCTTCATCCTCCAGGAGCGGATCGTGTTCGTGATTTTCGGAGCATCAGGCAACGTCGGCTCGTCGACCGTGACGACCCTGCGCCACGCAGGCCATCCCGTGCGCGCGGTGCTGCGCGACGCCCGCCATCGCGAACGTTTCGCGCAACTCGGCTGCGAAGTGGCGATCGCCGACCTGACGGATGCAGGTGCGATTGCCACGGCGATCGACGGCGCGCAAGCCGTGCAGATGCTGTGTCCGGTGCCCGTCGCCGACGGCGATCCGGCGGAGACGATGGCGCGCACGCTCGACGTCGTGACCGGCGCACTCGCCGCGAATCCGCCGCCGGCACTGCTTGCGCTGTCGGACTATGGCGCGGAACTTGACGGCAACACGGGCATCACGCGGTTGTTTCATCTGCTGGAAGAGAAATTGAAGACGGTCCCGACCCGGCTGACGCTGTTGCGCTCGGCCGAGCATCTCCAGAACTGGGTGCGCATCTTGCCGGTTGCGCTCGGCACCGGCGTGCTGCCGAGTTTTCACCATCCAATCGACAAGGTGTTTCCGACGGTGTGGGCGCCCGACGTGGGCGTCGCGGCGGCGCGGCTGCTGCTCGATGTCGCGGAAACCGGCAACGGGCCGCGCATCGTCAGCATCGAAGGCCCGCGGCGCGTGAGCGTGCGGGATATCGCGGAGACGCTCGGCGCGGCCGCAGACCGCGAGATCGTCGCGCGCGAACTGCCGCGCGACGCATGGACCGCGACGCTGCTGCGCGCGGGCCTCAGTGAGCGACATGCGCAGCTGATCGTCGATCTGTACGACGTGCACAACGCGGGGCAGATTGACGTCGAGGCCGGCGTGTCGGAGCGGGTGTATGGCACGACGACACCGGAGGAGGCGCTCGCTGCGCTGGTGCGCGTGCACGCAGCGCAGGCGTGACGCAGGTGGCCGGCACCTCCTACGCTATTCCAAGCTATCCATCTGGTCCCATTGTGCAAGAAGATCACCCGGAATCGCGTTGACCACCTCGACGTAGCGTTTGCCAACGAATTGCTCGGCCCGCTTCAGCAATACCGGGATCGGGCTGCTTGGTTCGTTCGTTTCGAACCACTGGCGCGCCGTATTGATCAGAATCAGCGCCTCATGGCGGGTCATCGGCACCGGTTCGGTGCAGGAAGCAGCATTCGGTGCGTTTGCCCTCGAGTTCAATTCGCTATCCGGAGAAATTGACGTGAATTCTCCGTCGGGCTGCACACCGTCTCGATTCCGGCCATCAATGTCATCGACGAAAACATGTGCGACGTCCGAAGTTGCCTCGACGTGCGTGCCCGCGACATTCAACAGTTGAAGCAATCGAATCAATGGCGAAAGGTCGGGCAGATACGTGTCGAGATGAGTCGCTCCCCAGATGTTGATCGCGGCAAGATTCGAGATCGTTTCATCGAACGCGTTCATCATTTCCGGCTGTTGCGCCCGCAGATCCCGCAACTGCTGGATGACTGAATCCGGTGCGAGCGCATCCGCCGAACGCGGATGGGCGAAAGCGCGTTCGACATCCCGCAACTGCAGGCGCGTGGCGGTCGACTTCATCAGCACGATCTCCCGGACGTCGGCAAGCAGTCCGTCGGGATCCGTCATCGTCTGCAGGGCATTCATTCGCATTTCCAGCGCGGCGCCGCGATCGTCATCCGTGCTTGCCTGGGGGTGAACGCTGTCGGGAAACGCCTGCAGCCATGCAGCGAGCAGCCCCGTTCCTTCCGTCAATCCCGACGGACCGCCGAGGCGCGTGCGACAACGGGCGTAGAGCACCGCGACACGTATATCCTTCGTGCGCAGCATCAGCCGGCGGCAGTTGCGCTCGAGTTCGCTCCAGTTGAGCGGTTCAGGTGATCCGACAAACGCGCCGTACTGCACGTCCGACCTGGATGCCGCGTCAGCAAAAAGGACCACGAAATCGTGGTCATATTCGAGATCCGAGCCGCACGGCGCGTCGTCGCTTACCGGCAACAGCCAGTCGAAGTGCGTGGCGTCGATCGCGGAGGGGCGGCTCGGCTTCGCAGGGGGGGGCGATTGCTTCTTGCTCATGGTCGGTCGGTTCCAGGGCTTGTCGGGCGGCGATCGAAATGACGTGCGTAACGTTCGGGTTCGAACCGCATGCCGGTAATGGGTTTGCGCTGGTCCGGGCGGCCGAGCCATCCGGACCAGCCCATGCGTTGTTGGCCGCCCATCACCGCCGGCGGCGCACTCTCCGGCTTGATACGCAACTCGAGTTCCCATTCCAGTTCGTAGCCGACGAACGCCCGTACCCATTCGACGAGCTGTGGCAGATCCTCGCCTTGAGGCGTGAAGCGCAGATAGGCGTTCAGATCGAGCGGGCCGATGATGATTCGAAAGCGATGCTGACGGTCTGGCGCGACACGTCCGAGTATGGCGCCTTGTCCCATCGTCGCGGCAGCACCCGGGCGGCCCATTCGGCCGCAGTCGGCCGGGTCGATTTCGATCCAGTGGAACACGTTCTCTTCAAGCGCGACCGGCACGCCGAAGTAGTGTTCGAGCGTCGTGCGCAGGCCGTCCGGATTGCGCGATTCGCGTACGAGATGCGCCGCGGCGGCGAGGCGCGCGTGCGAGGGCAACGGGCGCCTGGAAATCTCGCCGATGTCCAGTCCCGCGACGCTCGCGATGTAGAACGAAAATCGCTCGTTTTGTGTTCGATCGAGTCCGGCGGCTGATTGAGCCGACGCCCACGCGCGATAGAACAGCGTGAAGTAGCGATGATGGAAGATGTCGAAAAAATCGACGGTCGTCGTGTCGCGCCGGCTCTCTTGGCGATCCTTCGCGATTTCGGTGAAGTGGATCGGGAGCGGACCATGGGGACCGAGCATCCCGAGACTGAAAAGTCGCACCTTCAACCGCCCCGCGGATTGTTCCGCGCTTGCGACTTCTCGCGGGGCAAAGGCGAGGCTCGGCTGCTGGCCAAGCCGTAATGGTTCCGAGCCTGGCCGGCGTGCCGTGCCGATCGGATCGATGGCGGCGTTCGCGCCGATGCGGCGCAAGAGCGACAGAAACCCGAACCGCCAGGGCTCGGCCTGCAAGCGTTCGAGCTGCTCAGGCGACAGCATGCTGTCGCGAAGCTGCGCGGGCAGCGTGGCGCGCTTCATCACAGCACTCCGCGTGTGCCCGTGCGCACCGGCCAGCGTGCGATGCGACCTCGTTGCATCGAATGCAGTTCGGTTTGCGTGAAGCTGTTGATCGATACGTGCCGCGCGAGCCAATGTTCGAGGACCACACCGAACAGGTAAGGGCTCACGCCCGAGAAGTCCGTCTCGTCGACGGTCAGTGTGCACTCGATACCGCGCCCGAATGTCATCGGACCGATTCCCGGCAGCTTGCGGGTCACGGGGCGCGTCCTCACCCCGACGAGGCTTTCGACTTGCCGGCCTTGTCCGGAATCGCCGTCCGCGACGTACAGGCGCAGCAGGTCGCGCAGCCCTTGCCCCCCTTCACGGTGATCGAAATCGTCGAGCGGCAGGTAGTTGAAATTGAGCTGGCGGATCAGGCGCCATGCCATTTCCCGCTCCGCGTGGGGCGGCAGCGGAGGGCTGGGCGCGCGGATGAGGCCAATGCTCGCGACCGGCGCGGATTCGGCCGTGTCCAGGTCGTCGATGCCGTTGCGTGGCACGAGCGTAGCCAGATCGCGATTTGTCAGCAGTGCATCGACCGACAGGTAGCGGATGTTTTCGTTATAGGGGGCCTCGTTTTGATCGACGAGGGAGAGAAACACTTCCGTGCCGATGTAAGGCGTGCGTGTACCGTAACGACGAGCCGAATCGGACACGAGGCGTCGCTCGCGCCGCGCTGAGAAGTAGCGACCGTGATTGCCTTCGTCGTTGTTCAGTGTTTGGTAGAGCGGGCGGAAAGTGAGTTCGGCGGACGTCGAGGCCACGCGGCCGTACACGGCCTCCACCGAAAACACCTCGTAGTCGAGCGGTGCGAGCCGTGCCGGCACCAGGTGAAACTCGGTTTCTCGCGGCGTAATCTCGATCCGGTCGGTATGCTTGCTGAACAAGTTGATGACGGGTGTGCAGAACAGCGCGAAGCGTGAAGCGTCCACGAGGTTTGCCAGTTGAGCCGGCGAGCGGTCGAGCAACACGACGATCTCGACTTCGCGGCCGTGCACCGCCGAAAAGCCTTCGGCGAGCCCGTTCAGCGCAAAGAACCAGAATCGGGCCGGGCACGCGAAATACTCGTGCAACAGGTTATGCCCATGGAACTTCGTCCAGGTGAGCGGCAGCAGGTTCTGGTCGGTGCGCAGCCCTTCATGCTCGACTGCGTTACGTGTCACGGCTGCGAGCGGACGCCCCGGGATGCCGAACTCGCCGGGCGCGCCGATCACGGACGCGACGGCACCGGCATGCAGCAATTCGAACAGGTGGGATGCAACCTGCTCGTCACCGGCAAGGTAGATGGGAAGTCGATCAAGCCCCTTCAGGTCGGAAATTCGCACGTCACCGGTCGTCGCCAGGCGTAGCCTTAATGCGCCGCGCACCTGCGTATCGGGCGGCACGTAGCGCTCGAGGCCGGCGATGTCCGGCGGAACACCCGTCAAGCGGGCCTCGGTGATCGTCAGCGGCCAGAGCGTCACGTTCTGCCCGCTCGTGAATCGGCACGCCGTTCTTTCGCCATCGGGAACGCGGGCCGTAAAGGCGGTGCCGCGCGCGATCCGATATCCGTTGGCAAGGCTGCCCTCCGTGCCCCCGGGATGCAGGCGTGCAACGGCAATCGACGGCGTGGGCGCGACGTAATTCGGGTAAACGACTTCAAGCAACCGTTCGGTGAAGCGCGGGAATTCTGCATCGAGCTTGAGCTGCATGCGAGCGGCCATGAAGCTGAACGACTCGATCAGGCGCTCGACGTAGGGATCCGCCACTTCACCCGCCTGCATACCGAGACGGCGGGCGATCTTCGGATGTGCATGCGCGAATTCGGTCGCGAGTTCGCGCATGTAGATGAGTTCCTGGTTGTAGTAGTCGAGCAGTCGCGGGTCCATCGGAACGGTCTCGTTGTCGTTGTGGCGTGGGGTGCTTAACCCGTGCGCATGCCGGTAATGCGAATCTCGCTGGTCTCGAGATCCAGCGAACTCTGCACCATGAATTCGAGTGGGTACGGATCCATGTGGATCAGCCCGCGAACCTCGAACGCGAGGACGTTGTGATGCTCGCCGGCGTCGCCGCTGCCGGTGCGGGGAGATACCACGAGGGAATCCGGAATCAGCCGCGGTTCGAAATCGGTGATGGCTCGCCGGATCGTCTGCTCGACGTCGTTCCAATGACGTGACGCGATGAAGGCGCCCGCAAGGGGCGGCACGCCGAAGTTCAAGGTCGACGCAGCGACGTGCGGATGACGGCCCCGATCGATCTGATCCTCGATGCTCGTTGTGTTCAGCAGGTACGCGAGATCGCGCTGAACGATGTCGCGCATCTGTTTACGGGTGACCGTGTATTCCTCCGGCGCTTCGGTGCTTCGGTGCGGTGCATCGTCACGCAGGCGGTCGAGCAAGGTCGGCATCAAATGCGCATTGGCGCGCCGAGGCGTGCGGACGGCGAGCGAGTCGGTGGCCCGAGGCGCTTTCCTGTTCTCACTCATTGATCGGCTCTCCGACCGTGGCGCTGCTTCCGATACCTGTGCCGAACTCCGCGGTTGCCAGTTCGAACAGTCCGAAGTCACCTCGATCCGTTGACCAGGTCTTTTGGCCAAGCGCCGTGACACCGGTTCGGCCGTGCTCTCGCCAAGTCGTTTCGCGTCCGATGCGAACGGCGTCGCTGCCGATCTCCGAACCGTGATATCGAGCCGGCATGAAGCCGTGAGCGATGGCGCCATCGCCAAGCGTGAACGTACACGGCGCCCAAACCAGATCGACGACCTTCGTCGGCGGCGACACATGCCACGACGCCAGATCGGCGAACGGAATCCAGCGATAGTGCCCGGCCACGATGATTTCGCACACGGGGCCGAAACGGGAATCGCTATCGACGATCCAGGCTACCGAGCCCTGCGGGATGCGCGCAGCGACGGTCGGAGCGGCATCGAAGGCCGCTTCGCGCGCGTCGTCGGCTGCGGCGATCCGTCCCAAGGCGGCCAGGTGCAGTGCGTTCAACAATCCGTCGATCCACGCCGGCTGCTCGAATACGAAGCCTGGCTGCGCGAGCCCCTCGATCACCTGCTTGCGCCGGCATTCGGCACGGATCAGGTCGCGATAGACCTGCGCGGTTGCAGTGTGTATCGGTTCGAGCATGGCCCATGTCTGCAACTGCTGGATTGCCCGGGGCCATTCACCCATGACGCACAACAACTGAAACAGTGCCCACCGATGAGACGCGATGGTCGGCTGCGCGCGCAGGCGCGCCGACACTTGTTCGATCTGCTCGCTGAGTGGGATCTTGTCCAGACGAGCGAGTGAGGGCGGGCAGGAAGCGGTAAGCCGGGTCAATCTTCATCCTTGCGCAAGGGCGCGGACAGCGGGCTGTCCATAGTCAACACGTGGTGTTCGCGCCGTGTGAGCGCGGGGGGATGCTGCACGGCCTCCGCTCGAAAATCGGAAGGCGCAAACAGATGCAGGATCTCGGGAACGGGTTCGTCTTCTGGCAAGGAGGCGCTGTGCTCATCCAGTCGCTCGAATACGTCCTCGAGCGTGCGATCGCCAAGCAACATCGCTTCGATCGAATCATGATCACGACGAGGGTCCGGACAGCCCTGCGAATCGGGCGCGGACGTGCGCGTGATCGGCTCCGCCTCTCCTGCAGTTGACGCCCATTCCACGGTAACCGACGCGTGGGGATCGGCCAGCGCGCGCCAATACTGCGCGTGCAACGTATCGATCAGCACGTCGGTGCTGTCGGGCGCGCCAATGGAAGTGTGAGACGAAGGATCCGAACGTCGTGCGCCGCGCTCCAGGCCGCCGATCCCGAGCTGGCCGAGCAGGTCGTCGGCATACGGTGACGGGAGCGAATGGTCTGCTGGCACGGTTGGGGCAGCAGCAACAGTGTGGCCGGGTCGCGCATGACTGTTGCCACGCGGCAGCCCGGTGTGCGAGACATCCGATTGGCGACGCCACGGCAGACGAAAGGAACGCATCTGGAAGTCCAATGACGAGAAGTCCGCAATTTAACCACGAGTTTTGGCCGGTTGTTTATTGAGATAAAAATATGCGTGATGACGGGCTTTGTGCGAATGTTTTTTGAGATGAAATTTGAAATGTAAAACAAAGTCACAAAATGAATTTAATGCCTTTGCAATCAAAAAATTATCGATTTATTGATAAGTGTTAATTCGCGAGAAAAATGAATTTATCTCAAAATAACAAGGACTTGTGTCCATGTGTTTTGGGGTGATCGGTTGGGTCTGCAGTCGAGCGTCGCACTGAAGTTGTGTGTGGGGCGATGGAGATTTCAAAAAAGTGAATTTGGGGGTGTTATTGGGAAATATTGCTGATTTGTCGCATTGACGGAAGTTGCAATTCGTGCCGATAATGCGCCTTCTATTTGATTGGCAGATTGAATTGAATAGAGAGGGGGGCGTGTCAGTGTTTCCGGAGGTCGTCCGGAAGATAGTCTGTATAGCAGTCCTGAGAGACGCTGCATGGTGCTTGGAACCATTGCGGCCAACAACAAAGATCATCATGACCATTTCTCGCCAAGCGCTATTCGGTAAGCTCGGGGTCCAGCTTTACCGGGGTATCGAGTCAGCGACGAATTTCTGCAAGTTGCGCGGGAATCCGTTCGTCGAACTCGCTCACTGGCTGCACCAGTTGTTGCAACAACCGGACGGCGATCTTCAACGGATCGTGCGTCACGCGGCGATCGATCGCGATGGGCTCGAGCGCGATCTCGCTCGGGCACTGGCCGCCTTGCCGGCCGGCGCGAGCTCGATCAACGACTTTTCGTGGCATATCGAATCGGCGATCGAGCGTGCCTGGGTGCTCGCGACGCTCGAATACGGCGATCGCCGCGTGCGCGGCGCGTGGCTGATCGCGGCACTCGTGTCCACACCCGAACTGCGGCGCGTCATGCTCGAGATCTCTCCGGCGTTCGGCAAAATTCCGGTCGGTGATGTCGACGACGTTCTGCCAGCCTGGATAGCCGGCTCGCCGGAAGCGGGCGACGGCCCGTATGACCATAGCGAATATCTGCCTGCCACGCCGGGCGAAGCGTCCGGTGCGATGCCGGCCACGCCGAAGGGCGGCACACTCGATCAGTACTGCGCGGATCTGACGGCGCGTGCGCGTGCCGGCGAGATCGACCCGGTCATCGGGCGCGAACTCGAGATTCGCACGATGATCGACGTGTTGCTGCGCCGTAGACAAAACAATCCGTTGGTGACCGGTGAAGCCGGAGTCGGCAAGACGGCCGTGGTGGAGGGTCTCGCGCGTGCGATCGCGTCGGGCAACGTGCCGCCGAAGCTTGCGGATGTGCGTCTGCTGAGCCTTGATGTCGGCGCGTTGCTGGCGGGCGCCAGCATGAAGGGGGAATTCGAAGCGCGACTGAAGGCGTTACTCGAAGCGGCCGTGAAGTCGCCGGTGCCGGTCATCCTGTTCATCGACGAAATCCACACGCTGATCGGCGCGGGCGGCCAGGCCGGCACGGGCGATGCCGCCAACCTCCTGAAGCCAGCGCTGGCGCGCGGCACGCTGCGCACGATTGGCGCGACGACCTGGGCCGAGTACAAGCGGCATATTGAGAAAGATCCCGCATTGACGCGACGCTTTCAGGTGCTCCAGGTCGCGGAGCCGTCCGAGGCCGCTGCCGTCGACATGGTGCGGGGGCTCGTGCAAACGTTTTCGGCGCATCACGGCGTAGTGGTGCGTGACGAGGCGATTCGCGGTGCAGTGACGTTGTCTCACCGTTATATCCCGTCGCGCCAATTGCCGGACAAGGCGATCAGCTTGCTCGACACCGCATGCGCACGCGTGGCGCTGTCTCAGCATGCCACGCCGCGAGAGCTCGACGATGTACGTCAACGGCTTGCTGCCGTCCGCACGGAAGAGGCGCTACTCGCGCAGGAAGCTCGTATCGGGCTGGGCGTAGGCAAGGCGTTGGAAAGCGTGCGCGAACGCATCGCCGCGCTCGCAGCGGACGAGGCTGCGGTCGAGGTCCGCTGGCGTGAACAGACGGCGGCCGCGCAGGCGTTGCTTGCCGCACGTGAAACCGTGCGTGGCGATATGGCGCACGAGCCGGTATCGGGCGATCAGCTCCGCGAACTCGAACAGGCGTTGCTGACGCTGCAGGGCGATGCGCCGCTCGTGTTTCCGGAGGTCGATGCGGCAATCGTCGCGGAGATTGTTTCCGACTGGACGGGTATCCCTGCCGGCCGCATGGTCACGGACGAACTCGACGCAGTGCGTCGGTTGTCGGAAACGCTGGAGGCGCGCGTGGTCGGTCAGACCGACGCGCTGCGCCTGATCGGCGAACGCGTGCAGACCGCACGAGCCGGCCTGACCGATCCGAAAAAGCCGCTGGGCGTGTTCCTGCTCGCAGGCCCGTCGGGCGTCGGCAAGACTGAAACCGCGCTGGCGCTGGCCGAGGCCCTGTACGGTGGCGAGCAAAACCTGATCACGGTCAACATGAGCGAGTATCAGGAAGCGCACACCGTTTCGGGGCTAAAGGGGGCGCCGCCGGGCTACGTCGGATATGGTGAGGGTGGCGTGCTGACCGAAGCAGTGCGCCGCCGTCCGTATTCGGTCGTCCTGCTCGACGAGGTCGAAAAGGCCCATGGCGACGTGCACGAAATGTTCTTCCAGGTGTTCGACAAGGGCTACATGGAAGACGGCGACGGCCGCCATATCGATTTCCGCAACACGACGATCCTGCTGACGAGCAATGTCGGCGCAGACCTGAGCGCGAGCCTGTGTGCCGATCCCGCGCTCGCACCGGACCAGGAAGGCTTGCGGGAGGCGCTTGCCCCCGAGTTGCTGAAAACCTTCCCGGCGGCCTTCGTCGGCCGTGTGACGGTGGTGCCATACCGGCCGTTGGCCGACGACGCGCTCGCTCGCATCGTGCGCTTGCACCTGGGGCGCGTCGTGAAACGGATGTCCGACGCTCACGACATCGCGCTCACGTTCGAAGATGCGGTGGTCGGCTACATCGTCGGTCGCTGTCTCGTTCAGGAAACCGGTGCACGCGTCCTTATCGGTTTCATCGAACAACACATCCTGCCGCGCCTGTCGGCGCTCTGGCTCGATGCCTTCGCGTCGAAAGGTGAGCTCGCGCGCATTGTGGTCGGTGTTGCCGACCCGGCCGCCGACCCCGCGCAGGCGCTGACCTTCGATGCAACGCCTTCTCGCTTGGACGAGCCGCTTGGCTAAGCGCCGTCCATTTCCCACTGTTCAGGAGAACCTGTCCATGTCCGCTTCCAGCAGTTCGCAGAAATTCATTGCGCGCAATCGTGCGCCGCGCGTGCAGATCGAGTACGACGTCGAGGTTTACGGCTCGGAGAAGAAGGTCGAGCTGCCTTTCGTCATGGGTGTGCTGGCCGACTTGTCGGGCAAGCATCCGGTCGAGCCGCTTCCGGCGGTGTCCGACCGGCGATTCCTCGAAATCGACATCGACAACTTCGATGAGCGGATGAAGGCCATTCGGCCGCGCGTCGCGTTTGCCGTGCCGAATACGCTCACGGGCGAAGGCCAGATGATGGTCGACATGACCTTCGAGAGCATGGAGGACTTTTCCCCGGCCGCCATCGCACGCAAGGTCGAACCGCTCCGCCAGTTGCTGGAGGCTCGCACGCAATTGGCGAACCTGCAAACCTACATGGACGGCAAGTCGGGTGCCGAAGCGCTCGTGACGCAGCTGCTGCAGGATCCGGCGCTCCTGAAATCGCTGGCTGCTGCGCCGAAGCCCGAGCATCACGAAGCGGGTGCCGTCGACCAGAACGAAGCCAATTGACCGACGAACCGATCGAGGATGACCACCATGGCGAAGCAACACGCACAGGCCGCGCAAACGCAGACGGCCACTCAATCCGACTTCACGCAATTGCTGGAAAAGGAATTCCGTCCGAAGACCGACCAGGCGCGTGAGGCGGTTGAATCCGCGGTCCAGACACTCGCCGAGCAGGCGCTTGCGCAGACCGCGACCATCAGCGACGACGCCTATAAGAGCATCGCGGCGATCATTGCGCAAATCGACCACAAGCTTTCCGAACAGATCAACCTGATCCTGCACCACGACGATTACCAGGCGCTGGAATCGGCTTGGCGCGGCTTGAACCACCTCGTGTCGAATACGGAAACCGACGAGCATCTCAAGATTCGCGTCCTGGACGTCTCGAAGACCGAGCTGCACCGAACGATGCGTCGGTACAAGGGATTGGCGTGGGATCAAAGCCCGCTCTTCAAGCAGATCTATGAACAGGAATACGGCCAGCTCGGCGGCGAGCCGTACGGCTGCATCGTCGCCGACTACTATTTCGACCATACGCCGCCCGACGTCGATCTGCTCGGATCGATCGCAAAGGTCGCCGCAGCATCTCACACGCCGTTCATCACGGGGGCCGGCCCGTCGGTGCTCCAGATGGAGTCGTGGCAGGAGCTGGCGAACCCGCGCGATCTGACGAAGATTTTCACGCAGAACCTCGAATATGCGGCGTGGAATTCGCTGCGCAATACCGAAGACGCTCGTTATGTCGGGCTGACGATGCCGCGCTTCCTCGCACGGCTGCCTTATGGCGCCAAGACCAATCCGGTCGACGAATTCGATTTCGAAGAAGACACCAACGGCTCGGATCACAGCCGTTACGGCTGGGCGAACGCGGCATACGCAATGGGCGTCAACATCAACCGTTCGTTCAAGCAGTACGGCTGGTGCTCGCTGATTCGCGGCGTCGAGTCGGGCGGTACGGTCGAGGGCTTGCCGTGCCATACGTTCCCGACCGACGACGGCGGCGTCGACATGAAATGTCCGACCGAGATCGCGATCTCGGATCGGCGCGAGGCCGAACTGTCCAAGAACGGCTTCATTCCGCTCGTGCATCGCAAGAACACCGATCACGCGACCTTCATCGGCGCGCAGTCGTTGCAGAAGCCGGCCGAGTATCACGATCCGGACGCGACCGCCAACGCGAACCTGTCGGCCCGCCTGCCGTATCTGTTTGCCTGCTCGCGCTTCGCGCACTACCTGAAGTGCATCGTGCGCGACAAGATCGGCGCGTTCAAGGAGCGCGAGGACATGCAGCGCTGGCTGAACGAATGGGTCATGCACTATGTCGACGCGGATCCCGCCAACTCGTCGCAGGACACCAAGGCGCGCCGGCCGCTCGCCGCGGCGGAAGTCCTCGTCGAAGACGTCGAGGGCAACCCGGGCTATTACCAGGCGAAATTCTTCCTGCGTCCGCACTTTCAGCTCGAAGGGCTGACGGTCTCGCTGCGGCTCGTGACGAAGCTTCCGTCGATCAAGGAAGCGGCGTAAGCGGAAGCTAACCCATCCCATCGGGCCGGGCATTCAAGCGTTTCATTTTGTGGTGAACGGCCTTTTTCTACTCATGTAAGTAAAGGAGTGCTACGTATGGCGCAGGACATTTTTCTGAAGATCGACGGTATCAACGGTGAATCGCTCGACGACAAGCACAAGGATGAGATCGAAGTCCTGAACTGGGATTGGGAAATCACTCAGGAATCGACGATGCATGCCGGAAGCGGTGGCGGCGCCGGCAAGGCGACGGTCAAGGATCTGACGTTCGAACACAACATCGATCGCGCGAGCCCGAACCTGATGAAGTACGCGCTGACCGGCAAGCATATCGATCAGGCGACGCTCGTGATGCGCAAGGCCGGTGGCAACCCGCTCGAGTACCTGAAGATCACGATGAGCGACGTGATCGTCACGCGCGTGAAGCCGTCCGGCAGCAAAAGCGACGCAGAGAAGAGTCGTGAGACGGTCGCGTTGTCGTTCGCGAAAGTGAAGCAGGAATATGTCGTGCAGAACGCGCAAGGCGGCAGCGGCGGCGCGGTGACGGCCGGCTTCGACATCAAGGGCAACAAGGAAGCGTAAGTCGGCGAGGTGTTGCGTGTGCGCAAGGGTGTCTCGGCGTGCGCGCAGCGCCTTTTTGCTGCATTCAAGGTGAAATCTGCATGCGTTCGATCCTGACTGCCGCCGCGCTTGCCGGCGTCGTGATTCTTGCGGCCTGTGCGAGCGGCGAACCGAAGCCCAAGGAGCCGGTTCGGTTTGACCTGACGGTCAACGCGCGACCGGACGTCAACCCTGACGATCGCGGTCGGGCCGCGCCGATCGTCGTTCGCATCTATGAACTGAAGAACGACATCGCGTTCGGCACAGCCGACTTTTTCACGCTGCAGACGCAGGAAAAGACGGTATTGGGCGATGACGTCGTGAAGCGTGACGAACTGCAGCTGCGACCGGGCGAGCACAAGAAGATCGTTCGGTATTCCGGTGCGGATACGACGGCCATCGGCGTGATCGCGGCTTATCGGGATCTTCCCAATTCGGTTTGGCGAGTCGTTTACACGATACCGACTGGTCCCGACAAGGCGTGGTATCGCTTTTTCACACCAAAACTGAAGTTGGACATTGCTCTCGACGCCAAGGCAGTCAGCGTGCGAGAGACGGGGAAGAAATAAAAGCATGAGCAATCTCAATTTGAAATCGGAACTGACAGTCACCGACATCATCGGACACGCTGTTATCTGGATCCTTCTTTCGATTGTCACGTTCGGTCTCGCGTTGTTCGTCTATCCGTACTACCTGTACCGATTCGTGATCAGTCGAACGGTCGCCGTCAATTCAGACGGCAAGGTAGTGGGAAGGCTCGAGTGCACGATGGATCTGGCGACGATGATCGGAAAGATCGTGATCTGGACGCTGATCTCGATCGTCACGCTGGGCATCGGTTACTTCGTCTTTTTGTACAAGATCCTCGCGCACTGCATGAACCACACGCGAATGGTCAGCAACTGATCGATCTCATGGCGCGTATTTGAGTGGATGGCATAAAAATGCAGGCGCTTCGCGCAGCCAGGCCTGAGTTGGACCTGGCGGCCAGACATGATGGGTATGGCCCATCTTTCGCACGGACAATCGGACAACACGTATGAGTTGGTATGCCAAGGTTGCCTGGCAAGAGGGGCTGTTTTTCCGTCCACAACTGTTCCAGCAACAGGATCGCTATTTCGAGAAATACGCGCATATGCGTGCGACCCCGTTGTCGCCGTTCTTTTTCGGCTTCGCGAGCTATGCGCTCGACCTGGAGTCGCTGGCGCTCGGGAAGGTGATCGTCAAAACGGCCGCCGGCGTGTTCGCCGACGGCACGCCGTTCGATGCGCCGGGCAATACACCTCCGCCGCCTCCGTTGACGATTCGGCCCGAACACCTCGATCAGGTGATCTATCTCGCGGTGCCGGTCCGGCTGCCGAACTGTGAAGAAACGACGTTCGAGAACAGCGCGGATTCCCTGGCGCGCTACCTGGTGTTCGATACGGAATTGCGCGACACGAATTCGATCGGTCTTGCCCCCGAGGCCGTGCAACTGTCGAATCTGCGCCTGCGCCTGATGCCGGAAAAGGAACTGGGCGATGCATGGATCGGCCTCGCACTCACGCGTGTCAAGACGATCCGCGCGGACGGCAGTATCGAGCTCGACGACACGCTTGTACCGCCTGTATCCGGTTATGGCGCGAGCGACCTCCTCGCAAGCTGGGTGACGAAAATCCACGATCTCGCGCATCTGCGTGCGAATGCGCTCGCGGAACGGCTCGCCGGCACGGACGAGACGACAGCGAGCGCGGCGACGGTTACGGATTACCTGCTGCTGCAGATCCTGAACCGCTACGAGCCGTTGCTGCAGCACTTGCTGCGGGTGCCGGCCGTATCGCCGGCCGATGTTTATGCGCTGCTGATCAGCATGGCGGGCGAACTGTCGACGCATCTGCGCACGGATACGCGGCGGCCGCTCGACACACATCCGCCTTATCAGCACACGACGCCGCATCTGTGTCTGAAGCCGGTTGTCGACGATACGCACCGGCTGCTGAACGCCGTGCTGGTGCGCAGCGCGCAGAGCATTGCATTCGAAGATCGCGGGCACGGGATGCGCAACGCGGTGGTCGATCCGGTTGATATGCAGGGCTTTACCGCGCTGGTGCTGGCCGTTCACGCGGCGATGCCGCCTGACGTGCTGAAGCAGCAATTCCTGGCGCAGGCGAAGGCCGGGCCGTCGGAAAGGTTGCCGAGCCTTGTCCGCAGTCACTTGCCGGGTATCGGTCTGCAGGCGCTGCCGGTGCCCCCGCGGCAGATCCCGTTCAACGCGGGCTACATCTATTACGAGTTGACGCAAGGCGGGCCGCTTTGGGAGGAAGTCGTGCGTCACGGCGGTATCGCGTTGCACGTGGCGGGTGAGTTCCCGTCGTTGAGATTGGAGTTGTGGGGCGTGCGCGCATAAGCGTGACGGATTCGAAGCGGCTGGATTGCCATCGAGAGTCGATGGCTCGATCGATTCAATGGAGATGTCGGGATGGCTTTGTTTGACTCACCACGGACGCTGTCGGTTTGCGGCGCGGCCATGCCGATGTACGGTGATCGTCCGATCCTCACGCCGGTGAAGCTTACCGGCGGCGAAGCCGTTGGCGAATTGTTCGAGTACACACTCGAGCTGAAAACCCCCGACGAACTCGGCTTCTCGCAAAGCATTGCCGCGAATATCGATCTCGACAAGCTGATCGGCACCGAGCTGACCGTCTCGATTCAGCTCGAAGGCGTGGGGCATTTCATTCGTGGTCTCGCCGGCAACGCTGGAATCGCGAACATCGGCGCAGGCACGCGCGAGATCACCGGAATCGTCTTCCGCGCATCCATCCTGCGAGAAGACGGTCGATCGATCGTGTACGCGGTCACGCTTCGACCGTGGCTCTGGTTGGCGACGAAGAACTGCGATTGCCGAATCTTCCAGGACATGTCCGTGATCGAGATCACCGACGCGGTGCTCTCGACGTACCTGTTTCCGGTCGATAAGCGGCTGACGCCGCCGCGTCCGAACAACGTTTGGCCCAAGCGGGACATCCAGCGCCAGCACCACGAAAGCGACTGGACGTTCCTGCAGCGGTTGTGGGAGGAGTGGGGCATCTTCTACTTCTTCGAGCATGCCGACGGCAAGCATCGTTTGGTCTTGTGCGATGCGATCGCCGCGCTCAAGCCGCACGGCGAAGCCTACGCGACGATCCGCTATGAAGCCCCCAACAGCCGGCGTGTCGACGAGGAGCATATTCACGCGTTGTCGATCTCGAATGCGTTGACGACCGGCGCGGTCACGAGTGTCGATTACGACTACACGCGACCGCGCGCAGATCTGACGGTTGGGCGAGAGGATCCGCGCGATACGGGGCTCGCTCATCACGAGCATTACACGTGGGGCGACTATGCGCAGCCGCAGGCTGGTAAGGGAGGTTTGTCGGGCGCGTCCAATGAGCCGCGAACGGAAGCGGAATACCTGACGCTCGTGCAGATGCAGGCGTATCGCTGCCAGGGGCTCAGGGCTTCCGGGCAGGGCAATCTGCGCGGACTGGTCGTCGGCCAGACCTTTGTGCTGTCGCACTATCCGCAGAACGCAGCCAACCGGGAGTATGCGGTCATCGGCTGCAAGCTGACGATCGAAGAGGTTGGCGAGGCATCGGGTTCCGGTCAGCGTTACCACTGCGAAGCGGACTTCGTGCTGCAGCCGACCCATGAGCCATTCCGGTTGCCGCGCACGATCGCGAAGCCGCGCATTACCGGCGTCGAATATGCCGTTGTGACATGTCCGGAGAACCAGGAAATCTGGACGGACGCGTACGGTCGGGTGAAGTTGCAATTCCTGTGGGATCGGCTCGGCGACAACGATGAACGTTCAAGCTGCTGGGTGCGCGTTGCCGGTGCATGGCATGGCGATCAGTTCGGCGGCATCTTCCTGCCGCGCCGCGGCCATGAGGTTGAGGTTGCATTCGCGAATGGTGATCCGGACTTGCCGATCATCGTCGGTAGTGCTGTGAATGCGTTCAACATGCCGCCGTTTGCTTTACCGGAGAACCAGACGCTTGCCGGTTTTCGTAGCAAGGAGATCGGTGCTCGGCGGGCGAATACGCTGGCTTTCGACGATACGAACGGAAGAATTCAGGCGCACCTGTCGAGTGACGAAGGCACGTCGCAGTTGAATTTGGGGTACATCACGCGTATTGCGGGGAATGCGGGGCGAAAGGATGAGCGCGGTCGGGGCGTTGAATTGCGTACCGATGGGGACGGCGTCTTTCGTGCGGCGACGGGCATGTTACTCACGACGGAAGGCCGTCCTAATGCGCAGGGCCATGCCAAAGCTATGTCGGAAGCGATTCGGCGGCTCGAAGTTGCACAGAGCCTGCATGTCGCGATGAGCGATGCCGCCCAGGAAGCTCAAGCCCAGGAGACCGACGGACATCAGTCGGACCTCGCGAAGACGATTGACGCGCAGAACGACCAGATTCGCGGTGTCGAGAGCGACGGAAATCCGTTCCCGGAATTTTCTGAGCCCCATCTGATGATCGATGGTAAGGCGGGTGTTGAAATCACGACGCCCGCTACGGTGCACGTTGCCGCGCAACAGGTCGCGTTGACGAGCGAGGGGCATGTCGGCGTTGCGAGCGGCCGAAGTTTCTTTGCGAGCGTGCGCGACACGATCAGTCTGTTTGCCCAACGAGCGGCTATCAGGATCTCGGCCGCGCTGGGCGACATCGTTCTTCACGCGTTGACCAGTTCGATCAAGCTGGAGTCCGCGAAATCTATCCAGTTACTGACGAAAGTCATCCAGATCACGGGCGTTGAAAAGCTGGAGCTGCAAGGCGGAAAGACCCGCATGGTGCTTGACGACAGTGGCGCACAGATATTTACGCCGGGCAAGTTCGTTGCGTTTGCATCCACTCACTCGCTACCGGGACCGAAAGACTCGCCGGTCAGCCTTACGCCGAAGAGTATCTGCATCGAATGTCTTCTTAAAGCCGCCAGAGGCGGGTCAGCGTTGGTTCCACGGCAATAACCTCAACCTTCGGATCGATAGCATGGTCAACAGCGTTTGTTTCTCACAGTTGGGCGTTTTCCTGAAGAGGATGCTGCCGGTGCTCTGCCTGTTATTGGGTGCTTGCGCGGGTGGGCAATCGACAGGGGGGACAGTGCAACTCGATATGCCGAAGAGAGTCCAGCTGCTGGCTGGGGATTCGAAGGCATTGAACTACACGCCTTGGTACATCCACACGTTCTCAATAGTTGGTCCGCGCGGAAGTGGCATCGGTGGCGGTGGTCCGAACGTCATGCCAATTCAGAAAAATGGTCGACCGTCAGGTGGGGGAGCGGGAGTCTGTTGCACGAGCCTGCCCACCGAATGGCAAGCGGATATGAAGTTGACGGTGCGATGGCTGGTGGACAAGAAACAGGACGGGAAAACACCGGGCTACTGGTACAAGGCGGAGAACGTGCAGATTGCGCCCTATGCCAGTGGCAATACCGGAGATGCGTGGGCGATCTTTTTACCGGGAGATCGTGTGCGCGTGATGTTGACGGATGGTAATCGAGATGGCGGAAACAACCCGACCATTCGCCCGGCGGATAACGATCCGTACATCGCGCAGGGCGTGATCGACGAAGCGTGGAACCGGAAGTACAGAAGAGGGGGCATGCAGTGACGATTCAATGGCGTAGGGTGAGAACCGGCTTGCTGGCGGCGCTGTGTTTGTCATTGGGCGCGTGTGCCGGTGGTCAACCGACAGGGGTGGCAGTCGAAGTACCGAAACGGGTGCCACTGCTGGCTGGGGATTCGAAGGCATTGAACTACACGCCTTGGTATATCCACACGTTCTCAATAGTTGGTCCGCGCGGAAGTGGCATCGGTGGCGGTGGTCCGAACGTCATGCCAATTCAGAAAAATGGTCGACCGTCAGGTGGGGGAGCGGGAGTCTGTTGCACGAGCCTGCCCGCCGAATGGCAAGCGGATCTGAGGTTAACGGTGCGCTGGTTGGTGGAAAAGAAGAGACCGGACAGAAAGAAATGGGGCTATTGGTACAAGGCGGAGAACGTGCAGATTGCGCCCTACACCAGTGGCAATACCGGAGACGCGTGGGCGATCTTTTTACCGGGAGATCGTGTGCGCGTGATGTTGACAGATGGCAATCGAGATGACGGAAACAACCCGACCATTCGCCCGGCGGACAACGACCCGTATATCGCGCAGGGGGTGATCGATGACGAATGGAACCGGCGTTATCCGCCGGCTCACGATTGAGGAGGGAAAGTCAGTGACGATTCGATGGCGTGGGGTGGGAACCGGCTTGCTGGCGGCGCTGTGTTTGTCGCTGGGCGCGTGTACCGGCGGCCAACCGACAGGGGTGGCAGTCGAAGTACCGAAACGGGTGCCGCTGCTGTCGGGGGATACCAAGGCGCTGAACTATACGCCCTGGTACATCCACTCGTTCGCGATGACGGGGCCGACGGGAAGCGGGATCCGGGGCGGCGGTCCGAACGTGATGCCAATCCAGCCAAATGGCAAGCCATCCGGAGGAGGCAAGGCAGTCTGTTGCACGAGCCTGCCCGCCGAATGGCAAGCGGATCTGAGGTTAGCGGTGCGCTGGCTGGTGACAAAGAAGAGACCGGACGGAAAGAAATGGGGCTATTGGTACAAGGCGGAGAACGTGCAGATTGCGCCCTACACCAGTGGCAATACCGGTGATGCGTGGGCGATCTTTTTACCGGGAGATCGTGTGCGCGTGATGTTGACAGATGGCAATCGAGATGGTGGAAACAACCCGACCATTCGCCCGGCGGACAACGATCCGTATATCGCGCAGGGCGTGATCGATGACGAATGGAACCGGCGTTATCCGCCGGCTCACGATTGAGGAGGGAAAGTCAGTGATGATTCGATGGCGTGGGGTGGTGATCAGCTTGTTGTCGGCGCTCTGTGCGTCGCTTGCTGCGTGCGCGGGCGGGCAACCGAATGTAACTGTTGCCGAAGACGTGTCTCGCCCGGTGAAGGTGGGTGGCGGCATGGATGTTTTCGCGCAGAACTATTCGCCGTGGTACATCCACACGTTTTCGATGGTCGGACCGTCCGGGAGCGGGATTAGTGGCGGCGGCCCGAACGTGATGCCGATCCAGCCAAATGGTAAGCCATCGGGTGGCGGCAAAGCGGTCTGTTGCATGCGCTATCCGCTCGAATGGCAAGCAGACCTGAAGTTGACGGTGCGCTGGCTGGTGACGAAGAAGAGACCGGACGGAAAGAAATGGGGCTACTGGTACAAGGCAGAGAACGTGCAGATTGCGCCGTACGACGGTGCCAATGCCAATCATGCATGGGGCATCTTTCTGCCGGGAGACCGGGTGCGCGTGATGATCACCGACGGCAATCGGGAGGGCGGGAATAATCCGAACAACCGTCCAGCCGACAACGATCCGTATATCGCGCAGGGCGTGATCGACGACGAATGGAACCGGCGTTATCCGCCGGCGCACGATTGAGGAGGGGACGTCAGTGACGATTCGATGGCGTGGGGTGGTGATCAGCTTGTTGTCGGCGCTCTGTGCGTCGCTTGCTGCGTGCGCGGGCGGGCAACCGAATGTAACTGTTGCCGAAGAAGTGTCTCGCCCGGTGAAGGTGGGCGGAGGCATGGATGTTTTCGCGCAGAACTATTCGCCATGGTACATCCACACGTTTTCGATGGTCGGGCCGTCCGGGAGCGGGATTGGTGGCGGCGGTTCGAACGTGCTACCGATCAAGGCGAATGGCCGCCCGTCCGAAGGGGGAGGAATGTGCTGTATGCGCTATCCGCTCGAATGGCAAGCAGACCTGACCTTGACGGTGCGCTGGCTGGTGGACAAGAAGCAAGACGGGAAAACACCGGGCTACTGGTACAAGGCAGAGAACGTGAGGATTGCGCCGTACGACGGTGCCAATGCCAATCATGCATGGGGCATCTTTCTGCCGGGCGACCGGGTGCGCGTGATGATCACCGACGGCAATCGGGAGGGCGGGAACAATCCGAACAACCGTCCAGCCGACAACGATCCGTATATCGCGCAGGGCGTGATCGACGACGAATGGAACCGGAAGTACAGAAGAGGAGGCATGCAGTGACGATTCGATGGCCTGACGCAATACCGGAGGAGGGCCGGTTGCAGCGCTCGCAAAGCGAAGACGCGTACGAGCAGGGCGCACTGCGGATGCATGACGAAACGCGATCGTGTCAGCAAACGCTGCAGATCAGCCTGTTCTTCGACGGCACGAACAATAATGACGCGGCGGATAATCCGCTGCGCGACTCGCTCAGTCGTAGCCATACCAATGTCGCACGGCTGTTCAATGTGGCGTTGGATAAGAACGAGGATGGCATATTCGCCTTTTACATTCCCGGCGTCGGTACGCCGCTGCCCGAGATCGGCGAAGAGACGTATTCGAAAATGGGTAAGGCGATGGCCGAGGGCTTCAATGCGCGATGCTTGCTCGGCTATGTGCGTGTGTTGAATGCCGCTTACTGGGCGATTGCACCGGACAAGTCCCTTGCCCTGATTTCGCCGGGGACGGCAAAAAGGATATGCGATGCCGCTGCCAATGGGGACATGAGCGGATTCGACGAACCGATCCAGACACTGGGCGTGACCCACAAGCTTGCGGTGGATGCCCTGCATCCGCCCGGGACGATCAGAAAGATCTGGATCAACGTGATTGGCTTTTCCCGTGGGGCCGCCGGCGCGCGCGCATTCGTCCACAAACTGGTCAACAGTTGGGCGCCCGGTGGCAATCTGGTCAAGTTCGCCGGCAAGTACGCGCTGCCGTATCAGGTGAATTTCCTGGGATTGTTCGATACTGTCGCCTCCGTGGGCCCCCCTGATTTTACCCGCGCGACCGTCGACATCGGGTCGTTCGATGGGCACTTCGCGTTTGCCAACAACGGTGCAATGCGCATTCCCGAATCGGTTCGCTACTGCGTTCATGCGTTCTCGATTC
The DNA here is from genome assembly GCF_902833195.1 of Burkholderia sp. BCC1638. NCBI lineage: Bacteria > Pseudomonadati > Pseudomonadota > Betaproteobacteria > Burkholderiales > Burkholderiaceae > Burkholderia > Burkholderia sp. BCC1638. The sequence goes on from NZ_CADFEC010000022.1 coordinate 56,445, forward strand.
ACGAGCAGCGCATGAGCTTCCCGGTTGATTCAATCCGCGAGGTAGGGGGAGCCTATCCACCCGGCATCCGACACGAAATTGCCTATCCCGGTGTGCATTCGGATGTCGGCGGTGGCTATGCGCCGAACGAACAGGGCAAGGGTCGTGATCCCGACAAGGGCGACGGTGGCAAGCTGAGCCAGATCCCGCTGCACGACATGTACATCCATGCGCTGAAATACGGTGTGCCGATGATGAGGGGCGACGAGATTCTCGACGACCCGCAAATGCGAGCGGATTTTGACATCTTTCCTACTACGATCACCGCTTTCAACAACTGGCTAAAAACTGCCGGTCCGATCGGGCGCATGGAGGATGCGATCAAGCACGGCATGGCCGATATGCTGGCATGGCGGACGCTACGTGCGCAGCCCGAGTCGCCCGAATACGTGGCCAGCCAGGAATTCTTCCGCAAGGCGAGGGAAGACGGCATGACACCCTACAAAGTCGACGAGGCACTGGAGAAAGCAAAGAAGACGGATCCGCAACTGAAGACGCTCAACGCCAAGCGAGCGCGGCTGGAGGTGCGGAAGTCCCAAGAAACGGGCAACCACCGCTATCCGGCCAACATGCCGAGGATCATGGAGTTGGACGCGCAGATCAAGGCGACGAATCTTGAGATCGACCGTCGCACGGAGGCACTGTGCGGCGCGGTGGCTCACCCAGGCACCGAGGACGCCGCGCCGGCGCGTCCCGGCGAAGGCGTCTGTGACGTTACAAACAACGAGCAGACCGATTTGCGCCAGGGCGCAGAGGAGATGCGCCTGCTGTTGGGCTACTTGCATCCTGAGGACCGCGAATCGAAGTGGAAGGTCACTGTGACCTTACGCAAGGATCCGGCACCCCGACAATACCCGGACATGGGTACGACGACAACGACACTTTCGGTGAAGCACGAGCAGCCTGGCAGTGATGCCCCCGAGGTCAGGCTCGCAGAGAGCGGAATTTTGCTTGCATCGACATGGAGCACGATTTTCAGCATATTCAGCCCGTCAAATGACATCGTGGCGGCGCCCGCGCGCGGCGTCGTCAACTTTCTGAAAAAGCATGCGTCGATGGAAGCAGCCAACCGGCTCCAGAAGGCGAGCATCCATCTGCTCGACGACTATGTCCACGACAGCCGCATCTGGTTCCGCGTGCCCTGGTTTCACGAATACGCGCCGGGTGGTTATGGCTGGCCCCGCGTGATCTTCGAGGGCGGCAAAAAGCGGATCGCTTATATGGGGCTGACTTCCGAATCCGAACCGCTGGTTGCCGGGAACATCAGCAAGGCCGCATGGGCATAGAGGCAGGGGACGGAGTCATCCATATGCAACAACGCGCGCAATCATTCGGTCTGGTCGACGGTGCCGCCAACCCAGCAAGGATCTTGCCTTTGCTCGAGCAGTCCGGCACGCAGTTCGTTTCGCTCTTTGAGGGGCTTCCTGAAGAGCAACTCGGGCCGGCTTCCCTATTTCTCACCTGCATTGATGATCCGGCCGCAACATGGGTGAGCGAGCTGGATCGAATCGACCTTCACTCGCCGTGTCTCACGCTTGTCCGGAGCCGTGTCGGTTTGCAGGAGCTAGCCACGCATTTTCGCGCGTTCCTGTTTGCAGGGATCGGAGACGGCATGACCGCGATGGTCCGATTCTTCGATCCTCGTAATACAGGCGCGGTGCTCGATATGTGGGGTAAACAGATCAGCGATGTGTTCCTGGCACCGGTCGAGCGGATCAAATATCGCGGGCGTCACGCGCAGTGGCAGACGGTCGAGAATGATTCACTCGACGTGGGGCGAATTTCCCGATCCGTGATGATCGAGCTCGACCAGAGGGATATTGACAAGCTGATGGCGCATACGGAGCCAGATGAACTCATCGCATCGCTGATCGATCTGGGGCACATCGATGAAAGCCTGCCTTACAGGAGCCGCTTCACCGAATTCGAGCCCCGGTACCGACGGGCACTGGAATGGGGATTCACCGAACCCGGAGACCGGTTGGCCTATTGCAATTACTCGTACCGCTACGGAGCAGGTTTTGATCGACACCGGTACATTCGCGACGCACTGACGGTTCGTCGTCGAACTGGCGAGGGATTCGACGCGATGGTGGATCAGATACCCGGTTGGGTATGGGGCGAACTCGAGCGCGGGAGTAAAGCTGGATTGTGCGCGCAGTCTTGACACGTCATTGACTCGGAAAATAAACATGGCGCTGAAAATCATCGTGGTCGGCGATACGACCTCGCACGGGGGCCGAGTCATCAGCGGCTCGGAAACTCACACCATCGGCGGTCGGCAGATCGCCCGGCTGGATGACTTGGTCGATTGCCCCGAAAAATATCCGGACGGTCGTCCGCACGGGGTCAACCGGATCGTCGAGGCACATCCGACGTTCACCATTGGCAACCGACGCGTGGCGATGCACGGTCATCGCACGGAATGCGGTTGCACGCTGATCGGCAGTGTCGCGGCGGACGCTGGAGGCTAACCTATGGCGACAATGAATTTTCCAGCTGACGAGGTTAAGGAACAGTCTGCCGTTGAAGAAAAAGGTGGATCATCGTCGGCGAGCGTCACGACCGCTTTCAGCGATGGAGATACTCTTGCAAAAGCGGTTCCGGAATATTTCCCGTCAGAGCCGTTTGACCAGCGGTTGGCTGCGGTTCGCGTGGCACGGAATCCGTTGATAGAGGCGTCCCGTGTTTTGCTCCGCGCTCAGGCGGACATGCCCGATAAGTTGACGTCGAACCAAGCCATTGCCCGGTTAAAGTCGTTGCTTGAACAGGAAGTGCGCGTATTCGAGAAGTTGTGCGAGCAGGCAAACATCCGTCGCGATCACATGATCGGCGCAAGCTACTGCCTGTGCACGGCACTGGACGAAGCCGCAACGCAAACCGCATGGGGCAAGGAGGGTTCATCGGCGATCGAGTGGATTCGAGGGGGGCTTGCGACCACTTTCCACGGAGATCTCAAGGGCGGTGACAAAGTCTATCTGCTGATCGGTCGTCTGCTTGAGGACCCTCATGAGCATCGCGATCTCCTCCAGGTGATTTACCGCGCTCTCAGTCTTGGCTTCGAAGGCCGCTACCGAGGCGTAACCGATGGCAAACGCAAGCACGACGCGATCCGCCAACGCCTCTACAACGTCATCACGTCGCAACGCGAACCCGTGCCGATGGCGTTATCGCCCCACTGGCAATCGACGGCAAAAGGCAAGCGCCTGTCGTTCCACGATTTCCCGGTGTGGATCACTGTAACCGTCGCGTCCGTGATCCTGCTCGGCCAGTTCGGCTGGTTCAAGTACGAGCTGATGAACCGTGCCGCCGGCGTTCAAAAGCAGATTGCCGCGATAGCCGCGATGACACCGCCACCCGCACCGCCGCAAATGCACCTCAAGCAGTTGCTCAAGGACGAGATCGCCGCCGGCACCGTCAGCGTTGACGAAGCTGCCCACCGCAGCGCCGTGACATTCCGCGGCGATGCGATGTTCCAGCCCGGCGCCGCGTCGGTCCAGGCATCGATGAATCCGCTGATTTCCAAGATCGCCGGCGAGATATCCAAGGTACCAGGCAAGGTCGCCGTGCTGGGTTATACGGACAGCGTACCGATTCGCAGCCGTCATTTCGCATCGAATCAGGCGCTGTCTGAAGAGCGGGCCATTCAGGTCATGCAGATGCTGCAAGCCGCGGGCGTGCCGGCGAATCGTCTCGAAGCCGCTGGCAAGGGCGATGCCGATCCTGTCGGTGACAACCGCACCTCACAGGGGCGCGCGCAAAACCGGCGCGTCGAGATCGTCGTCGCGCGATAAGCCAGGTCTGTTTTCGGAATAACACATGAAGAAGTTTCAGTTCCTGTCGTTTCTGGCCTCGCGCCAGTTTCTCGCGTTCCTCGCACTGATTGTCGTCGCCTTGGTGATCTGGTTCGTCGGACCGTTCTTTGCGTTCGGCGGACTGAGGCCGCTCGCCGGGGCCGGCATGCGCGTGCTGTTGATCGCATTGCTGCTCGCCGGGGTGCTGCTCTGGCTCGTGGGCCAGTCGACGACGATCGTGTTCGTCGCCCTGCTTTGCTTGTTGATCTGGTATGCGGGCCCGCTGCTTTCGTTTGGTCATGCCGCTCCGTTCGAGCCGACGTCGACCCGACTCATCGCAATCGCGGTGGTGGTGGGAGTTCTCGTCATCTTCGGGATGTATCGCGTCTGGCAGAAGATGCGTGCCGACGATGCGTTCCTGAAGAAAATGTTGCGCATCGGCGACAAGAAGGACGAGTCGCCTGCCGCATCGCGGCTTCGGAAAGTCGAGCCGATCGTGACCAGCGCGCTCGCGCGCCTCAAATCGATGCGCACGGGTGCGTGCGGTCTTGGTCGGCTGTTCCAGGGCAAGCGCTATTTGTACGAGTTGCCCTGGTACATCACGCTCGGCTCACGAGGCTCGGGCAAGACCAGCGTGCTGATGAACAGCGGACTGGCGTTTCCCGTTGCCGAGCAGATGCAGCGTGCCGCGGGGAAACCTGTCGACGCCACCGCCTCGGTGGACTGGTGGTTGACCAATGATGCGGTACTCATCGACACGACGGGCTATTACACACGTCATGGCACCTCGCCGAGCGCGGACGTCGATGAACCGAAGCCGGCGGCCGATACCGTCGACGCGAATGCGAACGACTCAACGCCGGACGAGCAGCGCGCCGAAGACGATGCGAAACAAGATGCGCCGTCGCAATCGAAGGCGGCCACGGCATCGAAATCGGGTGTTGATTCCACGCCAGGCCTTTCGGGCTCGCGCCATGGTCATCAGGAGATCGATCGCGCGGAATGGCTCGGCTTTCTCGGCATGCTGCGCCGGAATCGGCCGCGCGCGCCGATCAATGGCGCGTTGCTGACGATCGATCTTGCGACGCTGGCCGACGCCGACGAGCAGGCACGGATCGCGGAGGCCGCCGCATTGCGTGCGCGGTTGGCCGAGCTGAGGCAGGAGCTCGGCATCCGCTTCCCCGTTTACGTGATGGTCACGAAGATGGACGGTCTGACGGGCTTTACCGAGTATTTCGGTGCGCTCACGTCGGAAGGGCGAGCACAGACATGGGGTTTCACACTTCCGTACGGCAAGGAAACAGTTGCGAAGGAAGGGTTGCGGGCGCGGTGCCACCAGGAGCTCACCGAACTGTCCGAACGATTGAGCGGCTCGATCGATACGCACCTGCAGGATGAATACGACTTGCCGAAGCGGCGAAGGCTAGCAGCCCTCCCGGAGGAATTTTCCGCGCTGCTCGGACCGCTGACGGACTTGATCGACCAGGTCTTTCTCGATTCGCGCTACGACGATACCCAACTCCATGCGACGTTGCGCGGCGTGTATTTCACAAGTGCGCGGCAACGGGGCGGCGAAGTCGTTGCGGAGCACCGTACGCTCGTTCAACGCCTGCTGTCGGCTCAGGACCACACCGTCGTTTCACAGCAGCGTGCCGAGGGCAACCAGAGCTTCTTTCTGCACGATCTCCTGACGCGTGTCGTGTTCCCGGAAGCACATCTCGTCAGCCCCAACCTTCGCTGGGAATTCCGCTACCGGCTGTTGCGCTTGACCGGGCACACGTTGACCCTGCTGTTGTTCGTCTGGTTGGCGATTGGCTTGCGTGTGAGCTTCGGCCACAACAGCGACTATCTCGACGCGATGGGGCGCAAGGCGCAGGCGTTGACAGCTCGCGTGACGCAACTCTACAAGACGCCGAAACCCGAATCGGTGCCGGACACACTGACCGAAGCGCGCTATCTGCCGACTTTTCCTAATCTGGACCTTTCCGATCCCGGCAGCGAGTGGCGCTATGGGCTGTACGTGCCGCCGAGCATCGCGACGGAGAGCGGTCGCACATACGATGCCCTCGAGGACAATCTGTTGTTGCCGCAAATCGTGCGTCGGATGGAGGACGTGATGTCCGGCGCGATCGCCGCAAACGATTCGAAGGTCGCTTACGATGCGCTGCGCGTCTACCTGATGCTCTACGACGCAGCGAAGTTCAATGCCGATGACGTCAAGACGTGGGTACTCGACGACTGGGCAAAACATGACAGTGCAGCGATCTTCGGCGGCCGTGCGTCGATGATCGACCATGTCCAGCAGCTCTTTTCCGGTGATCGTGTGGTGAAGTCTCCGCTCATTCGCAATGACGCACTGATCCAGCGTGCCAGGGCGTTTCTCGACGGCAGCAACGCGACCGGTCGTCTGTACGAACGCGCGAAGGTGGCGATGCAGAAGGAGGCGCCGGACGAGTTCACGCTGCTGCGCGCGGTGGGCCCGCAGGCCGGCACGGTGTTTACGCGAGCGAGCGACGCGCCGTTGTCGCGCGGCGTGTCAGGGCTCTTCACGTTCGACGGTTACCGGAATCTGTTCGACAAGCGGCTGCCTGAGTTCGTGCAGATTGCTCGCGATGACGACGCGTGGGTAATGGGGCGCTCGTACCTGGCGGGCGTGTCGGATTCGGCTCAAAAAAAAACGGCTGAAATCGTGAGCAATTCGACGGGGACGGACGACGCGCTGACGGACGCGGTCCGCCGCGAATATCTGACGGAGTACGCGCGGCAATGGGATGCGTTTCTCAACGACATCCGGACGGTCAGCGGTACGAGCCTCGCGTTCAATCTTCAGGTGCTGCGCCGCTTCGCGGCTCCCGACTCGCCACTCGTGCGGCTGGCCCGTGCGGCGGTGCATGAAACAACGCTGACGGCGCCGGTGAGCGGATCGGGCGGTACGTTTCTGCAGAAAGCAGCCGACCAGATCAGCCAGAAGGCCGACAAGGCGCTCGGCATTCGCGCGTCGGAACGCGTCGAGCGCGACCTCGTCGACGTCCATTTCGCCGCGCTGCGCGAAGTCGTGACCGGCAACGCCGATTCGGAGGGCGCTTCCCAGGCGGCGGCTCAGGCTGGCGCGACAGGCCTCGACGGTGTAACGAACCTGTTGAACGATTACTACACGGCGCTCACGGTCTCTGACAACGCGTTGTCGAACAACAGCATGCCGCCGGCCAGCGACACGGCGGCGAAACTCAAGATGGCCGCCAACACGATGCCCGCGCCTTTCCGGGCGGTACTGCTGCAGCTTGCCGCGGATGGCTCGCGCGAAGTCAATCAGGGTATCGGGCAACTATTGTCGCGCCAGATGCAGGCAGCCGTTGGCGACACGTGCCGGCTGACCATCGAGGGCAACTATCCGTTCTCGCCCGACAGCAAGCGCGATGTCGGCATCGACGATTTCACCCGCATATTCGCGCAAGGAGGCGTAATCGACGATTTCTTCGCGAAGACGCTGGCGCCTTTCGTCGACACGTCAGCGAAGCCGTGGCGGTACCGAACGCTTCCCGGCGCGACGGAACCCGTACGGGGGCCGGATCTCGAACCGTTCGAACACGCGAAAGCGATTCGCGACACCTTCTTCAGCGATCCCGGCCACAAGCAACTCACGTGGAAGGTCGACATCCGCATTCCCGAACTGGACCCCGCGATCCTGGGCCTGTCGCTCGACGTCGATGGCCAGACGTCGCTCTATCAGCATGGTCCCGTGGCGCCGTTCACGGTGTCGTGGCCGGGGCCGCGCGGTGGCGTTCATGCGGAGATCACCGCCAATCCGCGCATTCGTCCCGACACGTCGACGATCGCTGCCGACGGACCCTGGGCACTGATGCGACTGCTCCAGCGGGGACGGGTCGTCGAAACGGCGACGCCCGGCCGCAGCCGCGTCGCGTTCGAATTCGACGGTCGCAAGGCGGCGCTCGACATCGCGAGCACCGGGAGCGTGGCGAATCCGCTGACGAGCGATGTGCTGAGCACATTCCGTTGCCCTAGCTCGATGCCGCTGTTCGACCTGTCGGATAGTGGCCCGCCCCCCGGATTGCCGCGCGGCACGGTGCCGGCGGGCACGATCAATACTGCCCGATGAATGGCGAGGAGGGAACACGATGACGATTTCGACGGCCGATCCGAGAAGTCCTGCCGGAGCGCCGGCATCCCCGCCGCTTGCAACGCGTCTCAGGGATGCGGAACAGGCGGTCAACCCGCTGCTGGAGTCGGCGCGCAGCTTGCTGCGAGCGCTGGCGGATACGCCCACCGTGCTGGAACCTGACGCCGTCGCGCATCGACGCTGGTGGCTGGAGCAGGAGCTCAGGTTGTTCACGCGTGTCTGCAACGAGTTGAAACTGCGATCCGACCACGTTGTTCGCGCGAGCTATGGCCTGTGTGCCGCGCTTGACGAAGCGGCGATGCAGACGCGTTGGGGCAAGGGCGGGGCGACGGGAGCCGACTGGCAGTCGAACAGCCTGGCAGCGGCGCTGGGTCATGACCGGCAAGGAAGCGATCGCGTGTTTCGACTGATCGACGAGGCGCTCGGGAGTCCTCGCGAGCATCTCGATTTGCTCGAGCTGTATCAGAACATCCTCGATCTGGGTTTCAAGGGGCGATATCGCGTTGGGAACGATGGCTCGGCCCGTCTTCAGGGTGTTCGCGAAGCCGTGCACCAGGTTGTGGTGACTAGCGGATTCGGCAGCATGCGCGACAGTGAGCCGATCCGGCGGCCACGGCAATCGATCGTCGATCCGTGGGTGCGCCCCGTACGGGCGCGTCGTACACGTTGGTGGATTGGCGCGGGCCTTTTCGTTGCGTTGATGCTCGGCGCGGCGGGTTATGCGGCGGTGAGCCACTGGATTCACGGCAAGCCGGCTGCGACGACGTCCTCGCTGGAAGTCCTGTCGGCGCAGCTTGGCACGAGTCTGCGTGATGAGGTGGCTGCCGGCAACGTCGAACTGAACCGGGATACGGCGACGAATGCACTGACGCTCCGGTTCAACGGCATGTACGCGTCGGGTGACGTGGCGGTCGCGCCATGGTGGGCATCCATCATGGCTACAGTCGGTCGGACCATTGTCGCGTCGGTACCCGCCGCGCACGTGCGGGTCGTTGGTTACACCGACAACGTGCCGGCTGGCGCGACATCCCGGAACAACAATCAGGCGCTTTCCGAAGCCCGCGCCCGGCAGGTCGCGCAGATCCTCGCGGCGGCGGGTGTGCCGGTGCAAAACATCTCCGCGGCTGGACAGAGCGACGCCGATCCGCTGGCCGACAACGGCACGGCACAGGGAAGATCGAGGAATCGCCGTGTCGAAGTGACCGTATCGAACTGAACGGCGAGTCGATGTGTATTGCGAAGCGCCGATACGGGAGACGTGCCTTTCGCCGAAGGCAATCGGAGCCTGCTTAAGTGCCCTGGCGCCGCCGCACCCTGCTCAACACCGCATAAGAAAGCGACCCGATCATGATCCCCCAGAACGCGGACCCGAGCCCGAGCCAAGTCATCCCCGACGCAGTCGCGAGGAACGTGATCACCGACGCTTCGCGATGATCCTCATCCTCGAAGATCCCGTGCACGTTCGCGCCGATCGCACCGATCAGCGCGAGCCCGGCGAGAATCGCGACGAAGGCCTTCGGCAGTGCAAAGAACAGCGTGACGATCGTCCCCGCGAAGAGCCCGCCGATCAGGTAAATCACGCCGTTCGCGATGCCCGCGATATAACGCCGGTCCGGATCCTCGTGCGAATCCTTGCCGGTGCACAGCGCAGCGGTGATCGCCGCGACGACGATCGTGATCCCGCCGAAGCACGCGACGACAAGCGACATCACGCTGGTTGCGGTGATGATCGGCCGCGCCGGCGTGTGATAGCCCGAGACGCGCAGGATCGTCATGCCGGGCAGGAACTGGCCGGTGAGACTCACGACGACGAGCGGCAGCGCGAGGCTGAGCGTGGTGCCGAGCGTCCATTCGGGGGCGATGAAGATCGGTCGCGCGATGCTCGGCGACACGTTGCCGAGATGCGCCATCCCGAGCAGCGTCGCGAGCGCGGTGCCGGTCAGCAGCACGAGCACGATGCTGTAGCGCGGCAACAGGCGCTTGAAGATCACGTACGCCGCGATCATCCCGAACCCGAGCACCGGCTGCGCAGTCGCGGCGGAGAACGCATGCATGCCGAACGGCAGCAGGATGCCGGCCATCATCCCGCACGCGATGCCGCGCGGAATGTGGCGCACGAGCCGGTCGAAATAGCCGGTGATGCCGATCACGAGGATGATCAACGCGGCCGTGATGTACGCGCCGACGGCCTGGTTCAGCGTCAGCTGCGGAAAGAGGCCGACGAGCAGCGCGGTGCCGGGCGCCGACCATGCGGTCACGATCGGCACCTTCAGTTTCCAGCTCGCGAAGAGGCCCGACACGCCCGCGCCGATCGAGATCGCCCAGACCCACGATGCCACCATCTCGTTGGATACGTGCGCGGCCTGCGACGCCTGGAAGAAGATCGCGAGCGGGCCCGCGTAGGAAATCAGCACCGCGAGAAAGCCGGCGGTGACCGCGGAGACGGACCAGTCGTTGCCGATCGAGCGGATCGCGCCGGGCGAGGTGTTCGGTTGCATCGTCGTAGGGGAGTGCGGCGCGCGGCCGGGAGGCTGACCCGGGGCGAATGATTGTTGGAGGCCCCGGACGATCCGTCATTCTGGGCATTGCCGCCGAAATTGGCAATTTGCCGATGAGGATCGGTGTTGTCGGCTTTTCGTAAGCAAAGCGCGTCGCGGCAGCCGCGCGGCCTTGCGCGGCCGTCGCCGCATCGGGCGCCTTCCCGGCGCAGCGCGACCCGCTCAAGCGTTACGTACTGATCTGAAGATACCCGTCGACCGCGGCGACCTTCGCACCGCTGCCCGTCGACAGCGACGCCGTGCCGTGGTCGAACGGATGCACGGGCGCGTCGGTCGGCGTCCATGCGTGACGCGCCAGCAGTTCGCGATACCCGCCGCGGATCACGAAGCCGCCGCATTTCTCCAGATACGCGTCGCGCCGCATCCGGTACGCGCGCGGCAGGTCGTACCACGGCAGCCTCGGCAGGTCGTGATGCACGAGGTGATAGTTGTTGTTCAAGTACAGCAGCCGCATCGCGAAGCCCGCCTCGTTGATGACGATGCGCGCCTTCGGATGCCGCGCGGCGCGGTGCTCGAACAGCGAACGGATCATCGCGAGCGACAGCGCGGGCCACGTGACGGCAAGCAGGTAGTACCACCACGGCACGCCGATCGCCCGCTGCAGCCATGCGAGTAGCGCACCCACGCAGACGGCGTGCGTCACCCACATCCGCAGATAGCGGAAGTTGCCGCGCCGGAACGCGGTGAATGCGTCGGCGAACATCGCGGCGACGCTCGTCGGCGGCCCGAACACGAGACGTCCGACGAAGGTGGTGCGCGCAACGGTCAGCGCGCGACGCCAGCGCGGCAACCGCGCCCACTGCGCGCGCGACACGTAGTTCGTTTCCGGGTCGACGCCCGGCACGGTCAGGTCCTCGTCGCGGTGATGGTCGAGGTGCGTGTCGCGATAAAGCGTGTACGGATACCAGATCGTCAACGGCGGATAGCCGAGCAGCCGGTTCACGAACGCGGAGCGCGTCGGGTGGCCGTGCAGCAGCTCATGCTGCAGCGACATGTGCCACGCGCCGAGCAGGATCAGCGGCGGCGTCGCGGCCGTGAGCGACAGGCGCTCGGCGCGTACGAGCAGCAGCACGGCGAGCCAGCCGCCGTAGATCGCGACGACCAGCAGCCACGTCGGCCACTCGGTGCGGGCAGTGAAGCGGGCGTCGAGTGCGGCGATCGCGCGCGCGTGGTCGACGTCGAAGTATTCGGCCATGGTGCTGGGGCGGGATGTAGCGGGTGATACGGGGGCTGCACGGGTAACGGGTAGCGGACGATCGCGCCGTTGCGAGCCGCGATGCAGGTGGCCGACTTGCGTCGCGACTCGCAGTCGACCGCTACGGCGAGCGGCTTGCGACGGCGTCGCGACACTGGAACGCTAACCGGCTCGCGTAGTCAGGCCAACCAAGCAATTCGCATTTGCTTATCGCTGCGCGACCGATAAGCATTGACCGCCCCAGGCGCGTGCCGGACCTGTGCGAAACCCGAGCAAACGGGCTTTCTCCAACGCACCGCCGGTGCGTAGAATGCGCACATGAGCCCATGGATCGCCGGACTGCCGATGTACAACGTGACGCCGCGCCACGCCGCACTGTGGCGCGCGTTGCTGCGTGACGCACTCGACGCGTTCGCGCGTCACGGCGGGCCGGCCGGCGTCGCGCTGCTCGACGAACCGTTCGGAGATCTGCACGCGCTGTGGCACCGCAGCGACTTGCTGTTGTCGCAGACATGCGGTTATCCGTACCGGATGCTCGGATTGCGCGATGCCGTGCACCTGATCGCGACACCGGCATTCGATGCGCCCGGCTGCGACGGCGCGCGTTACAGCAGTGTGCTGGTGGCGTCGGCGCGCGTGCATGCGGGCGGCGCGACGACGCTGGCTGCCTGTCGCGGATTACGGGCCGCATTCAACGGCGAGGATTCACACAGCGGGATGAACGCGTTCCGGCACGCGGTCGCGCCGCATGCGCACGACGGGCGTTTCTTCGGTTCGGTCGTGTCGTTCGGCTCGCACCTGAACGTGCTGCGCTCGCTGGCGGCAGGCGCTGCCGATTGCGCGGCGATCGACTGCGTGACGTTCGCGTATGTGCGTGACGCACTGCCCGAGTTGTTGAACGACATCCGGATCATCGGCATGACGGCGTCGGCGCCGGGCTTGCCATTGATTGCATCGAAGGCGCTGAACGGGAGCCTCGTGGAGGCGTTACAGGATGCGCTCGATCACGCGGTCGCGGTCGATGCGGATCGGGCGACCGCGCTGCGCCTGAAGGGATTCGAGCGCCGGCCGCCGGCCGCATACGACACGATTGCCGATCTCGCGCGGGACGCGGCCGCGCACGGGTATCCCGAGCTGGCGTGAGCGCGTCGTCCGCGCGGCGGTGGCTAGAACGGCAAGGTGCCGGGCGGCGCGTTGCGTACCACGGCGAGCGTCGTGCCGATGTGGTCTTCGAGCGCGAGGGCGGCGCGCGCATCGGCGCGGCGCATCGCGGCCTCGAACAGGCACGTGTGCTCCGCATGCACGTCGCGCTTCGAATCGCCGAGCCCGATGCACACGCGCCGATAGCGTTCGCTTTGCTGCGACAGCATGCGCAGGATCAGGTACGTCCAGGGCGTCGCGGCCGCCGAGATCAGCGCTTCGTGAAAGCGACGGTTGCACGCTTCCCATGCGGCGCGGTTTTCGATGGACACCGGTTGCTCCCACGCCGACAGCATGTCGAAACTCTGCCGCACGCGCTGCGCCCACGCGTCGTCGCCGCGCCGCACGGAGTCGCGCAGCGCATCGACCTCGATATGAATGCGCAGCCGCGTGATCGCTTCCAGATCGTCGACCGACATCGGCGTCACGCGAAACCCGCGCTGCCCTTCGGCGACGACCAGCGCATCGCTGACGAGCCGCGTGAGCGCCTCGCGCAGCGTGCCCGCGCCGACGCCGTACACGTCCTTCAGATGCTCGACGCGCAGCTTCGTGCCGGGCGGGTAATGTCCCTCGATGATGTGTTGACGGAGCTGGTGATACGCGTGCTCGCTGAGCGTGCGGGCATGCGGCTCGGCGGCGTCGTCGGCGGCCGGCTCAAGCGCCGGCGACGAGTCGTCGAACGGATGGGCGGGCAGGATGGTGTTCATGTCACGCGTTCTCCTGATCCTGTTTGCGGTTGAGCCGATAGCTGAGCTGTGCGCGCGTCAGGCCGAGCAGGCGCGCGGCGGCCGACAGGTTGCCGTTCGCGCGATCGACGGCCTCGTGCAGCAGCGCGCGTTCGAGGCCGTCGAGCCCGCCGCCGCCCTGCAACTGGTCGAGGATGGAGCCGCAGTCGATCGACATGGCGGCCGCCGGCCGGATCTGCCCGGCCCGGTCGACCGTCGCGCCGCCGGGTGAGCCGACGCCGGGGAACAGGTCCTTAGCGTCGACCGGGCGGTTCGGGCGCGACAGGATCACCGCGCGCTCGATCAGGTTCTCGAGCTCGCGCACGTTGCCGGGCCAGCGGTAGCCGCGCAGCGCGTCGTAGGCGTAATCGGTCAGCGTCGGCGTCGGCTTGCCGTGCACGGCCGCGAAGCGTTCGAGCATCGCGTCGGCGAGCGGCGCGATGTCGTCCTGCCGGTCGCGCAGCGGCGGAATCAGCACCGGGTAGACGTTGATCCGGTAATAGAGATCGGCGCGAAAGGTGCCGTCGCGCACGGCCTGCTCAAGATCGCGGTTGGTCGCCGCGACGACGCGGACGTCCACCTTCCGGCCGTCGGTCGCGCCGAGCCGCTCGACCTCGCCCTCCTGAAGCACGCGCAGCAGCTTCGCCTGAACGTCGAGCGGCAGCTCGCCGATCTCGTCGAGAAACAGCGTGCCGCCGTCCGCGCGCTCGAAGCGGCCGGCGCGCGCGGCTTGCGAGCCCGTGAACGCGCCTTTTTCCGCACCGAACAGTTCGGACTCGATCAGCGCATGCGGAATGGCCGCGCAGTTGATCGCGACGAACGGCTTCTGCGCGCGCGGGCTGAGGCTGTGCAGCGCGCGCGCGAAACGCTCCTTGCCGACGCCCGTTTCGCCGGTAAGCAGCACGGCGACCTTGGTCGGCGCGGCCGTCTCCAGCAGCGCATAGGCCGCGCGAAACGCGTCGGAACGTCCGACGAGGCGAGTCCGGCCGTCGTCGGGCGTCATCTCGAGGCGCAGCGATTCGACTTCGGTCTGCAGGTCGCGGATCGTATTGATCAGCGAGTCGGCCTTGAACCACGACGAGATCTCTTCGGCATCGGGCCATTCCTCGGCCGGCTTGCCGACGATCGTGCAGTGCGGGTCGTGCATGCCGACGCAAGTCGTTTCCTTGAACAGGATCGTCCGGCCGATGAACGCACTGGTGTAGCCGGTCGCATAGCCGATCAGCATCCAGCAGACGGGCTCGGGCTGCGGCCCGAACGTGCGACGGTGCACGTCGGCCTCCCATGAATGTTCCCAGCGGTATTCGCAATAGAACGCGCCCGTCGCGGGATCGGCCTCGAACCGCACCGGCGTGACCTGCACCGCGCCTTCGAGCATGTGCAGTTGCGGGCCGACATGGAACATGTCGAACAGCGACGCGCCGCTGCGAATCTCGCGGGCGAGCGCGGCATCCCGTTCGCCGGCGGCGAATCCGACACGCGTGAAGAAGCGTCGCGTCTGTGCCGGTCCGACGCTTTCCATCAATTCCTGGCGCAGCGTCGCCAGCGCGCCGGCATGCAGCAGCACCATCCGCTGACCGGCCAGCCAGATGCGACCGTCGCTCGCCGAAAAATGGATCAGCTTGCGCAGGTCTGTGTCCGGCGGCAATGGGGGCAGGCTGGGCCGCGTCATGTCTCCTCCGTCGAGATTTCTCGTGATTTTCAAGGTTTTCGCCAGCGGCGTCACAGCTGGCGGATCGATTTGATCATTTCGGCAAATGCGCTCGACCGGGTTGCTCAAATGATGAAAAACGCCGCCGTGTATGGCTTCGGTCGTGGTCGACGCCGACCGATTTCCGTTCTGGTTAACCGCCATTGTGGATCGCGAATTTGAACTTCGCGTCAGGGCTTTCCCTGAATTATCGAGATTTTTTGGGCGCCTGCCCGGACGTGGCACGGATGGTGCATTGAAGTCCGGCATGGAGGCGACACCGATCATGAATCAGCACCCGACCGATCTTTCCCCGCTCGACCCTTGCCGCAAGTGCGCGCGCGTGACCGGCACGAACGCGCGCGGCTTCGTCGAATTCGAGTTTTCGCTCGGCGGCGCGCCGGATCTGTTCGTCGAGCTGACGTTGTCTCCTGCCGCCTTCGACGCGTTCTGCCGCGAACAGCAGGTTACGCGGCTCGACGTCGAAGCGAACCCATGACCTTGAGGAGCAAGAAGTGACCATCGAGCTGAAGACAGTCGACATCAAGCCGCTCCGGCACACCTTCGCGCATGTCGCGCAGAACATCGGCGGCGACAAGACGGCGACGCGCTACCAGGAAGGCATGATGGGCGCGCAGCCCCAGGCGAACTTCCATTACCGGCCGACCTGGGATCCGGACCACGAGATCTTCGATTCGTCGCGCTCGGCGATCAGGATGGCGAACTGGTACGCGTTGAAGGATCCGCGCCAGTTCTACTACGCGTCGTGGGCGACGACGCGTGCGCGCCAGCAGGACGCGATGGAGTCGAACTTCGAGTTCGTCGAATCGCGCCGGATGATCGGCCTGATGCGCGACGACGTGGCCGCGCAGGCGCTCGACGTGCTGGTACCGCTGCGTCATGCCGCGTGGGGCGCGAACATGAACAACGCGCAGATCTGCGCGCTGGGCTACGGCACCGCGTTCACCGCGCCCGCGATGTTCCATGCGATGGACAACCTCGGCGTCGCGCAGTACCTGACGCGCCTCGCGCTCGCGATGGCCGAGCCCGACGTGCTTGACGCAGCCAAGGCCAGCTGGACGAACGACGCCGCCTGGCAGCCGCTGCGCCGCTACGTCGAGGACACGCTGGTCGTGGCCGATCCGGTCGAGCTGTTCGTCGCGCAGAACCTCGCGCTCGACGGCCTGCTGTATCCGCTCGTCTACGACCGCTTCGTCGACGAACGGATCGCGCTCGCGGGCGGCTCGGCGGTCGCGATGCTCACCGCGTTCATGCCGGAATGGCACGCCGAATCGAGCCGCTGGATCGACGCGGTGGTGAAGACCATGGCCGCCGAATCCGACGACAACCGCGTGCTGCTCGCCCGCTGGACCCGCGATTGGTCTGCACGAGCCGACGCGGCGCTCGCGCCGGTCGCGGCGCGCGCGCTGCAGGATGCAGGCCGGGCAGCGCTCGACGAAGTGCGCGAGCAGTTTCAGGCACGCGTCGCCAAGCTCGGCCTCGCGCTCTGACGACGGGCATTCACTTCACATTCCAAGGAAAGCCAGCATGTCGAATGTATTCATCGCCTTTCAGGCCAATGAGGAATCCAGACCAATTGTCGACGCGATCGTCGCCGACAACCCGCGCGCGGTGGTGGTCGAGTCGCCCGGGATGGTCAAGATCGACGCGCCGGACCGGCTGACGATCCGCCGCGAAACGATCGAGGAACTGACCGGCACGCGCTTCGACCTGCAGCAGCTGCAGGTGAACCTGATCACGCTGTCCGGTCACATCGACGAGGACGACGACGAGTTCACGCTGAGCTGGTCGCACTGAACGCCGCGCAACACGCATCGACAACACCGGAGACACGAATGGACACGCCAACGCTCAAGAAAAAGCTCGGCCTGAAGGACCGCTACGCGGCAATGACGCGCGGCCTCGGCTGGGAGACGACCTACCAGCCGATGGACAAGGTCTTCCCGTACGACCGTTACGAAGGCATCAAGATCCACGACTGGGACAAGTGGGTCGACCCGTTCCGCCTGACGATGGATGCGTACTGGAAATACCAGGGCGAGAAGGAGAAGAAGCTGTACGCGGTGATCGACGCGTTCACGCAGAACAACGCGTTCCTCGGCGTGACCGACGCGCGCTACATCAATGCGCTGAAGCTGTTCATCCAGGGCGTGACGCCGCTCGAATATCTCGCGCATCGCGGTTTCGCGCACGTCGGCCGGCACTTCACCGGCGAGGGCGCGCGCATCGCGTGCCAGATGCAGTCGATCGACGAGCTGCGGCACTATCAGACCGAAACGCACGCGATGTCGACGTACAACAAGTTCTTCAACGGCTTCCATCACTCGAACCACTGGTTCGACCGCGTCTGGTACCTGTCGGTGCCGAAGTCGTTCTTCGAGGACGCGTATTCGTCGGGGCCGTTCGAGTTCCTGACGGCGGTCAGCTTCTCGTTCGAATACGTGCTGACGAACCTGCTGTTCGTGCCGTTCATGTCGGGCGCCGCATACAACGGCGACATGTCGACGGTCACGTTCGGCTTCTCCGCGCAGTCGGACGAATCGCGGCACATGACGCTCGGCATCGAATGCATCAAGTTCCTGCTCGAGCAGGACCCGGACAACGTGCCGATCGTGCAGCGCTGGATCGACAAGTGGTTCTGGCGCGGCTACCGGCTGCTCACGCTGGTCGCGATGATGATGGACTACATGCAGCCGAAGCGCGTGATGAGCTGGCGCGAATCGTGGGAGATGTACGCGGAGCAGAACG
The DNA here is from genome assembly GCF_902833195.1 of Burkholderia sp. BCC1638. Classification (NCBI taxonomy): domain Bacteria; kingdom Pseudomonadati; phylum Pseudomonadota; class Betaproteobacteria; order Burkholderiales; family Burkholderiaceae; genus Burkholderia; species Burkholderia sp. BCC1638. The sequence goes on from NZ_CADFEC010000022.1 coordinate 74,553, forward strand.
GCGGCGCGCTGTTCAAGGATCTCGCGCGCTACGGCATTCGCGAGCCGAAGGGCTGGCAGGACGCATGCGAAGGCAAGGACCACATCAGCCACCAGGCATGGTCGACGTTCTACGGCTTCAACGCGGCCTCGGCGTTCCATACCTGGGTGCCGACCGAAGACGAGATGGCGTGGCTCGCCGCGAAGTATCCCGACTCGTTCGACCGCTATTACCGCCCGCGCTTCGACTACTGGGGCGAGCAGGCGAAGGCCGGCAACCGCTTCTACATGAAGACGCTGCCGATGCTGTGCCAGACCTGCCAGATCCCGATGCTGTTCACCGAGCCCGGCAACCCGACGAAGATCGGCGCGCGCGAGTCGAACTACCTCGGCAACAAGTTCCATTTCTGCAGCGATCACTGCAAGGAAATCTTCGACCACGAGCCGCAGAAATACGTGCAGGCGTGGCTGCCCGTGCACCAGATCTATCAGGGCAACTGCTTTCCGCCCGATGCGGATCCGAGCGCGGAAGGCTTCGATCCGCTCGCCGCGGTGCTCGACTACTACGAGGTGCAGATGGGCCGCGACAACCTCGATTTCGACGGCTCGGAAGACCAGAAGAACTTCGCGGCCTGGCGCGGCCAGGCCACGAGCAACTGACCCGCAACCGACAAGCAACCTTGAAGAAGGCCCGCGCGCGCTGCCGCGTGAACGCGGGCCGACAGGAGACAAACATGGCCGTCATCGCGCTCAAACCCTACGACTTCCCGGTGAAGGATGCCGTCGGGAAGTTTCCGGCGCCGCTGCTTTACGTGTGCTGGGAAAACCACCTGATGTTTCCCGCGCCGTTCTGCCTGCCGCTGCCGCCCGACCTGCCGTTCGGCGCGCTCGCCGACAAGGTGCTGCCGCCGGTCTACGGCTATCACCCCGACTTCGCGAAGATCGACTGGGACCGCGTCGAGTGGTTTCGCTCCGGCGAGCCGTGGACGCCGGACGCAGCGAAGAGCCTGGCCGACAACGGCCTCGGGCACAAGGATTTGATCAGTTTCCGAACGCCGGGCCTCGATGGCCTCGGCGGCGCGAGCTTCTGATCGCCACGCCAACGAGCGAACCATCATGAGCCACCAACTTACCATCGAGCCGCTGGGCGTCACGATCGAGGTCGAGGAAGGACAGACGATGCTCGATGCCGCGCTGCGCCAGGGCATCTACATTCCGCATGCGTGCTGTCACGGCCTGTGCGGCACCTGCAAGGTCGCGGTGCTCGACGGCGAGACCGATCTCGGCGATGCGAACCCGTTCGCGCTGATGGATTTCGAGCGCGAGGAAGGCAAGGCGCTCGCGTGCTGCGCGACGCTGCAGGCCGACACCGTGATCGAGGCCGACGTCGACGAGGAACCGGACGCGGAGATCATTCCGGTCAAGGATTTCGCGGCCGACGTCACGCGCATCGAGCAGCTCACGCCGACCATCAAGTCGATCCGACTGAAGCTGGCGCAGCCGATCCACTTCCAGGCAGGCCAGTACGTGCAGCTGGAGATTCCCGGCCTCGGGCAGAGTCGCGCGTTCTCGATCGCGAACGCGCCGGCCGACGTCGCGGCCACCGGCGAGATCGAGCTGAACGTGCGGCAGGTGCCGGGCGGGCTCGGTACCGGCTATCTGCACGAGCAACTGGCGACGGGCGACCGCGTGCGCCTGTCGGGCCCATACGGCCGCTTCTTCGTGCGCCGCTCGGCCGCGCGGCCGATGATCTTCATGGCCGGCGGGTCGGGGCTGTCGAGCCCGCGCTCGATGATCGCGGACCTGCTCGCCAGCGGCGTCGCCGCGCCGATCACGCTGGTCTACGGCCAGCGCAACGCGAAGGAACTGTATTACCACGACGAATTCCGCGCGCTGGCCGAACGTTATCCGAACTTCACGTACGTGCCGGCGCTGTCCGAAGGCGCGCCGGATGCGGGCGGCGAGGTCGCGCAAGGGTTCGTGCACGACGTCGCGAAGGCGCATTTCGACGGCGACTTCTCGGGGCATCAGGCGTACCTGTGCGGACCGCCCGCGATGATCGACGCCTGCATCACGACGCTGATGCAGGGCCGCCTGTTCGAGCGCGACATCTATCACGAGAAGTTCATCTCGGCGGCCGACGCGCAGCAGACGCGCAGCCCGCTGTTCCGGCGGGTGTGACATGGACGCGGGCCGCGTATGCGGGACGGTCAGGATCGCGCAGACCGACGAGCGCTATGCGTGCGTGTCCGGCGAGTCGTTGCTGGCCGGCATGGCGAAGCTCGGCCGGCGCGGCATTCCGGTCGGCTGCCTGAACGGCGGGTGCGGCGTGTGCAAGGTGCGCGTGCTGCGCGGCGCGGTGCGCAAGCTCGGGCCGGTCAGCCGCGCGCACGTCAGCGCGGAAGAAGAGAACGACGGCTATGCGCTCGCGTGCCGTGTGGTGCCGGACGGCGACGTCGAACTCGAAGTGGCCGGCCGGCTGAAAAAGCCGTTCTTCTGCGGCGTGGCCGGTGCCGGCGCGCCGACGATCGACAAGTAACCAGGAAACCAGGAGGAGACACATCATGGGTGTGATGCGTATTGGTCATGTCAGTCTGAAGGTGATGGACATGGAAGCGGCGCTGCGTCATTACGTGCGCGTGCTCGGCATGCAGGAGACGATGCGCGACGCGGCGGGCAACGTCTATCTGAAATGCTGGGACGAATGGGACAAGTATTCGCTGATCCTGTCGCCGTCCGACCAGGCAGGGCTCAAGCACGCTGCGTACAAGGTCGAGCACGACGCCGACCTGGACGCGCTGCAGCAGCGTATCGAGGCATACGGGATCGCGACCGAAATGCTGCCTGAAGGCGCGCTGCCGGCCGTTGGCCGTCAATTGCGGTTCCTGTTGCCGAGCGGGCACGAACTGCGGCTGTTCGCGAAGAAGGAATTGGTGGGCACCGCGGTCGGCTCGCTGAACCCCGATCCGTGGCCCGACGACGTTCCGGGCTCGGCCGTGCACTGGCTCGACCACTGCCTGCTGATGTGCGAACTGAATCCCGAAACCGGCGTGAACCGTGTCGAGGAGAACACGCGCTTCATGGCCGAGTGTCTCGACTTCCATCTGGCGGAACAGGTGATGGTCGGCCCCGGCAACACGATCCAGGCCGCGACGTGGATGTTCCGCAGCACGACGCCGCACGACATCGCGTTCGTCGGCGGCCCGAGCAACGGCCTGCATCACATCGCGTTCTTCCTCGACGACTGGGCCGACGTGCTGAAGTCGGCCGACGTGATGGCGAAGAACAAGGTGAAGATCGACGTCGCGCCGACGCGGCACGGCATCACGCGCGGCACCACCATCTATTTCTTCGATCCGAGCGGCAACCGCAACGAGACGTTCGCGGGGCTCGGCTATCTCGCGCAACCCGACCGCCCGGTCACGACGTGGACCGAGGAGGAACTCGGACGCGGGATCTTCTTCCACTCCGGCGAGCTGAACGAAGCGTTCACGACCGTCTACACCTGAGCCGCAAGGAGTCCAGCGTCATGGATCGAAACGACACGAACCGGAGCGTCGACACGCGCACGATCGACTGGCCCGCCGCGGCACGCGCGGCGCAGGCGGCGGCCGAGGCCGCCGAGCGGCTCGGCGTGCGCGTGAACGTCGCGGTCGTCGATGCGGCGGGGCTGCTCGCGGCATTCGTGCGCATGCCCGGCGCGCCGCTGCATTCGATCGACATCGCGATCGACAAGGCGTACACGGCCGCGAGCTTCGGTCTGCCCACCGGCGCGTGGCACGCCGCATTGGCGTCGCACTCCGACGCGGTGCGGCAGGGCCTCGTGCTGCGGCCGCGTTTCGTCGCGTTCGGCGGCGGGCTGCCGATCGTCGATGACGGCGCGTTGATCGGCGGCATCGGCGTATCGGGCGGCAGCGAGGCGCAGGACGCGCAATGCGCGCACGCGGGGCTCGACGCGGCCGGCTTCGGCGGGCCATGACGCTCGGCGCGCGAACGCGCTTCACGAACCCACGGATTCACGATCATCGGCACACACATCATGTACGACACCGAACCCATCGCCGCGACACGCGGCCCCGCCGGCGGGCAGCCGGACCCGCGGCTCGTCCGCAACTTCATCGACGGCGAGTATCGCGCGGGCGAACGCTGGTTCGACAAGCGCTCGCCGCTCGACAACGCGGTAATCGCGCGCGTCGCCGAAGCGAGCCGCGCGGATGTCGACGCGGCGGTACAGGCCGCCCGCGCGGCGCTGGCCGGCCCGTGGGGCGCCCTGACGGTCGCGCAGCGCGTCGAACTGCTGTATGCGGTGGCCGACGGCATCACGCGCCGCTTCGACGATTTTCTCGAAGCGGAAGTGGCCGACACCGGCAAGCCGGTGAGCCTCGCCAGCCATATCGACATCCCGCGCGGCGCCGCGAACTTCAAGGTGTTCGCCGACGTGGTGAAGAACGTGCCCGGCGAAACCTTCGAGATGGCGACGCCGGACGGCGCGGGCGCGCTCAACTACGCGATCCGTCGGCCGGTCGGCGTGGTCGGCGTGATCTGCCCGTGGAACCTGCCGCTGCTGCTGATGACGTGGAAGGTCGGCCCCGCGCTCGCCTGCGGCAACACGGTGGTCGTGAAGCCGTCGGAGGAGACGCCGCAGACGGCCGCGCTGCTCGGCGAAGTGATGAACGCGGCGGGCGTGCCGCGCGGCGTCTACAACGTCGTGCACGGCTTCGGGCCGGGTTCGGCCGGCGAATTCCTGACGACGCATCCGGGCGTGAACGCGATCACGTTCACCGGCGAGACGCGCACCGGCGCGGCCATCATGAAGGCGGCGGCCGACGGTGCGCGGCCCGTCAGCCTCGAAATGGGCGGCAAGAACGCGGCGATCGTGTTCGCCGATTGCGATTTCGACGCGGCCGTCGAGGGCACGTTGCGCTCGTGCTTCGCGAACGCGGGGCAGGTTTGCCTCGGCACCGAGCGCGTGTATGTCGAGCGTCCGCTGTTCGAGCGTTTCGTCGCCGCGCTGAAGGCCGGTGCCGAACGGCTGCGGCCCGGCCGTCCGGAAGCAGAGTCGACCGGCCTCGGCCCGCTGATCAGCCAGGAGCATCGCGACAAGGTGCTGTCGTATTACCGCAAGGCGGCCGAACTCGGCGCGACGGTCGTGACGGGCGGCGGCGTGCCCGACATGCCGGCGGATCTGCGCGACGGCGCGTGGGTGCAGCCGACGATCTGGACCGGCCTCGGCGACGATTCGCCGATCGCGCGCGAAGAGATCTTCGGGCCGTGCACGCTGGTGATGCCGTTCGATTCCGAAGCCGAGGTGATCGGCCGCGCGAATGCGAATGCGTACGGGCTGTCGACCGCGATCTGGACGACCAACCTGTCGCGCGCGCACCGCGTCGCGGCGTCGATCGACGTCGGCATCGCGTGGGTCAATTCGTGGTTCCTGCGCGACCTGCGTACGGCGTTCGGCGGCGCGAAGCAATCGGGCATCGGCCGCGAAGGCGGCGTGCATTCGCTCGAGTTCTACACGGAGCTTCGCAACGTCTGCATCAAGCTCTGACCCAACCGTTCATGACCGGAAAACTCTTATGGACTCCACGTTGATTACCACGCTGGGCGACCGGCTATACGACGCGATGACGTCGCGCGAGCCCATCGCGCCGCTGACGTCGCAGCACGAGGACCTGTCGGTCGACGACGCGTACCGGATCCAGCAGCGCTTCGTGCAGCGCCGCCTGGACGCCGGCGAGACCGTCGTCGGCAAGAAGATCGGCGTCACGTCGAAGGCGGTGATGGACATGCTCGGCGTCTACCAGCCCGACTTCGGCTACCTGCTGTCGGGCATGGTGGTCGGCGAGGGCGAGTGCATCGCGCTCGACACGCTGATCCAGCCGAAGGCCGAAGGCGAGATCGCATTCGTGCTGAAGCGGGACCTGCTCGGCCCGGGCGTGACGAACGCGATGGTGCTCGCCGCGACCGAATGCGTGATGCCGTGCTTCGAGATCGTCGACTCGCGCATCCGCGACTGGAAGATCTGCATCGGCGACACGGTCGCCGACAACGCGTCATGCGGCGTGTTCGTGCTCGGCGACCGGGCGGTGAGCACGCGCAGCGTCGATCTGTCGACCTGCGGAATGGTGCTCGAGAAGAACGGCGACGTGATCGGCACCGGCGCCGGCGCGGCCGCGCTCGGCTCGCCGGTGAACGCGGTCGCGTGGCTCGCCAACACGCTCGGCCGCCTCGGCATTCCGCTGAAGGCCGGCGAAGTGATCCTGTCCGGCGCGCTCGCCGCGATGGCGCCGGTCGGGCGCGGCGACAACTTCCGCGTGTCGATCGGCGGGATCGGCGCGTGTTCGGTGCGGTTCGCGTGAGCGCCGCCCGTTCCCCTTTCCACGCAAACGAGGAATTTCCCATGACCCGAAAGATCCGTTGCGCACTGATCGGTCCCGGCAACATCGGCACCGACCTGCTCGCCAAACTGATGCGCAGCCCCGTGCTCGAACCCGTGTGGATGGTCGGCATCGATCCCGATTCCGATGGCCTGAAACGCGCGCGCGAACTCGGCCTCAAGACCACTGCCGACGGCGTCGACGGCCTGCTGCCGCATGTGCGGGCGGACGGCGTGCAAATCGCGTTCGACGCGACGAGCGCATACGTCCATGCGGAAAACAGCCGCAAGCTGAACGCGCTCGGCGTGCTGATGATCGACCTGACGCCGGCCGCGATCGGCCCGTACTGCGTGCCGCCCGTCAACCTGAAGGATCACATCGGCTCCGGCGAGATGAACGTGAACATGGTCACGTGCGGCGGCCAGGCGACGATTCCGATGGTGCGCGCGATCTCCCGCGTGCAGCCGGTCGCGTACGGCGAGATCGTCGCGACCGTGTCGTCGCGTTCGGTCGGCCCCGGCACCCGCAAGAACATCGACGAGTTCACGCGTACGACGGCCGCGGCCGTCGCGCAGGTCGGCGGCGCGAAACAAGGCAAGGCGATCATCGTGATCAACCCGGCCGACCCGCCGCTCATCATGCGCGACACCGTGCACTGCTTGACGGAAAGCGCGCCCGACGAAGCGCGCATCGTCGAATCGGTGCACGCGATGATCGCCGACGTGCAGCGCTACGTGCCCGGCTACCGGCTCGTCAACGGGCCGGTGTTCGACGGCAACCGCGTGTCGGTCTATCTCGAGGTCGAAGGCCTCGGCGACTACCTGCCGAAATACGCGGGCAACCTCGACATCATGACGGCCGCCGCCGCGCGCACCGCCGAGATGTTCGCCGAGGAACTGCTGGCCGGGCGCCTCACGCTGGCATCGGCCGCCGAGGCGGCCTGACGCCCGCCAACGCGACTTCCACGACCGGACGACAAGGAACGGAAATGAATCTCAAAGGCAAACGAATCACCGTCCACGACATGACGCTGCGTGACGGCATGCACCCGAAGCGTCACCAGATGACGCTCGACCAGATGCGCTCGATCGCGAGCGGGCTCGACGCGGCCGGCGTGCCGCTGATCGAAGTCACGCACGGCGACGGCCTCGGCGGCTCGTCGTTCAACTACGGCTTTCCCGCGCATACCGACGCGGAATACCTCGGCGCGGTGATCCCGCTGCTGAAGCGCGCGAAGGTGTCGGCGCTGCTGCTGCCGGGCATCGGCACCGTCGACCACCTGAAGGAAGCGCACGCGCTCGGCGTGCATACGATCCGCGTCGCGACGCACTGCACCGAGGCGGACGTGTCCGAGCAGCACATCGCGATGGCGCGCAAGCTCGACATGGATACCGTCGGCTTCCTGATGATGAGCCACATGAACAGCCCCGACGGGCTGGTGAAGCAGGCGAAGCTGATGGAGTCGTACGGCGCGAACTGCATCTACATCACCGATTCGGCCGGCTACATGCTGCCCGACGACGTGAAGGCGCGCCTCGCCGCGGTGCGCGACGCGCTGAAGCCTGAGACGGAACTGGGCTTCCATGGTCACCACAACCTCGCGATGGGCGTCGCGAACTCGATCGCCGCGATCGAGGCCGGAGTGAACCGGATCGACGGCGCGGCGGCCGGGCTCGGCGCCGGCGCGGGCAACACGCCGCTCGAAGTGTTCGTCGCCGTCTGCGAGCGGATGGGTATTGAGACCGGCGTCGACGTGTGGAAGATCCAGGACGTCGCCGAGGATCTCGTCGTGCCGATGATGGATTTCCCGATCCGCATCGACCGCGACGCGCTGACGCTCGGCTATGCCGGCGTGTACGGCTCGTTCCTGCTGTTCGCGAAGCGCGCGGGCGAGAAGTACGGGATTCCGGCGCGCGACATCCTCGTCGAGCTCGGCCGGCGCGGCATGGTTGGCGGGCAGGAAGACATGATCGAGGACACCGCGCTGACGCTCGCGAAGGCGCGCGCGGCACAAACGAAGCGGGAGGCCGCATGAATCTCACGACCGACACGATCGAGTCGCTGGCCGCGCATCTCGACGACTGCATGCGCGAGGCGCGCGACACGCCGAAGATCACCGACCGTCATCCGGAGATGGACTGGGACGACGCATACGCGGTGCAGGATGCGATTCGCCGCCGGCAGCTTGCGCGTGGCGCGCGGATCGTCGGCTACAAGGCCGGCCTGACGTCGCACGCGAAGATGCGGCAAATGGGCGTGGACACGCCCGTGTTCGGATTCCTGACCGACGTCTACGACCTGCCCGACGGCGGCGAGTGCGATACGTCCGCGCTGATTCATCCGAAGGTGGAGCCCGAGATCGCATTCGTGACGAAGGCCGAGCTGAAGGGGCCGGGCTGCCATGTCGGCGCGGTGCTCGCCGCGACGGACTTCGTCGTCGCCGGGATCGAGGTGATCGACAGCCGCTACCGCGACTTCAAGTTCGACCTGAAGAGCGTGGTGGCCGACAACACGTCGGCCGCGCGCTTCGTCGCGGGCGGCAGGCCGCTGGCCGTGCACGGCGTCGACCTGCGCACGCTCGGCATCGTGCTCGAGAAGAACGGCTTGCCGGTCGCGTTCGGCGCCGGCGCGGCCGTGCTCGGGCACCCGGCCGCCGCGATCGCGATGCTCGCGAACCACCTCGGCGCGCGCGGCGAATCGATTCCGGCGGGCAGCCTGATCCTGTCGGGCGGTATCACGGAGGCGGTGGCCGTCGCGGCCGGCGACAACGTGACGCTGCGCGTGCAGGACATCGGGTCGGTGGGCCTGCGATTCATCTGAACGTTTCGAACGCAAAGGGAGGCCATCGTGCCGATAGCGCATCTGTACATCCTGGAAGGCCGCGACGACGACAAGAAGGAACGCCTGATCGCCGAAGTCACCGAAGCCATCCATCGCTCGCTCGACGCACCGCTCGAATCGGTGCGCGTGATCATCACCGAGATGCCGAAGGCGCACTTCGGGATCGGCGGGCAGAGCGCGAAAAAGCGCGGCCGCTGACGCGCCGCGCCATCGAAATCGACTGGAGGAGCGTCATGTCAACCAATCCCGAACTGGGCCGCCGGATCGTCGCGAGCGGCCTCGACACCAACTATCACGACCTCGGCGACGGGCCGCCCGTGCTGCTGATCCACGGCTCGGGGCCGGGCGTCACGGCCTACGCGAACTGGCGGCTCACGATGCCCGCGCTCGCCGAGCAGTTTCGCGTGATCGCGCCGGACATGGCCGGATTCGGCGAAACCGAGCGGCCGCGCGATTACGCGTATTCGATGGACCACTGGGTCGACCACGCACTCGGCCTGCTCGATGCGCTTCGCGTCGAGCGCGCGCACGTGATCGGCAATTCGTTCGGCGGCGCGCTCGCGCTTGCGCTGGCGATCCGTGCGCCCGACCGGGTCGGCCGCCTCGTGCTGATGGGCGCGGCGGGCACGCGCTTCACGCTGACGGAGGGGCTCGATGCCGTGTGGGGCTATACGCCGTCGATCGCGAACATGCGCGGCCTGCTGGACATCTTCGCGTTCGATCGCACGCTGGTGAACGACGAACTCGCGAAGCTGCGCTACGACGCGAGCGTGCGGCCCGGTTACCAGGAGGCGTTCGCGAACATGTTTCCGGCGCCGCGCCAGCGCTGGGTCGATGCGCTCGCGAGCGACGAGGCGAAACTGCGCGCGCTGCCGCACGAAACGCTGATCGTGCATGGTCGCGAGGATCGCGTGATTCCGCTCGACAGTTCGATGAGGCTGCTGGAACTGCTGCCGAACGCGCAACTGCACGTGTTCGGGCGCTGCGGACACTGGACGCAGATCGAGCATGCGGCACGCTTCAACCGGCTCGTGATCGAGCACTTTGGCGAGTAGCCGGCGAAGGCGGCGTGCAGGACGACCATAAAAAATCAATTCAGTAGAACGAATATCGGAGACATCGATGAAACGAAAAACTGCATTCGGACTGGTCTCGCTCGCCGCGTGTGCGGGCATGGTGCTGAGCACCGGCGCATCGGCGACGGAAGGCGGCAGCGACACGATCGGAGAGGGCGCGGAGGCGTTCTTCGCCGGCGCGCTGCCGCCGGCTGGGTTGTACGGGCTGTTGTATTACACGCATTACCATGCATCGCGCTTCAACGATTCGCACGGCAACGGCTCGGTGCCGGGTTTCAAGCTCGACGCCGACGTGCTGATTCCGCGCGTCGTCTGGATGTCGAACCTGTCGGTGCTCGGCGGGCGCTACGGCGCATATGCGGTGCTGCCGATGGAGCACCTGGCGCTGGACGCGGGCGGCGCGTCGTTCGACCGCACCAATCTCGGCGACCTGATCGTTAGCCCCGCGCTGATCGCATGGGGATCGGGTGCGCTGCGCACCGTCGCGGCGATCGAGTTCGTGTTTCCGACAGGACAGTACGATGCCCACGCGGCGCTGAACACCGGGAAAAACTATTACACCGCGCGGCCGGTGTTCGGCGTGTCGTGGTTGCCGAACGACAAGATCGAGGTGTCCGCGAAGATGACCTACAGCTTCAACGCGCCGAACAACGATACCCATTACCACTCGGGGAACCTGTTCCACATCGATTACTCGGCGAGCTACGCGGTCACGCCGAAGGCCCGTGTCGGGCTGTCGGGATACTTCGTCAAGCAGACCACCGACGACATGCAGAACGGGCAGCCGGTCGCGGGCGACGGCTTTCGCGGGCAGACGTTCGCGATCGGGCCCGGCTTCCGTTACCAGTTCGGCAAGATCAGCGTGGAGGCGCGCGTCGTGAAGGAGTTCTTCGTGCGCAACCGGCCGGCCGGCGAGGCCGTGTGGGCTAAGGCTGTTATTCCGTTCTGACGGCGCGGCGCGGATGGCCGCGGGCCGAGCGAGCGCGTGACGCCGCCATTGCGGGGCGTCACGCTGCATGTCGTCGTGCGTTACCGCGCGAGCGCGGCGAGGCGCGGGAACAGCGGCAGCGCGTTCGCACGGTTGATCGCGGCGTGGCCGTCGGCGTCCAGCGGGGCATACGCGTCCTGCGCGGCGGCGAACGACGTGCTGACGGACGGCGGCGCATACGGGAAATCGCTGCCGTAGAGGATGTGAGCGGGCCTCGCGAACGCCATGAGGCTCGGCAGCGCGGACGGCGACGACAGCGCGGTGTCGAAGTAGAACGTGCGCAGCAGGTCGAGTAGCCCGTCGCGATCCGGCACGTCGTCGCGCACGCCCGGCGCGAGTTCGGCAAAGCGGTATGCCGTGTACGGCAGGAAGCCGCCGGCGTGCGACAGGATGATGCGCACGTTCGGGTAGCGCGCGACCACGCCGTTGAGCACGAGCTGCAGCGCGGTGCGCGTCGTATCGAACGGATAGTCGAGCAGCGGGCCGGGCATGCCGGCCAGGACGTCGATCGCGGGCTTGGCCGGATGAATGAACACCACCGCGTGACGGCGATCGAGTGCGGCCCAGACGGCTTCGAATGCCGCATCGCCGAGGTAGACGCCGCCGTAGTTGCTGAGCAGCACGACGCCGTCGGCGTTCAGCGTGTCGAATGCGTGGTCGATTTCGGCGAGCGCGCCGTCGACGTCGGGCAGCGGCAGCGTCGCGAAGTTGCCGAAGCGGGTCGGCCATTTCGCGACGAGGCCGGCCACGTATTCGTTGACCTGACGCGCCATGTCGCGTTTCGCCTGGCCGTTCCAGCCCTGCACGCCGGGCGCCGTCAGCGACAGCACGCCTGTGCGGATCTCCAGCGAATCCATGAACGCGAGCGCGGCTTCGGGGCTCCAGGTGGGGCTGCCCCAACCGGACGGGTCGCCGCCGTGGGCGGGCAGGGCGTCGGCCCAGAACGGCGGGACGACATGCTGGTGAACATCGATGCGGTTGCGGTCGGACATGATCGGGCTCCCTGGGCGTGCGCTGCGATGCAGCGGATGTCGATCAGGATGCGCGCGGTTGATTTTTCATTCCAATAGATTAAATTTCGAGATTAATCGTTACGAGTGATCAATCGACGTCATGGACCTTCGCCATTTGCGCTACTTTCTCGCGGTTGCCGAAGAAGGGCATTTCGGCCGGGCGGCGGAACGGCTGCATATCGTGCAGCCTGCGTTGAGTGCGCAGATCCGCGCGCTCGAGGAGGAGCTGGGCGCCACGCTGTTCGAGCGCACCACCCGCAAGGTGCTGCTGACCGACGCGGGTCGGTTGCTCGTCGCCGAAGCGCGGCACACGCTCGAGCAGGCCGAGCGCGCGAAGACGGTGGTGCAGCGTGCCGCACGCGGCGAGACGGGCGTGGTGCGGATCGGCTTCGTCGGCAATGCGGTCGCGACGGGGCGGCTGTCCGACGATCTGATCGCGTTTCACGCGGCATGGCCGGAGGTGACGCTCGACCTGCACGAAATGGCGCCGGCCGCGCAGCAGGACGCGATCCTGGCGGGCCGGCTCGACATCGGCTATTGCCCGGCCTTCGGCGCGGCGTTCGATCCGAAACTGGCCGTGCGGACGGTCGGCAGCTGGGCGTGGGACGTGATGATGAGCGACCGGCATGCGCTCGCGAAGCGGCGCGCGGTGAGCGTCGCGGCGCTGGCGGACGAGCCGTTCATTTTCTATGCGGCCGACGGCGACGACGAAGGGCAGCTGGCGATCCTGCGGCGGGTGCTCGGCCGGGCGCCGCGCATCGCGCACAAGGTGAGCAGCACGCTGTCCGTGCTGGCGTTGACGGGGGCCGGCCTCGGCGTGGCGCTGGTGCCGGCGCCGCTCAGCCGGATCGCGGCGCCGAACATCGTGTACCGGAAACTCGCGGGCGACGTGCCGGGCTCCGAACTCGTCGCGCTGAGCCGGATCGGCGGGGAATGGGGAGCGGTACGGCAGTATCTGGCGATGCTGGGCGGGCGCGCCGCGTAAGCGCCGCGGCCCGCGCCGGCATCACCGCGTCATTCCTCGTCCATCAACCGGACCTTGACCCGCTTGCCCTTGATCTTCCCCGCATTGAGCTTGCGCAGCGCGTCGCGCGCGACGCCGCGCTCGATCGCGACATAGGTCGAGAACTCGGTCACGTTGATCTTGCCGATCTGCTTGCCGTCGAACCCCGCGTCGCCGGTCAGCGCGCCGAGCACGTCGCCCGGGCGGATCTTGTCCTTGCGGCCGCCGAGAATCTGCAGCGTTTCCATCGGCGGCAGCAGCGTGTCGTTGCCGGCCGGCTTCAGTTCCGCGAGCGGATGCCATTCGACGTCGCGCTTCTGCGCCTGCTCGATCGCGCCGACGCGGCCCATCTCGTCCATGCTGGCAAGGCTCAGCGCCCAGCCTTCCTGGTCCGCGCGGCCAGTGCGGCCGATGCGGTGCACGTGCACTTCGGGATCGGGCGTCACGTCGACGTTGATCACCGCCTCCAGCTGCGCGATGTCGAGCCCGCGCGCGGCGACGTCGGTCGCGACCAGCACCGAGCAACTGCGGTTCGCGAACTGGATCAGCACCTGGTCGCGTTCGCGCTGTTCGAGCTCGCCGTGCAGCGCGAGCGCGTGGAAGCCCTGCGCGTGCAGCACGTCGAGCAGGTCGCGGCATTGCTGCTTGGTGTTGCAGAACGCGATCGTGCTCACCGGCCGGTAGTGGTTCAGCAACTGGCCGACCGCGTGCAGCCGCTCGGTTTCCGTCACTTCGTAGAAGCGCTGGCGGATCTTGCTATTGTCGTGGCGCTCTTCGAGCTTCACTTCCTTCGGATTACGCAGGAACTGCTGGCTCAGCTTCGCGATGCCGTCCGGATAGGTCGCCGAGAACAGCAGCGTCTGGCGCGTCGTCGGGCACATCCGCGCGACCTTCGCGATGTCGTCGAAGAAGCCCATGTCGAGCATCCGGTCGGCTTCGTCGAGCACGAGCGTGTTCAGCGCGTCGAGCTTCAGGTTGCCGCGGTCGAGGTGATCCATGATGCGGCCCGGCGTGCCCACGACGATATGCGCGCCGTGCTCGAGGCTCTGCGCCTGCGGCCGCATCGGCGTGCCGCCGCACAGCGTCAGCACCTTCACGTTTTCCTCGGCGCGCGCGAGGCGGCGCACTTCCTGCGCGACCTGGTCGGCGAGCTCGCGCGTCGGGCACAGGATCATTGCCTGCACGTCGAAGCGGCGCGCGTCGAGGCGCGCCAGCAGCGCGAGCGAGAACGCGGCGGTCTTGCCGCTGCCCGTCTTCGCCTGCGCGATCAGGTCCTGGCCGGCCAGCGCGATCGGCAGGCTCGCGGCCTGGATCGGCGTCATGTCGACATAGCCGAGCTGCGCGAGGTTCGCGAGCATGGCGGGCGTCAGCGTCAGCGCGCTGAACGGCGTGGCGGTCGATTGGGTCATGTCAGGAGAGATCTCCGAGGTAAGGGCGGCCTTCCATCTGTTCGTAGAGGACGTTCCCTTCCTCGTCCTCGAAGCGTTCGACATAGTTGCGCGCGCCGCACAGCGGGCAGCGGAACAGCAGCCCCTGGCCTTCGTCCTTGATGACGACGTCGGACGTCTCCCACTGCGTGCCGCAGCTCTGGTTTCGGCAGGTAAACACGGTCTTTCTCCAGCTGAATTCGGTTGATGGCGCGCCCGGCGGGCGCGGCAACGGCGTGCGGCGCTCGCGCGGCTCGGGCGCGGGCCGCACCGGCGGTCGCGTGGACCGCGTCGATGCGGATGGTGGATCGGGTGGCGACGGCGTCGCGCGTGCCCGCAATTCTAGCGGATGCGGGGGGCCGGCAGTGGGCGACACGATGCGCGGACCGGCGGCGGACGAGCGTCGATGCGCGGCCGGTGAGGGCGCCGCCGACGGATGGGAGCGGTGCCGCCCGCATCCGCCATGAAAAACGGCCGCCCCGAAGGGCGGCCGTACGCGGCGAAACGGGGCCGGACGCGTTACAGCGCCATGTCCGCCGATGCCTTCGCGGGGCGTGCCGGGGCGGTGCCCGTCGCCTGCGACGGCGCCGTCAGGTCGATCTTCGGCGGCGGCGAGAGCTGCAGCACGTCGCTCGTGTAGGTCCATTCCTCGACGACCTTCGCCGGGCTGTCGTTCAGCTTCGTGCCGTAGCTCGGCACGATCTGGCGGATCTTCTGCTGCCATTCGGGCGTCGAGACCTTGTCCTTGAACACCTTCTGCATCAGGTTCAGCATGATCGGCGCGGCCGTCGACGCGCCCGGCGATGCGCCGAGCAGGCCCGCGATGCTGCCGTCCTGCGAGCTGACGATCTCGGTGCCGAGCTTCAGCACGCCGCCCTTCTTCGGGTCGCGCTTGATGATCTGCACGCGCTGGCCGGCTTGCCACAGGCGCCAGTCTTCCTTCTTCGCGTCCGGGAAATATTCCTTCAGCGCGTTGAAGCGGTCGTCGTCGGACAGCATCAGCTGGCCGGCGAGGTACTGGACGAGCGGAAATTCGTCGACGCCCACGCGCATCATCGGCGCGACGTTGTGCAGATTGGTGCTTTTCGCGAGGTCGAAGTACGAGCCGTTCTTCAGGAACTTGGTCGAGAACGTCGCGAACGGCCCGAACAGGATGATCTTCTTGCCGTCGATGATGCGCGTGTCGAGGTGCGGCACCGACATCGGCGGCGAGCCGACCGACGCCTTGCCGTACGCCTTCGCGAGGTGGCGCTTCACGACCTCGGGGTTGTCGGTCACGAGGAACGACCCGCCGACCGGGAACGCGCCGTAATCCTTCGCCTCGGGGATGCCCGACGCCTGCAGCAGGTGCAGCGCACCGCCGCCCGCGCCGATGAACACGAATTTCGCGTCGACGGCCTGCGGCGGTTCATCCGAATGCAGCTTCACCCACGACACGTGCCACGTGCCGTCCGCGTTGCGCGAGATCTCGCGCACTTCGCTCGACAGCGACAGCGTGAAGTTCGGCTGCGTCTTCAGGTAGCCGACGAACTGGCGCGTGATCTCGCCGAAGTTCACGTCGGTGCCGATCGGCGTCCACGTCGCCGCGACCTTCTGGTTGCGGTCGCGGCCTTCCATCATCAGCGGCACCCACTGCTTGATCTGGTCGTGGTCTTCCGAATACTGCATCCCGCGGAACAGCGGGCTCGCCTGCAGCGCGTCGTAGCGCTTCTTCAGGAAGCGGACGTTGTCGTCGCCCCACACGAAGCTCATGTGCGGCGTCGAGTTGATGAACGAGTGCGGATTCTTCAGCACGCCCTGCCTGACTTGCCAGGCCCAGAACTGGCGCGAGATCTGGAACGACTCGTTGATCTCGATTGCCTTCGAGATGTCGATCCTGCCGTCCGCCTTCTCCGGCGTGTAGTTCAGTTCCGCGAGCGCCGAGTGGCCGGTGCCCGCGTTGTTCCAGCCGTTCGAGCTTTCCAGCGCGACGCCGTCGAGGCGTTCGACCATCGTCATCGACCAGTCGGGCTGAAGCTCGTGCAGCCACACGCCGAGCGTCGAGCTCATGATGCCGCCGCCCACCAGCAGGACGTCGACCTTCTTCGTATCGGCGGCATGCGCGGACGACGCGACGCACAGCGCGAGCGCCGATAGTATTACCCGTAACGTTTTGATCACAGCAGATCCCTTTTTCAACTTGGATGCATCGGTTTGCCATGCCGCCCGGCCGATGCGGATTCGCGTTCGGCCCGCGCATCCGGAGATCCGGACCGCGAATCCGGAATTCCGGACCGGCCGCGTTCGCCGTTGCACTTGCGCACGCGAAGCCGTTGCGAAGGACACCTTCGGATCGACTTCATGACGTCACGCAATCGCATGCTTCGCGGTCGTGCCGGGCGCGCGCGGGCCCGTGCCGCAGGCCTCGCCGGACGGCGCTTCAGGCCGCGTCGAAAGAGGCCGCGCGCAATGCGTTTCGCGGGGGCGGGATGGCAAGGGGCGCGTAATATAACCGAACTCGATTGCCGTGTCGCACGCGCGGAATATCCTTGTTTTCGTGGGGTTTTTTGCGTGTCCGGGTTTCCGGAACGACGGTGCGCGGAACGGGAAGAACGGCGGGGTCGGAACGGTCGCGACGCGCGCGATATCGATACTTCATCCGGACCGCGGCGTTGCACCGCGATCCGGTTCCGGTCACGGCATCACTTCGACGAAACGCTCCGGCAAAACTGTTCGTACGCCTGCGCCGAATTCGCGAAGCCTTGCGCCTTCGCGAGTTCCCACGGACGCTCGCATTGCTGCGTGCGTTCGCACCATGCGTAGCCGGCCGAGCCGATGCAGCCATGCGCATCGCGATCGCCGCCGACGATCGGCGGCGCGGCCTGGGCGGTTTGCGTGTCCTGCCCGGCGACATCGGGCGGGAGAGGGGAAGCCGGCTGAGTCGCGCACGCGCCCAATGCAAGCGCGCAGGCGATCATGGCGGCAAGCGACGCGGAAGAAATGCAATGCTTCATACGGTAGCGCTCCATGGGATGAAGTTCGACGGCGGATGCCCGCGGACGGGCGCTTGAACGATTCGATCACGCATTCGGCACCGGCACGCGCGACGAGAACTTGACGTCGCGCGGCGCGATGCGCGTCACGACGCCTGCACGCGGCGCGGGTCGGCCCGGCGCTGCTGTTCGGCGTCGTGCACGATGTGCAGCTCGCGCGTGCGGATCGGCAGTGCGCAGTCCGCGTCGGCAAGCGTCTTGCGCACCTGACGCGCGAGGCGCCAGCGCATCGCCCAGAACGTGTCGGGGTGCGTCCACACGCGCACGTTCGCGATCGCCGTGCTGTCGTCGAAACGCATCACCATCACGTCCGGTGCGGGATCCTGGAGGACGTCGGGATCGGCTTCCGCCAGCGCGCGAAGTGCGTCGAGTGCACGATCGATGTCGTCGTGCACGGACACTTCCACTTCCAGATCGAGGCGCCGCGTCGGGTTGCGCGTGTAGTTGCGGATCGCGCTGCCCCACAGCGCGCTGTTCGGCACGTATTCGCAGATGCCGTCCGGCTTCGTCAGCCGCGTCATGAAGAGGCCGACCTCGTCCACCGTTCCCGCGACGCTCGAGCCGCCGTCGATGAAGTCGCCCACCTTGAACGGCCGCAGCAGCAACAGCATGATGCCGGCCGCGATGTTCTGCATCGTGCCCTGCAGCGCGAGCCCGATCGCGAGGCCGGCCGCGCCGAGCACCGCGACGACGCTCGCGGTTTCGATGCCGAGCTGCGACAGCGCGCCGACGATCGCGACGATGCGGATGCCCCACACGGCGACGTCGCAGAGGATCGGCCGCAGCGTGTCGTCGACGCGCTCCTTGTTCGCGAGCAGCCGGTTCAGCCAGTTGCCGATGCGTTTCGACAGCCACCAGCCCGCGACGAGCAGCGCGAGGGCGGCGCAGAGCCTGAGCGAGAGTGTGGACAGCGCGTTCCACAGGAACGTCCAGCGTTCCGGATGAAGATGATCGAGAAACATGACGGGATTCCGGGTTGAGGGCGGAAGGCGCGCGACGGATGCCGGCGACCGTCAATGTCGGACAGGCATGCGCTCGCGCGTCGGCAGCCCTCGACTGTACACGCCATGCGGGTTTTCGCGCGGACGCATGGGTGACGGCACGCGAATTCCGGTTTCGCGGCCAGCGCGTTGCGGCGGTGTGGTTTTCCGCGGAAACGGGCACGTCGGATGCCCGTGCTGCGACCCCGCCCGCGCGCCGCTCGCGGACACCCGGTTCGCGATGCCGGCCGCACGCGGCGCATGCGGCCGTGCCGCCCCGCGCCGGCGGGCGGCGTCGATGCGGATCGCCACGCCGGGCGGCGTGGCGAAGATCGACAGGATCGAGCTGCTTAGCCCAGCGGCCAGTTCAGGATCGCGATGCCGTCGTTGTAGTCGCCGTCCGTGCCGTCTTCCGAGCCGACCAGCCCGAAGTAGGTCTTCTTGAAGATGTCGACCTGACGCGAGCCGATCTTCGACGGCTTGCCGTTCGCCGTCACGACCACGCGCACCTTCCCCTTGCCTGAGTTCACGATCTGCGTGTTCAGGTTCGCGTCCTGCGTGCCGGCGCCCTGGAACGTCGCGGCCGGTTTCGGGTTGTCGTCGACATAGACTTCGATCGTCTGCTGTGCGGACGAATTGACCAGCGCCGTCACGCCGAACGCGATGTTCGGCGGCAGGTTGAAGATGCCGTCGCGCTCACCGCCGCCGGTCGTCGTCGGCTCCGGCTGCGCGGGCTGCGGCGTCGCCTTCGAGAAGTAATTGACCACCGCGCCGACACCGAACTTCGCCGCCGCGCCGGGCAGGACACCGGGCGCGCCGGCCCACGTCACCGTGCACGCGATCACCTGGCCCGCCGCATCGGCCTTCACCTTGTTCTGCCAGCTGCCGACGTCGAAGCTGTACGGGATGGTCGCGATGTCGACGAACACGTCGTATTGCGGCAGCTTTTCCACGAGCTGCGCGGTCATGAACTGACGCATCCGGTCGAGCACCGCCTGGTCGCCGTTCGCCTGTACGGCGGTTGCGTCGTTGCCGGCGAGCTGCAGAAGCGCATACAGGTCGTCGTGGGTAAAGGGTTGGGTCATGTCGTCCTCGTCTTGATGGATTAGTCTTGCGTGACGCGGCCGGCGAGCGGATCTCGCCGTCGTCGTGCACGGAGCACAGTGCGAGACTGCAAGTGACTGCTCGAATGAGTCGATTCGCAATGTGCGGTTGGCACCGTCGCCATTGCGCGTCCGACAGCGGCGCGCACCCTGCCGCGCCGCGAAGTGCCGGGTTCAGCCCAGCGGCCAGTTCAGGAACACGATCCCGTCGTTGTAGTCGTCGTCGGTGCCGTCTTCCGAGCCGACGATGCCGAAGTACGATTTCTTGAAGAGATCGACCTGTCGCGAACCGATCCGCGACGGCTTGCCGTTCGCCGTCACGATCACGCGCACGCGGCCCTTGCCGGAATCGAGCACTTTCGTGCCGAGGTTCTGGTCCTGCACGCCCGCGCCCTTGAACGTGGCGGCCGGTTTCGGGTTGTCGTCGATGTAGATGTCGATCGTCTGGTCATTCGCCGTGTTCGTGAGCGCGGTCACGCCGAACTTGATGTTCGGCGGCAGATTGAACGTGCCGTCGCGCTCGCCGCCGCCGCCGATATTGCCGGTGCCGCCCGTTCCCGTGCTGCCGCCGCCGCCGGTTTCCGCACCTTGATTCCCGCTGCCTTGCGACGATGATTGCGCAGCCGAGTCGCCGATCGCGGAGATGCTCGCGTACGAATCGATGTGCATTGCACTGCCGCGCACGCTTTTCCACTGGCCTTTTACGAACGTGACGCCGCTTCCGGCATCGATCGTCGCGACGAGCGTGAATGGCATGCGCCCGGTGCTTTCGGGCACTTTCGACGAATAGGTGAAGCAGCCGTCCGCGACGACACCTTTATCGGTCGCGATCGCGAAATAAATGCCGGGGAAGTTGTTGCCGGTCGCGTATGGCGTCGGCACGTTGAGGATGACCTGCAGTTTCCCGTCGCGAATCTCTGCCTTGGCGATGTCGATATGCAGGCCGGGGATGTCGACATAGGTCTCGGATGTGACGACGGGTGCGCCGTTGATCGAAGCCGAAAGGAGCGGCATGGAAGTCTCCGGTGGTAACGCGGTTTTCGAATGGGGTGGTGCGGGAGGTCCGCTTCATGGGGCGACCGCTTGCCGGGCCCACGACGGCGGGCCGGCAAGGGACGGTCGTCGATCGCGCGTCAGGTCAGCCGATCGGCCATTGCAGCACGACGATGCCGTCGTTGTAGTCGCTGTCGTGACCGTCTTCCGACACGACGATTCCGAAGTTGACCGTGAACGGCGAGCCGTCCGATTTCTTGCCGTTGATCGGCGCGAGGCGGGCATCGGTGGCCGACGTCTTGCCGTTCACCGTCACTTCGAAGCGGAGTTTGCCGTTGCCGGAATTCAGCGTGGCTTCGCGCGGGCCGTCGCGCGTGGTCAGCTTGTGATAGGCGGCGGGCTCCTTGCTGTCGCCGATGAACAGCTTGATGTGCTGCTGCTCGGCGGCATTCGCGAAGAAAATCGCGCGGAAGTCGGTGTTCGGCGGAATCGAAAATTCGCCGGCGCGATTCGAGGACGTTTGAGAGTCGGCCATGCTTGCCTCCTGAAGGTCGGTGGATAAGGCGTTTTGTGCGTCGCGCAAACGTTTGCCGTTTAAAACGCGACGCGGCCAGCATGGCGAAAAATAAATAAAAAAATATTCGACCGGGAATGGAAATTGTCCAGAAAATCGGAGATCGAAACAGTTCGATTTAATGATGAGTGTTTAATCGAATGTGGGTCTGAATATCCGCGAAATGATTTCGCTGCGCGTCACGCTTTTTTGAATAATGAATGGGTGCGCGGAGGGGAATGGCGGGAGGATCAGGGCTTCGGCGCTCGTCGGAACGAGCTGATTTATTCCATCTATGTTGCGATGCGCTCGCCTGATACACCTGACAGGCGATTAATTTCGAGATTAGAGGTATCGTGCACGGAGCGCGCGCGCTCCATATTCGGCGGCTTTTATTCAATTGGCCCGTTGCCGGGCCCTCACGAGGACAGTGCGATGACGAAACCCGATATTCTGAAAGGCGAGATCAAGGGGCAGGCTCAGGAGGCAGACCGTCACAACCTGGCGCGGCCAGCGGTGAATGGCGCGTTGTGGGCGCGCGGCCTGACGACGCAGCGCGTGGCCGATCTGTTCAGAACCCTGCCGGGCCTCCCGGGGCACTGGATGCAGCTGCAAAACGAAGTCAACGCAGGGAATCGCTATTTCTACGGCGTCCAGAACGGTCACCAGACGACCGACGAAGGAAAGGAACTGATCCGCTGGATCGCCGACGCGGTGGTCAGCGCCGCGCAGCGGGCGGGATTCGATTTTCCGTTGCAGCAGCTTCGGTTCACGGCCGACACGGGGTGGTTGAAGCTTCAGCGTGTGTCGGGGCGCGTGATGGTGCTGTCGAGGCCGTAAGCGTGGCGGGCGGTTGTCGACGTGTCGGCATGTCGTGGGGCGCGTCAGCCGCGGCAGCGGGAACGCGCGCGCCATCGACGATCGAGCATGGCCGCGCGCAGGCGGCCAACGGGATCACTGACCGAAGCGCTGCGCCACGGCGTCCTTCAACCGCGCGGCGGTGATCTCGCCCATGTGCGATTCGACGAGTTCGCCCTTCGCATCGAAGAACAGCGTCGTGGGCAGCCCGCGCGACCCGTACGCATGCATCGCACGCAACGGCGGATCGAGCAGCACGTTGTCGAAGCGCAGCCCCTGCTGTTCGAGGAACGCGCGCACCGCCTGCGCGTTCTCCCCCTGATTGAGCATCAGCACCGCGATGCCGGGATGTTCGCGCTGCGCCTGTTCGAGGATTGGCATCTCGCGCCGGCAAGGCGCGCACCACGTTGCCCACAGGTTCACGACGACCGGCTTGCCGGCAAAGCGTTGCGGCAGCACGGGCGTCGAGTCGAGCGCTTCGAGCTGCATTGCGGCGAACGGCGGCGCGGTGCGCTGCAGCGTCGCGAGCGTGCCTTGCGCGATACCCCATGCGGCGAGACCCGCGACGATGCCGGCTGCCACCGGGCGGCGCAGCGCGGGCAGGCGACGCAGCCGCCACACGGCGAACACCAGCGCGACGGCGATACCAATGCGCCAGTCGAAGCCACCGTCGCCGAGCGCGATGATGGACCGTGGCGCCGCTGCATATTCGCGCCACCATTGCGCGACATAGCCGATGCGCGCGGCGACCAGCCCGAGCAGCAGCACGTCGAGGATCAGGCTCGACGCGGTCTTGTGCTGGCCGTCGGGCGGGCGGCGCTGGATGAAGCGGGCGACGAGCCACGCCAGCAGCGCGGCGGCGGCTACCGCGACGACGCGGATCGAGAAGGGACCGATGCTCAACATGGGAAGAAAAAAGTGCGGGGATCGTGGATCGACCGGTGAAGGCGACACCGTTGCCGGTCATGTGGCGTTTCGACCCTGCGTGACGCATGCGGGTTCCCGTTGCGAGCTCGCGACATGCATCGCCCTGCGCGCGCGGATTGCATGCCGGGTACCAGCATTCAGGATGACGTCGTTTTCGTTGAAGCGTCTCGAAGCGTCAGGTCGACTGACGATCGCGCAGCACCGGTAATTACTGCCTGTTTCCGCCGGAGCTGGGCGACGCGCCGCCGAGCCGATACGCGGTGAAGAACTCGTACCACGGCGAACCCTGACCGACCGGCACGCCGAGTGCCGACGTCCGCTGCTTCAATGCCGCGAACACGTCGTTGATACGCGCGGCCTGCGCGGCATCGCTGAACGGACGCGGCTTCGCCCTGCCGGCCGCGAATGCGCCGTAGGCGATCGCGAGCAGGCGCGCGCTGTCGTCGATCGAGAAGATCGACCCGCTGATCGCTTCGACGAAGCGCGACCGGTCCGCTTCGCGCGATGCGGCGATGCACTGGAACACGATCGCCGACACTTCGTGCAGGTCGTTCGCGCGCAGCAATGCCGGCAGGCGTGCGGCGATCCGGTCGGCCGGTTCCTCATGCAGCGCGGCGCCGAAGTCGAGCACGGCGGCCATCGGGTTGCCGTCCTGCTTCACGCGATCGAGCGCCGATGCGGACGCGGCCGCCGCCGCTTGCGCGTCGTCGCCGGACGCGGCGCGCAGCACGTCCGCCACCTGCTGCCGCCACTCCGGAAAGATCATCCGCACGTTGCCGAACTGCTCGCCGCCTTGTGCGGCCGGATTCCAGCGATAAACGATCGTGCCGCCGTGAATGAACGGCGAATACAGATGCTCGGGCGTTTGCGGCAGCGGTCGCTGGTTGATCGGCAGCCACGCGAGCGTCAGCCAGTCGTAGCGGCCGGTGGCGGGTACCGACGGGCTCGAACTCGCGACGACCTGCCAGGTGCCGCGGTTCGCATAACGCCGGCGCGCGTCGGGCACCGCGACGGTTTGCTGTTTCGCGGTATCGAAGTAGGTCGTGCCGGTCACGTTTTCGCCGCTGTCCGGGGCCGGCGTGAGGGTGGCGATGACCCACGCTGCGCCGTCGGCCGAACGATAGTCCGACGGCCGCAGCGTGGCGACGTCGTGCACCATGCGCGTTTCGGCGGCGACTGGGCTCGGCGGAAGATGGGCGGGACCGGCGACGATACTCGGCATGGACATTCCTCGGAATCGGGTGCGTATCGACGGACGCGAACCGAACGTGAACGTGGGCGCCGCCGCATGTCGTCTCTCGTAACTGTAGAACGCCGCCGCCGGAAACGGAAACCGGCCGCCGCGGCCCCCACTCGCGCAACGCGCTCACGCGCACCGACGCTTCGGCTTACCATGCGCATCCTGGGCCAGCACGACGCACACCGATCGGGAGCGCACATGACCGACACGAAAGCCATTACGGAACACTGGACGCACGTCGCCGACCAATGGATCGACTGGGCCGGCAGGCCGGGCCACGATGCGTTCTGGAAGTATCGCGAGGGGTTGGCGGCTTACCTCGGCCGCGGCAGCGGCCACGCACTGGAAATCGGCTGCGGCGAGGGCCGCGTGAGCCGCGAGCTGAAGGCGCTCGGCTACGACGTGACCGCAAGCGACGCGGTGCCCGCGATGCTCGACGCCGCCCGTCGCGCGGATTCCGCGCACCGCTACGCACTCGCCGATGCGGCATCGCTGCCATTCGATCCGGCAAGCTTCGATGTCGTGATGGCGTACAACGTGCTGATGGATCTCGACGACATGGCGGCCGCATTGCGCGAGGCGCGCCGCGTGCTGAAGCCGGGCGGGCTGCTGTTCGTGTCGCTCGTGCATCCATTCCGCGATCGCGGCCGTTTCGCGGGGCCGCAGCCCGACGCGCCGTTCGTGCTCGAAGGCACGTATTTCGGCAGCGAGCATTTCGAAGGCGTGGAAACGCGCGACGGGCTGTCGATGCATTTCGCGGGCTGGTCGCTGCCGCTTCAGGCTTACATGGATGCGCTGGAGGCGGCCGGCTTCGCGATCGTGTCGCTGCGCGAGCCCCCGCCCGACCGCGCCGATACGGACACGCTGAAGCAGTGGTCGCGCGTGCCGCTGTTCCTGTGGATCAAGGCGCGGCCGCTGGCGTGAAGCCACCGCCGCGGCGGCGCGCTCGGCGCGCTCAGCGCGGCAAAACCTTCCGGTAGATCACGAATCCGGTTTTTTCCGCGACGGTGTCGTAGAGCCGCATCGCCGTGTGATTCGTCTCATGCGTCTGCCAGTACACGCGTTCGGCGCGTTGCGCCTGCGCGGCGTCGTACACGGCTTCGATCAACGCGCGGCCCACGCCCTTGCCGCGTTCGCTCTCGAGCGTGAAAAGATCCTGCAGATAGCAGGTCGGCCCGATCAGCGTCGTGCTGCGGTGATACAGGAAATGCACGAACCCGACGAGCCGGCCGTCGCGTTCCGCAACGCGCGCATGCACGGGCTCGTAGCCATCGAAGAAGCGCGACCACGTGAGCTGCGTGATCTCGCTCGGCAGCGCGGTGTCGCCGAAGCGGCCGTAGAAGCGGTTGTAGCCGTCCCACAGCGGCAGCCAGTTGTCGAAATCGTCTTCCCGCACAGGGCGTACGGTCAGGCCGGTGTCGGTAGCGTTCATGGTCGCGAACCTTTTGAGGATGGGTGAATTGAAGCGTTGCCGGCGCGGCCGGAAACTAGAACAGACATCCACGATAGAAAGTTCGTGGCACCATGTGTAGACCCATGACATTCCCACATTCTGGAGCCACGATGGATTACGCGGTGCTGCTGTCGACCTTCGAGCGCGAGGCGGGGCCGCACGCGGTCACGCGGATGTCGCAGCAGCAGCGGCTGTACGCGTGCCTGCGCGACGCGATCCTGAGCGGCCGGATCGCCGAAGGCGCGCGGCTTGCCGCCTCGCGCACGCTGGCCGACGAACTCGGCATCGCGCGCAACTCGGTGCTGTACGCGTACGAGCGGCTCGCGTCGGAAGGGTTCGTGACCGGCACGCGGCAGGGCACGGTGGTCGCCCGGATGGGTTTGCGCGGGTCGCGGATCGCCGCCGCGGCGCCCGCCGGCGATGCGGCGATGTTGTCGCGGCGCGTCGTGCAGGCGGAGCGCGCGACGAGCGGCCTCGACGAATCGCTGCCGTTCATGCCGGGCGTGCCGGCCGTCGACGAATTCCCGCTCGCGCAGTGGCGGCGCTGCATCGAACGCGCATGGCGCGCGGCGGGGCCGGCGCAGCTCGGCTATCAATCGGCGGAGGGCGATTCAGTGTTGCGCGACGCGATCGCCGGTTATCTGCGCGCGTCGCGCGGCGTGCGCTGCGACGCGGCGCAGGTGATCGTCACCGACGGCACGCAGGGCGCGCTCGACCTGTGCGCCCGCGCGCTGGCGGACGCGGGCGATGTCGCCTGGATCGAGAACCCGGGCTACCACGGCGCGCGCAACGCGTTTCTCGCGGCCGACCTGCGCGTCGAGCCGATCGGCGTCGATGCGCAGGGGCTGGCGCCGCATCCGGACGACTGGCGCGATCGTCCGCCGAAGCTCGTCTACATCACGCCGTCGCACCAGTATCCGCTCGGCGCGGTGATGAGCCTCGAACGGCGGCTCGCGCTCGTCGCGCAGGCGCGCGCGGCCGGCGCATGGATCGTCGAGGACGACTACGACAGCGAGTTTCGCCACCACGGCACGCCGCACGCGGCCGTGCAGGGGCTCGCCGACGATGCGCCAGTGATCTATCTCGGCACGTTCAGCAAGGTGATGTTTCCGGCGTTGCGGCTCGGCTTCATGGTGGTGCCGCCCGCGCTCGCGCAGCCGCTGCGCGACGCGGCGGGCGCGCTGATGTTGCAGGGTCGCGCGGTCGAGCAGCGCGCGCTCGCGGATTTCATCGAGGCCGGGCATTTCACGCGCCACCTGCGGCGCATGCGCCGCGTGTATGCCGAGCGGCGCGATGCGCTGCACGACGCGCTGGTGCGGCGATTGAGCACGCGGCTGACGGTGTCGGGCGGCGCGGGCGGCATGCATCTGTCCGCGCGGCTCGACGTGCCGGTGGCCGACACTGAGTTGAGCCGCGTCGCGCAGGCGCACGGGCTGATCCTGCGGCCGCTGTCGTCGTTCTGCCTGCCGGGCACCGCGCATGGCTACAACGGGCTCGTGCTCGGCTACGGCGGCGTGCCGGCTGAACGGATGGACGCGCTCGCGCGGCGGATCGGCGAGATGATCGACCGCGCGCTGGCCGGGCGGTGAGACTGACGTCCGTCGCGCCGGTCCGCCGTTGCGTCGGCGCGTGCCTGCCCGTTGGTCCGCTCAGCCGCACATCGGCGGGTTGAGTCGCGCGAACGCGTCCTGCCGGCGATACGGGAAGTACGGATACGGCGCTTCGACCGCACTCGCCGCATCGAGCTTCGCGATCTGCGCGTCGGTCAGCGACCAGCCGACCGCGCCGAGGTTCTGGCGCAACTGTTCCTCGTTGCGCGCGCCGACGATCACCGACGACACGGTCGGGCGCTGCAGCAGCCAGTTCAGCGCGATCTGCGTCACGGTCTTGCCGGTTTCCTCGGCGATCGCGTCGAGCGCATCGACCACGTCGTACAGTCGTTCGTCGTCGACCGGCGGGCCGAAGCCGGCCGTATCGTGCAGGCGGCTGCGTTCGGGCAGCGGCGCATCGCGGCGGATCTTGCCCGTGAGCCGGCCCCAGCCGAGCGGGCTCCACACCAGCGCGCCGAGGCCCTGGTCGGCGCCCAGCGGCATCAGGTCCCACTCGTAGTCGCGGCCGACGAGCGAGTAGTAGACCTGGTTCGCGACGTAGCGCGACCAGCCGTGCCGGTCGGCCGCAGCGAGCGACTTCATGATCTGCCAGCCCGCGAAATTCGACACGCCGATATAGCGCAGCTTGCCCGCGCGCACCAGGTCGTCCAGCGTCGACAACACTTCCTCGACCGGCGTGGCCGCGTCGAACGCGTGAAGCTGCAGCAGGTCGATGTAGTCGGTATCGAGGCGGCGCAGCGCGTCGTCGACCGCGCGGATCAGCCGCGGGCGCGACGTGCCTGCGTCGTTCGGGCCGTCGCCGGTCGGCAGGCCCGTCTTGGTCGAGATGAGCACCTGGTCGCGCCGTCCGTGGATCGCGGCGCCGAGCACGCGCTCGGATGCGCCGTCCGAATACACGTCGGCCGTGTCGAACAGGTTGACGCCGGCTTCGAGGCAGATGTCGACCAGGCGGCGCGCTTCGTCGACGCCCGTGTTGCCCCATGCGCCGAACAACGGGCCGGTGCCGCCGAACGTGCCTGCGCCGAAGCTCAGCACGGGAATCTTGAGGCCGGAGCGGCCGAGCGTGCGGTATTCCATGTCGTGTGCCCTCTTGTCGTCGAGGCCGACGCGTGAATGCGCCGGAAAGGTAGCGCTCACTCTAGGGAAACACTGATTTATCCGGCTCTGTGGTCATCGCTGACGCAGCCGAGGACGTTGTAGAAGATAGTTCACGGAACGGGTCCACGACGATGAAACGGCAAATGAGCTTTGCGGAAGCGGAAAGCACGGGCAAGAAGCGCATGACTCGGCGCCAGCGTTTCCTGGAAGAGATGGAGAAGCTCGTGCCGTGGTCGCGATTGCTGACG